>JBBQQX010000037.1:0-32502 GCA_038215405.1 Burkholderiales bacterium
CAAAAACGAGGCCGATGAAATCCGCGCTTTCAAGCGTGTGATTGAGCGCGGTTTTGTCTACCGGGGTTTGAAGCCGGTGTACTGGTGCTTTGACTGCGGCTCCAGCCTGGCCGAGTTCGAGATCGAATACGCCGACAAGAAATCGCAGACGCTGGACGTGGGGTTCTTGTGCGCGGAACCGGCCAAACTGGCATCCGCCTTTGGCTTGCCCTCGCTGGCCAAGGAGGCGTTTGCCGTCATCTGGACCACGACCGCCTGGACCATTCCGGCCAACCAGGCGCTCAACGCGCACCCGGAGCTGAGCTACGCGCTGGTGGACACCGAACGCGGCCTGCTGATCTTGGCGCAGGACCTGGTGAGCAAATGCCTGGAACGCTTTGGCCTGACTGGCACCGTGCTGGCCACCGCCAACGGCAAGGCGCTCGCTGGCATCAGCTTCAAGCACCCGCTCGCCCACGTCGATGCGGGTTACGACCGCCTGAGCCCGATCTATCTGGCCGACTATGTCAGTGCGGAGGACGGCACCGGCATGGTGCACTCCTCGCCCGCCTACGGGGTCGAGGATTTCAACAGTTGCGTGGCGCACGGCATGGCCATTGACGACATCCTGAACCCGGTGCAGAGCAACGGCGTCTATGCGCCCGAGCTGCCGCTGTTTGGCAACCAGCACATCTGGAAAGCCTGCCCGGTCATCATCGATGCGCTGCGTGACGCCGCTCGCCTGTTCGCCACCGAGAACATCGTGCACAGTTACCCGCATTGCTGGCGCCACAAGACGCCGGTGATCTACCGCGCCGCCGCCCAATGGTTCATTCGCATGGACGAGGGCGTTGGCGTGTTCACCAAGGACAAGGCACCCAAAACCCTGCGCCAACTGGCGCTGGACGCCATCGAGCAAACCGCGTTCTATCCCGAAAACGGCAAGACCCGCCTGCGCGACATGATCGCGGGGCGGCCCGACTGGTGCATCTCTAGGCAGCGCAGCTGGGGCGTGCCCCTGCCCTTCTTCCTGCACAAGGACAGCGGCGAGTTGCACCCGCGCACCATGGATATTCTGGACATCGCCGCCAGCATGGTCGAACAAGGCGGCATTGAGGCCTGGAGCAAGGCCAGCACGGCGGAAATCCTGGACCAAGTGGGCTGTGCTGGTGATGCGCCCGACTACAGCAAGAGCAGCGACATTCTGGAAGTCTGGTTTGACTCCGGCACCACCCACACCACCGTGCTCAAGGGCTCGCACCCCGGCAGCGGTCACCCGGACGGTCCGGAAACGGACTTGTACCTGGAAGGCCACGACCAGCACCGCGGCTGGTTCCATTCCAGCCTGCTGACCGCTTGCGCCATGTACGGCCGTGCGCCCTACAAGGGCATCCTGACGCACGGTTTCACGGTCGACAGCAAGGGCCACAAGATGAGCAAGAGCGCCGGCAATGGCGTCGATCCGCAAGAAACGTCGAAGAAGTTAGGGGCCGAAATCATCCGCCTGTGGGTCGCCGCCAGCGACTACTCCGGCGACATCGCCGGCGACGACAAAATTCTGGCGCGCGTGGTCGACACCTACCGGCGCATCCGCAACACACTCAAATTCTTGCTGGCCAACACCCAAGACTTTGACCCGGTGGTAGATACCGTTCCCTTGGCCCAGATGCTGGAAATTGACCGCTACGCCCTCTCCCGCGCCGCCCAGTTGCAGGCCGACATCCTGGCGCATTACGAGGTATACGAATTCCACCCGGTCGTGGCCAAGCTGCAGATTTATTGCTCGGAAGACCTGGGCTCGTTCTACCTGGACGTGCTGAAGGATCGCCTGTACACCACCGCGCCCAAGTCCCTCGCGCGGCGCAGCGCGCAGACCGCGCTGTGGCAGATCACGCAAGCGATGCTGCGCTGGATGGCGCCGTTCCTGAGCTTCACGGCTGAAGAAGCCTGGAGCATTCTCGGTGCGGCGGGCAAGACGCCTGCGACGACCAAGGAATCGATCTTCATGGACGGCTACGTGCCGCTACCAGCGCTTGATGCTGGCTTGCTGGCCAAATGGGCGCGCATCCGCGAACTGCGCGATGCCGTCAACAAAGAGATAGAGACCCTGCGCGCGGAGGGCCAGGTCGGCTCCTCACTGCAAGCCAACGTGGCACTCACCGTCACGACCGACGATTACGCGCTGTTGCTCAGTCTGGGCGGCGACCTGAAATTCGTCTTCATTACGTCAGCTATTGAATTAATAGCTGGTGACGCCCTATCCATAAGGGCTAAACCCTCAAATGACATAAAGTGCGAGCGCTGCTGGCATTACGTTGACGACATTGGCCACGACAGCAGCCACCCCACACTATGCGGTCGCTGCATCAGCAACCTGTACGGCGTTGGCGAAGAGCGGGGGTTTGCCTGATGGCGCGCCGCACTTTCTCGATGGGCTCAAGCAGCCAGGCCAGCATGATGCAGTGGCTGGGCCTGGCCACCATCATCTTGATGGTCGACCAATTCACCAAGGTCATGGTCCTTGGTTTCTACCAGTTGGGTGACAGCACCTACGTCACCAGTTTCTTCAACGTGGTGCGAGTGCACAACAGCGGCGCGGCATTTTCGTTTCTGGCCGGCGCCTCGGGTTGGCAGCGCTGGTTCTTCACCGTCGTCGGCGTGCTGGCAGCGAGTCTGATTTTGTGGCTGCTCAAGTCGCATTCCGGACAAAAGCTGTTTTCCTTTGCCATGGCCTGCATCCTGGGTGGGGCCATCGGCAACGTGATCGACCGCGTGCTGTATGGCTACGTGGTGGACTTTCTGGACTTTCACTGGCGAACCTGGCATTTCCCGGCGTTCAACGTGGCCGATAGCGCCATCACCGTCGGTGCGGCCTGCCTGATCCTGGACGAACTGCTGCGCGTGCGGCGCGGACGCTGAGCGGGTTTGCACAGCGTCCTAGAACTCTATTTTTAATAGCACATAACGCTTATTCAACGCGGGCTAGAGCCCCGTTTTATCCAGAAAAACATCAAAGCGTCAAGATGCTGCAGCCGGTGGTCTTGCGCGCTTCCAAGTCGCGGTGCGCCTGCTGCACGTCTTCGAGCTTGTAGCGCTGGTCAATGCGGATGCTGACCTGGCCACTGGTCACTGCGGCGAACAGATCATCGGCCATGGCCTGCGTACTTTCGCGCGTGGCAATGTGGGTGAACAAGGTCTGGCGCGTCACATAGAGCGAGCCTTTGGGCCCCAGAATGGCGGGCGAAAACGGCGCCACCGGGCCCGAGGCATTGCCAAAGCTGGCCATCAAGCCCAGCGGTGCCAGGCAATCGAGTGACTTGTCCCAGGTGTCTTTGCCAACTGAGTCGTACACAACCCTGACACCTTTGCCCGCTGTAATTTCTTTCACCCTGGCCAAAAAATCCTCAGTCGCGTAGTTGATCACATGCGCGGCCCCATGCGCCTTGGCCAGCGCGCATTTGGCATCCGACCCGGCGGTGCCGATCAACTGCAAGCCCATGGCTTTGGCCCACTGACACGCGATCAGGCCGACGCCACCGGCGGCCGCGTGAAACAGCACGAAGTCACCCGCCTGCAGGCCACCCTGCGGCTGGGTGCGCTTGAGCAGGTACTGCGCCGTCAAGCCCTTGAGCATCATGGCGGCGCCGGTCTCAAACGAAATCGCATCGGGCAGCTTGCACACGCACTTGGCCGGCATGACCCGCAGGTCGCAGTAGCTCCCTGGCGGCTGCGAGGCGTAAGCAGCGCGGTCGCCCACCTGCAGGTGCGTCACACCTGCGCCCACGGCCTCCACCACGCCGGCGGCTTCCATGCCCAGCTGCAAAGGCATCGGCAACGCGTACAGGCCACTGCGCTGGTAAACGTCGATAAAGTTCAGGCCGACGGCGTGATGGCGGATGCGAATTTCACCGGGACCGGGCTCGCCGACTGCGACGTTCACGAGTTCGAGTTGTTCGGGGCCTCCGTGTTGGTTGATGCGAATGGCGCGGGATTCAATGGTGCTCATGTCGGGTCTCCTGAAAGGGGGAAGGATCAAGCATATTGCCATGAAATGACGCCGCCCAACCGAGCCGTATCTACCCGCAGTCCTATTTCGATGCGAGCCCGATATTTGCTGCCAAAATGGGGGCCTTGCCTTCACCCCATGCCGCCACTGTCCACTCCCTACTTCAATTGCCTGCTGCGCTTTCTGCGCCGGGCATTGGCCTTGCTGGGTGGCGCACTTTTTTTCAGCACCGTCTTGGCGCAGACGCCCACGGCAACGCCCCTACTCAAACTGCGTATCGTCGGCGGTCTGTCCGGCTTAAACCAATACACCCGTCATGAAGCGCCGTTCTGGACCCAGACTCTGCCCCGTTTGAGCGCAGGAAAGTTCAGTGCCGATATCGTGCCTTTTGACCGTGCCGGGGTGCCTAGCAACGACATGCTGCGCCTGATACAGCTCGGCGTTGTACCCTTTGGCACGACGCTGATGAGTTCACTTTCTGCGCAATACCCCCAATACAGCGCGCCCGATCTGGCCGGGCTGAACCCAACGATGGCCAGTCTGAAGAAGAGTGTGGCCGCCTTTCGCCCGTATCTGGAAAACGAGCTGCGCACGCGCCATGGCGTCGAGGTCCTGGCCCTCTATGTTTATCCGGCCCAGGTGGTGTTTTGCCGGCCCGCACTCGCCAGCCTGGCGGATCTGGCGGGGCGGCGCATCCGCGTATCGTCGGCCACCCAATTGGACTTTGTGACGGCATTGAAGGGCGTGCCAGTCTTGAGCGCATTTGGCCAGATCATGGCCAACATGGCCTCCAACAACACCGAGTGCGCCATCACAGGCGTCATGTCCGGCAATACGCTGGGACTGCATGAGGTGACCACGCATTTGCACACGCTGCCAGTGACCTGGGGCCTGGCTATTTTTGGGGCCAACCTGGCCGCCTGGGACGCTTTGCCCCCCGAGCTCAAATCCTTGCTGCGACGCGAACTGACCGTGCTTGAAGCAGCGATCTGGGCCGAGAGCGAGCGTGAGACCGGCGAGGGCCTGGCCTGCAATACCGGGGCGCAGGCTTGCCGCAGCGCACGCCAGGGCCGCATGGTGGCAGTGCCGGTCTCGGAGCAGGACGAAATCCGACGTCAGGAAGTTTTTTCCCACACGGTGCTGCCGCGCTGGATTGCGCGCTGCAGCGTGCGCTGCGCTGACGTCTGGAACCAGACCATTGGCCCGGCGCGCGGCATCATGGCCCCGGTCTCCCGATGATGCGCTGGAAGCTGGGACACATCACGGTCTGGGTGCTGGGGCTGATGGGGGCGTTCCTGCTGGCGCTTTTGCTGGCCGCCGCCGCTCTGGTGTGGTCGCTTCGGCAGGCCGCCCTGCATGAGAGCGAAGCCGAGGCCACGCGTTTCCTCAGCGGTGCGGTGGTGGCCCTCAACCGCAGCCTGCTGGGGGTAGATGTCCTGCTGGCCGGCCTGGACGAGCAACTGGGCCTGTCGCTGCTGGTGCCGGACTGGATCGATACCGTCACAGCCAGCCGACTGATGAACAGCGCCGCGCAGCAAAACCTGATGGTGCGTCGTGTCGCGCTGATCGATGCGCAGTCCCGTGTACTGGCCTCGTCAGCCATCCAGGGTGGCGCCCTGGAATCAGAGCTGCCGGCTGCCTTTGTCAAGCAGGCCCTGGCGCAACCCATGTCGGAGCTGAGCATCAGCGCGCCAGTGGTTGATTTCGCCAGCGCCGAGCGGGTGATCTACCTGGGGCGACCCATCAAACTGGCCGACAGTTCCAGAGTGCTGGCGGTGGCCGAGGTGCAGGTGTCGCTGCTCAATGCCATTCTGGCCCAGGGCGTCAGTATCAGCGGGCTGGAAATCACGCTCGAGCGCAACGACGGACAACTGCTGTCAGGTGTGCCCGCCCATGAGCAACTGTGGGGCACGCAGCTGTCGCCGCCTCTGGGGCAAGTGCGCGCGCCAAACCACGCGCCACGCGGGTCAGCGCGGCTCAGCGGTCAACCGGCAATCGTCCTGGCGCAAGAGACCTTGTACCGCGACGTCTTGATCGCCGCCAGCATTCCGATTGATGCGGTACTGGCCAACTGGCGCGAACAGCGCAATTTCATCCTGGGCGTCACACTGTTGCTTGTGTTGATGATTCTGGCCGCCGGCGCGCTGGCCCTGTGGTATCTGGAGCGGCTGGCGCAGGCGCGCCGCGCGATTGCCTTGTCCAAGGTCGAAATTGAGCAACTGGCATTTTTTGACCCCTTGACCAGGCTACCGAACCGACGACTACTGATGGACCGGCTGCAACATGCGCTGAGCACGAGCGCGCGCAACGCTCGCTCTGGTGCGCTGCTGTTCCTGGACCTGGACCACTTCAAAACCCTCAATGACACCCAGGGCCATGAAATGGGCGACCTGCTGTTGCAGCAAGTGGCACAGCGGCTCAAGGCCTGTATGCGCGAGCAGGACACCGTGGCGCGCCTGGGCGGCGACGAGTTTGTCGTTATGCTCGAAGACCTGGCCGAGCACAGCCTGGAAGCCGCAGCCCTGGCCCGGCGCATCGGCGAGAAGATTCTGACATCACTCAGTGAGCCCTACCCCTTGCAGGCGCAAAGCTACCGCAGCACCTGCAGCATGGGCGCAACCCTGTTTGGGTCCGCTCCCATCAGCGCGGCAGATTTGCTTAAGCAGGCCGACATTGCCATGTACCAGGTCAAGGCGCGCGGACGCAATGACCTGTGTTTTTTCGACCCCCAAATGCAGGCCAGCATCACGGCCCGTGCCGAGCTGGAAAAAGACCTGCAAGCGGCACTGATGGACGGTGAATTTGCGTTGTACTACCAACCCCAGTACCAGCTCGCAGACGGCGTGGCCGCTGTGGTGGGCGCAGAAGTGCTGATCCGCTGGCAGCATCCGCTGCGCGGCCTGGTGCCGCCGCTCGAGTTCATCCCGGTGGCGGAAGAAAGTGAATTGATCAACCAGATCGGTCTGTGGGTGCTGCGCAGCGCCTGCCAGCAACTGGCACGCTGGCAAGGCGATGCACACGCCAGCGAGTTGCATCTGGCCGTCAACGTCAGCGCGCGCCAATTCCGCCAGCCCGCCTTTGTGGCACAAGTGAGCAGCGTCATGCGCGAGACCGGCATCAAGCCTCACATGCTCAAACTCGAGCTCACGGAGTCTCTGGTGCTGGACAACGTCGATGACACGATTACGAAAATGAACGCGCTCAAGGTCCTGGGCGTGCGCTTTTCGATGGACGACTTCGGCACTGGCCAGTCCTCGCTGTCCTACCTGACGCGGCTACCGCTCGATCAGCTCAAGATCGACCAGTCTTTTGTGCGCAACATTGGCCTGCACGCCACCGACGGTGTCATCGTGCAGACCATCATCGGCATGGCCAAAAGCCTCGGCCTGGGGGTGATTGCCGAGGGTGTCGAAACACCCGCGCAGCAAGAGTTCCTGGGGCTGCACGGCTGCAGCTTGTACCAGGGCTATCTGTTTGGCAAACCGACACCCCTGGCAAAGTTCGAGGCCTTGTTGGGCCAGCCCCTGGACCGGCCTTGACACACCCCCGGCTCACGCCCGTTGCCGTCCTGCTGCTGACACTGCCGCCAATTCTGTGGGCCGGCAATGCCGTGATCGGCCGGCTGATGGCGCCACTGGCCTCGCCCATGACGCTCAACCTGCTGCGCTGGGCCATTGCGTTCGCGCTGCTGCTGCCGCTGGCAGCGCCAGTCCTGCGTCGCTCAAGCGCTTTGTGGCCCAGCTGGCGGCGCTTTGCCGTCCTGTCCTTGCTGAGCATTGGCGGCTACAACGCACTGCTTTACCTGGCCTTGAATACCTCGACCCCGATCAACGTGACACTGGTGGGCTCGATCACGCCGGTGTGGATGCTGCTGATTGGTCGGGTATTTTTTGCCATGCCCATCTCGGGCAAACAATGGCTCGGAGCGGCGCTGTCCATCTGCGGCGTGCTGCTGGTGCTCAGCCGGGGCCAGTTGGAGGTCTTGCTCCAGGTGCGCCTGGTCGCCGGCGACCTTTACATTCTGCTGGCTTCCGCCGCGTGGGCTTATTACAGCTGGATGCTGGCGCATCCCACGACCGAGCCCCCTGACATTCGACGCGACTGGTCGGCCTTCTTGCTGGCGCAAGTGGCACTCGGCCTGGTCTGGTCGGGCTTGTTTGCGGGCGCCGAGTGGTCTTTGGGGTTGGGGCGGCTGCAATGGAGTTGGCTATTGGGCGGTGCGCTGCTGTTCATTGCCGCCGGGCCGGCGGTGCTGGCCTACCGCTGTTACGGCGCTGGCGTCACCCGCGTCGGCCCCTCGGTCGCCGGATTTTTTGTGAACCTGACGCCCCTGTTCACGGCGGTGCTGTCGAGCGCGTTCCTGGGCGAAGTGCCGCACCTGTACCACGCGCTCGCATTCCTCCTGATCGTCGGTGGGATTGCCGTGTCGTCGTCGCGGCGCTGATCGTTCTGCGCGTCAAGCGCCCTAGAAAGTGCCCGGGTAGGCGCCCCCGTCCGCCAGCACATTCTGACCATTGATGTAGCCCGCCTGCTGACTGCACAAGAACGCGCAGAGGGCACCGAATTCTTCCACCGTACCAAAGCGCCGGGCTGGAATGGTGTTGCGGCGTGCCGCCATCACAAGCTCAAGCGCTTGGCTGGTCTTCTTGGCTGCACCCTGCATGACGGCCTGCAGACGGTCGGTGTCAAACGCGCCAGGCAGCAGATTGTTGATAGTGACACCTTTGGCGGCCAGACCACTGCGCGCCACGCCGGCCACAAAACCGGTCAAGCCGCTGCGGGCACCGTTGGATAACCCCAGGATGTCAATCGGCGCTTTGACCGCGCCGGAGGTGATGTTGATGATGCGGCCAAAACCGCGCGCAGCCATGCCGTCCACAGTGGCTTTGATCAGCTCGATGGGCGTGAGCATGTTCGCGTCGAGCGCCCGAATCCAGGCGTCACGGTCCCAGTCGCGGAAATCGCCGGTCGGCGGGCCGCCCGCGTTGGTGACCACAATGTCAAAGTCGCTGCGCGCAGCAAATACAGCCTGGCGACCTTGCGCCGTTGTAATGTCTTCAGCAACAAATTGAGCTGTAGCCCCCGTGATATCTTCGTAAGCAGCTATTAATTTAGTAGAGGATGCCTGCAGCAGGTCGGCACCTCGGGCCACCATCAGCACATTCACGCCTTCGCGCATCAACGCCTGGGCACAGCCGAAGCCCAAACCTTTGCTGGCCCCGCACACCAAGGCCCATTTACCGGCAATACCCAAGTCCATGACAGCGCACTCCCAGAAATAGCAATGAATGCTGACGATGATACGCGGTCAACACTGCGACGGCTGCAAGCGCCAGCGACGCCAAGTGCAGCCACCAGCGCCGGCCGCGCCGCGGTGTCAACTCAGGCGTTGCGCCATGCCAGGCGACAGCCAGAGGCTGCTATCGGCATCGACGATCAAGGCATCGATTCCCGGTGTGCGGCCGACCCGGGTTCGCCCAGCATCGGCACCCGCCACCATCAGGGCCGCGCCCAGACCGTTGATGAGTTCGAGTTGCTCACTGATCAAGGTAATCCCGTGGGGACCGGTAGTGGGGTAGCCGGTTTTGGGATCAAGGATGTGATGCAAGCGCTTGCCATCGTGCATCATGAATCGTTCGTAATCGCCGGAGGCCGCGACAAAACCCCGGGTCAACGACACCGCACCCAACAATTGACTGGGTTGGCGCGGGTCGCGCAGGCCCACGCGCCAGGGACGGCCATTCAACTGGCCCATCACCAGCACGTCGCCACCGCCGTTGATCATCGCGTTAACGACACCGCGGTTTTGCAATTGACGCAGACCTGCCTGAAGAATGGGCAGCTTGGCAATGCCGCCCAGATCCATGCGCATGCCTCTTTTGGTCAGGTAGGCGGTGCCGGCGCGCTCGTCAAGCACCAAGCCATGTTTCTGGTCGACCAGACTCAACTGCGCCGCAATCTTTTGCGGCGAAGGCATTGATGGATGCCTGGGATCGAAGTCCCAGTCGCGCAAAGAGCCCACGGTGCTGTCAAAAGCGCCACCGCTGGTCTGTCCGGCCTGACGCGCCATCCGCAGCACCTGCATCAGTTCCAGTGGCACCGGCACTGGCTGCAGACCCGCCATCAAGTTAATGGCGCTGAGCGTGCTGGTGCTGCGGTAACGGCTCATCATGTCGGCCAGTCGGGTCATCTCGGTGAAGGCCATCGCGGCGGCGGTGGTCAGGGCTGCGCTGTCATCTCCTTGCAGCGTCAAGTCAACCCGAGTGCCCATCAAGATTTGCGACGACTGATGAACATCAGCCTTGGCCTGCACCGAGGGCACCACCAAACCGCAGGCCAACATCGGCAATGCCAAGGCGAGCCGGCGGCGTCTGAGTTGAATGAGGTCAGAGCCAGAAGCAGTCATGATCGCTCCTTCAAACCGATCAGCGCGCCTGATCTGCCATGTAATTCACGGCAGCCTTGACTTCGTCATCGGTCAGGGTCGCATTGGCCCCTCGCGCGGGCATCTGGCCCTTGGCGCCGGTGAATCCCTCAAGCGCGTGCTTGTAAAGAACGTCGTTACCTTGGGCGATTCGTGGACCCCAGTCGGCTTTGTCGCCCGGCTTGGGCGCACCCGCCGCACCCACGGCGTGGCACATGGCACAGACCCTGCCAAAGACCGACTTGCCGACCGTGTTTTCGGCAACGACGGGTGCGGCAGGCGCTGGCGCAGCAACCGGTGCCGGTGCAGCGGCAGGCGCAGCATTTTCTTTTTGTCCGCAGGCGGCCAGAAGCGCCAAGCTCAGTGTCGCCAGCAGCAGTGTGGGTTTGTTCATTGTTGATCTCCTGAAAATCAGTGGGGTGGACCTGTGACGGCGATTTGGATTATTTCTGCCCCAAAGGTAGTCGCCACGCATTAAAGGTGTATTATACATGCATTAAATATTTTTACCATGTTGATGCCTATTGAACCGACTGACGCGGCCTTGTTTACCCACCCGAACGGGCTGGCGGCACGGGTGAATTTCTACCTGGTCGCGTTGTTGCTGATGTTTGCCATGGGCGCGGGCGGCGCGCGCGCGGCCACCGGTTCGTACAACGCGGAGCTGCCGCCTGAGCTCAACAGCGCGAAAGATTTGTGCGCCCTCGTGCCTTGTTCCGACGTGTTTCCTGGTGCCAGCAGCTTTTCTGAACGCATGGGCCAGCCGCCTTATGTTGAGGCCTATGGCAAGCACAAGGACGACAACAAGGGCACGAACAACGCGAAGAATGAAGAGACACCGTCCCATGCGGGGCAGAACAGCGGCAAGAAGGAGCTGCTGGGCTATGTGATGCTGTCCACCGACATCACCGACATGCCGGCCTACTCGGGCAAGCCGGTGGTCACACTGATCGGCATGGACCTGAAGGGCCGCTTCGTCGGCGTGAAGGTGCTCAAGCATTCCGAGCCCATCCTGCTGCTGGGCATCCCCGAATCGGCGCTGCTGAACTTCAACCAGCAATACATCGGCAAGTCGGTCGCCGACAAGATTGAGGTCGGCCAGTCCCGGCCTGATGAAGGCGTGCTGGGGGTGGATGCAATCTCGGGCGCCACCGTCACCGTGATCACGCAAAACCAGGTCATGATGACAGCCGGCACGGCAGTTGCACGCCAGGTTGGCATCCTCGCCCCCACAGTGCGCGAGCCGGCCCGTTTTGTAGCGAGCGGCCAGCGCTTGAGTTGGGCGCAACTGGTGAAACAGGGAAGTGTGCAGCGTCTGCAGGTGTTGCCCCAAGACGTGGGCATGGAACGCGGCAGCGATCCCTTTATTGAGCTGTGGTTTGGCGACCTCAACCACCCCGACGTCGGGGCCAGCCTGCTCGGAGACAACGTCTGGAAGGGTCTGCACGAGCAACTCAAAGCAGGCGAACACGCCATCTTCATCATCCGCACGGCGGGCACCGAATCCTTCAAGGGCTCGGGCTTTGTGCGCGGCGGCATATATGACCGCGTCCAGGTCAAGCAGGGGGCGGATTCCTTCACGTTTCGTGACACTGACTACCTCAACCTGTATGGACTTGCCGCAGCAGGGGCACCGGCCTTTACAGAATCAGCCATCTTCATCATCCGCTCCAAGACCTTCTCTGCGGCCTATCCCTGGAAGCTGTCCTTCATGGGCAACCGCGTGGACCGCGCCAGCGGCAAGCGCAGTTTTGCCACCTTCGATGCCAAATATTGGCTGGCCGCCGACTTGTTGCAGGGCGGCCGACCTGTGATCGAAGAAGCCGCCGCGCCCTGGGTGCAAGTGTGGAAATCGCGCGCTGTAGGCATTGCCCTGTTCGCCGCGTTGCTGATCATGGTCACGGTGGTCTATGCCTTTAGGGAAAAACTCACGCGCCGCGCAACCCACAAAAACAAATGGCCAGTCAATGCGTTCAAATACAGCGCCTGGGCCCTGAGCATTGGCTTTGTCGGCTTTGGTGTCATGGCGCAGCCTTCCATCACCCAGGTGTTGACCTGGCTGCACACGCTGCTGTTCCAGTGGACCTGGTCTCTTTTTCTCTCCGACCCCTTCATTTTCCTGTTCTGGATTTTTATCATCCTCACCGTGTTTCTGTACGGGCGTGGCCTGTTCTGCGGCTGGATGTGTCCTTTTGGTTCCCTGTCCGAGGCCCTGTACAAGCTCGGTGGCCTGATCGGGTTGAAGCGCTTTCAGGGCCATTTGCCGCGCGTCTGGCATGACCGGCTCAAGTGGGTGAAATACGCGGTGTTCTTCGGCCTGCTGACGGTGTCTCTATTTTCCCTGGGTCTGGCCGAAATGCTGTCCGAGGTGGAGCCCTTCAAAACCACTTTCCTGGTCGGTATCAGCCACCGCGCCTGGCCTTATGGCCTGTTTGTCTGTGCGATTCTGGGCCTGTCGATCTTCATCGAGCGTCCCTACTGCAAATACATCTGCCCGCTCGGCGCCGCGCTGGCCATGCCCAGCACCTTCCGCTGGTTCGGTCTGCCGCGCAAGCAGGACTGCAACAGCTGCAAAGCCTGCGCCGTCGGTTGCGGCTCGCTGGCGATCGACGCCGATGGCCGCATTGACCACCGCGAATGTCTGCACTGCCTGGATTGCCTGGTGCTGTACACCGATGTGAAAGGTTGCCCGCCATTGGCCAAGGAGCGTAAACGCCGTGAGCGCGATGGACTGGAGATCACACCCATCGGCCGTGACGGCTATTTCATCCCGATCCACGCCGCTCCGATGGACGCCAAGGTCAGTCAGGCTCCTGACCCACGCATGCCGACCGACCCGGTGCCGCGGCCGCACAAGACACAAGCGGGGTTTATGCAAGCGGTCTGGCTCGAATTGATCGACCACCTGTGGCCCTGGAGCGCCGAGGGCTGGGCATCACAACGGGCACTGCAGGTCGCCGGTTTTTCGCTGGCGCTGGCCGCCACCTTGGCCTGGATTCTGGCAGCCAGTGGGCGTCTGTCAGCCAGCGCCATCATTGGCTGGTGGATCGGCTGGAGCGTGTACGAGGTTTTGATTCGCCTGTCGGGGCGTCGCTACGTGAAGGACGGCCCCTGGTGGCAGGGCCATTACCGTTATGCCAGCGTGATGGACATGTTGAGCTATGTCGGCTTCAAGAACTTGCTCATCGGTGCCGCGCTGTTCCTCAGCCTGAAAGCGCTGGGCTTGCTGATGGCATGAGTTCACACCAGAATATTTGAACTGTTTTCAACCCATGAAAGGAAAATTCTCCATGAACACGTCCAACACTAAAATCGCGATCCCCAAGGACCTGGGTCGCCGCAATTTTCTCAACAAAACCGCGATTGCGGGCCTTGCCGGTGCTGGCTTGTCGGCAGGTCTGGTTGGCTGCAACAAGACGGCCGGTCCGGCTGCAACCGCCAGCCCCGCTGTGGCGGCCTCTGAACCAGGCAAGAGTGGCGCTGTCGATTACTCGGCCTACGAGGTGCATCCCGGCCAACTCGATACCTATTACTCGTTTTCTTCCGGCGGTCACTCGGGCGAGTGTCGTATCTATGGTTTGCCGTCCGGCCGCTTGTTCAAGCGCATTCCGGTGTTCAACATTGACTGTCTCGTCGGCTGGGGCATCACCAATGAATCGAAGAAGATCATGGGCACCAACGCGGACGGCAGCCTGAAATATTTCACGGGTGATACCCATCACGTGCATCCGTCCTACACCGACGGAACCTACAACGGCAAACACCTTTTCGTCAATGACAAAATCCATGGTCGCATTGCGCGCGTGCGGCTCGATACCATGGAGTGCGACAAGATCACCGAGTTGCCCAACGTCCAGGGTTTCCACGGGATTTTCCCTGACAAGCGCGATCCGGTTGACGAAAAGATCAACTACACAACCCGCGTTTTTTGTGGCAACGAGTTCCACATTCCCCAGCCCAATGACGGCCGCGACCTCAACGACCCGACCAAATATTTCTGCCTGTTCACTTGTATCGATGCGGAATCCCTGGAGCCGCGCTGGCAGGTCAAGGTAGACGGCAACATGGATTTGGTGGCGTCTTCTTACGACGGCAAACTGGCATGCTCCAATCAATACAACATGGAGAATGGCGCCCACTATGAGGACATGATGTCGCTTGAGCGCGACTCCTGCATCTTCTTCAACATTGCCCGCATCGAGGCAGCCGTCAAGGATGGAAAAACATTTTTCATCGGTAAGTCCAAGGTCCCGGTGGTGGACGGCACCAAATCCGCCAACGCAGACCCGAAGACCGCGCTGACCTGCTATGTGCCGACACCGAAGAACCCGCACGGCGTCAACGCCAGCCCGGACGGCAAGTACTATGCCTGCTCCGGCAAGCTCTCGCCGACGGCCACCCTGATCGAGCATGCTTTGGTACTGAAATGGTTCGACGGTGAACTCAAGGAGCCCCGCGACACCGTGGTCGCCGAACCTGAAATCGGCCTCGGCCCACTGCACACCGGTTTCGACAACAAGGGCAACGCCTATACGACGCTCTTCCTCGACAGCCAGATCGTCAAATGGAACATCGAGGCCGCCATCAAATCCTTCAAGGGTGACAAAGCGGCAAAGCCGGTGGTGGACCGCATCGACGTCCAATACCAGCCAGGCCACGGTTTTACCTCCATGGGCGAGACCAAGAATGCCGACGGCAAATTCTTCCTGTCCGACAACAAGTTCTCCAAGGACCGCTTTCTGCCGGTTGGACCGCTGCACCCCGAAACCGCGCAACTGATTGACATCAGCGGCGACAAGATGAAGCTCGTGGCCGACCACTCGGTGTACTCCGAGCCGCATGACTCCATCATCATTCCCCGCGAGCTGATCAGGACCCGGCAGGTCTATGACATCAACGAGTTCCCCAACGCGGTCAAGGATGCCAAGGAATGTCGTGTCGAGCGCAAAGGCAAGAAGGTGACGGTCTACCTGACATCCCAGGCGCCAACCTTCGGACTGCGCGAGTGGACGGTCAAAAAAGGCGATGAGGTCACCATCATCCTCACCAACCTCGACAAGGTCGAGGATCTGACCCATGGCTTTGCCATCCCGAACTACAACATCAACTTCATTGTCAACCCCCAGGAGACAAAATCAGTCACATTCAAAGCCGACAAGCCTGGTGTCTATTGGTGCTACTGCACCAACTTCTGCCATGCACTGCACCTGGAGATGCGTTCGCGCATGCTGGTGGAAGCCTGAGTGACGGCGGCACAACGCTTTGCGCAGAGTCCTGGGGTGTCGCACGCGCTGGATGGCCACGTGGGACTGAAGTGCCTGCACTGAAGCACTGGTCTGCAAGGCTGGCCCTGGCCGTGTGCACCATGGCGCTGCTATTGGCTTCGCTGCTGGTCGCGGGCGTCGCAGCGGGCGCAGAGATCCGGGTCCATCCGGGCGATTCCATCTCGGCGGCAGTGGCGCGCGCCAAACCCGGTGATACGGTGGCCATTGAGCGCGGTCGCTACCAGGAAAACCTGCGCGTCGACAAGCCCCTGAAGCTTGTCGGCATTGGCCGGCCAACCATCAGCGGCGGCCTCGCGGGCGACACGATCCGTATCGTCTCGCCCGACGTCAGCGTCGAAGGTCTGATCGTCACGGACAGCGGTGACCGCCTGGGCGACCAAAATGCGGGCATCTACATCCAGCCCGGTTCCGACCGTGCAGCCATCAAGCACTGTGACATCGCCTACAGTCTGTTTGGACTTTGGATCGAAGGGGCCAAGGACGTCCAGGTCATCAGCAACCGGATCACCGGCAAGCGTGACTACGCGTCGGCCCAGCGAGGCAATGGTATTCAGCTCTATAACACCACCGGCGCGCAGATCATCGGCAACGAGATCAGTTTTGCCCGCGACGGCATCTACGTCGATGTGTCCTATCACGCGATTTTTCGTGGCAACAAGATTCACGACGTACGCTACGGCACCCACTACATGAACTCCCACTTCAACACCTGGGAGGACAACGAGTCTTATCACAACCGCAACGGTCTGGCGCTCATGATGACGCGCAACCTGATCGTGCGCAACAATCGGACCTGGGGCAATTCAGACGTCGGCATCATGCTGCGCACGATCCAGGACTCGGTCATAGAAGGCAACGTGGTAGCGGGCAACCGCCGCGGTTTTTTTATCTATGACGCCGAATACAATGCGCTTCACAATAATCTGATTATTGACAACGATGTCGGCGCGCATGTGTGGGCCGGCTCGATTCACAACGAGGTCGAAGACAACGATTTCATACGTAACCGGGAGCAGGTGCGTTACGTCGCAGCGAAGGACGTCCCCTGGGGTGTCAAGACTGGCAACTACTGGAGCAACTACGTCGGCTGGGACCGCGATGGCAACGGCATCGGCGACGTGCCTTACGAAGCCAACGACGTGGTGGACCGTCTGGTTTGGCGCCTGCCGGTGGTCAAACTCCTGCTCAACAGCCCGGCCATTCAAACCCTGCGGCTGATCGCGCAACAGTTTCCCCTGCTGCGCTCACCCAGCATTGTGGACGGCAAACCGCACATGCAACCCACCCACAGCAACTGGAGTCAATGGATTGGCAAACAAAGTAATTGAAGTCCACCAAATCACCAAGCACTACGGCTTGATCCAGGCGGTGGACGGTGTGGACCTCGCGGTCGAGGCCGGCGAAGTGTTTGGCCTGATCGGGCACAACGGTGCCGGCAAAAGCACCTTGTTCAAGATGATGCTGGGCTTGATCCCGGCGACCTCGGGCGAGATCCGGATTGACGGCGCGCCGGTTCGCGGCGAGGAATTCCGCCGCGTGCGCCGCCGCCTCGGCTACCTGCCCGAGAACGTTGTCTTCTACGACAATCTCAGCGGCCTGGAGACCCTCGCATTCTTCGCCCGCCTGAAAGGGGTTGAACTGGGCGAATGTGCTCCGCTGCTGGAGCGGGTCGGTCTTAGCGCTGCAGCCAACCGACGCGTCAAGGGCTACTCGAAGGGCATGCGCCAGCGCCTGGGCTTCGCTCAGGCCCTGCTTGGCAAGCCCAAACTGCTGTTCCTTGATGAGCCGACCACGGGCCTCGACCCTGAGGGCATTCGCGAGTTCTATCGCATCCTGAAGGAGATGAGGAGCGAGGGGGCCACCATCATCCTGACCTCCCACATTCTGTCGGAAATCCAGGAACGGGTTGACCGTCTCGCCATCATGAAGACCGGCAAGATTCAAGCCATCGGCACCGTCCAGTCATTACGCGAAAAGATGGCGCTGCCCCTGCGGTTCGAACTGCGGCTCGCGCCGGGCGCGGAACTCGAATTGCGGCGGATCGTCGACGCGCTGGAGGGCGCCGAGCTCAGCGAAGACGGCGAGCGGGTCACGGTACATTGCCAGCGCGAAGCCAAAATGCAGGTTCTCCAGGCCCTGGCAGCGCTCGATGGCCGGATAACCGATTTACACATCCGCGAGCCGTCTCTTGAGGACGTGTTTCTCGGCTATTCGGGATGAGAACATCATGACTTTCGCAATCGAGCCGAAACAGATCGGCATCATCGCCGCCAAAGAATTCCGCGAGCGCATCCGCAACCGCTGGGTGCTCGCGGTGACCGCCGTCTTTACCGCCTTCGCTCTGGTCATCGCCTATTTTGGCTCGGCGCAGCAAGGGGCCGTCGGCTTCAGTAGCATAGAAGTCACCATTGCCAGCCTGGTCAGCCTGGTCATCTACCTGATCCCGCTGATCGCCTTGATTCTTGGCTTTGACGCCATCGTTGGCGAGCGCGAGCGGGGCTCTCTGGACCTGCTGCTGTCGATGCCGATCACACGCCTCGAACTGCTTCTGGGCAAGTTCCTCGGTCTGTCCGCGGCCCTGGCCTGTTCCACCGTGATTGGCTTCGGTCTGGTCGGTCTGCTGCTCGGCTTCAAGCTGCCGCCTTCGGCCTGGTATCACTATGCCGGCTTCATGCTGAGTTCAGTTCTACTGGGCATGGCCTTCCTCAGCCTGGCGGTCATGGTTTCGGTCTTCGCGGCGGACCGTACCCGGGCCAGCGGCGGCGCCATTGCCCTGTGGTTTTTCTTCGTCCTGGTCTACGACCTGATCTTGCTGGGCGCGCTGGTCGTCAGCGGCGGTGCGGTCGCCACCGATGCCTTCCCCTATCTGCTGTTGCTCAACCCGGCTGACGTCTTTCGCATCCTCAATATCTTCGGGCTTGAAGAGGTTCGAACCCTTTACGGCTTGACCACGGTCTTCCCCGAGCGGCTCGCCAACCCGGGGCTGCTCGGGGCGGTCATGCTCGCCTGGATCACCCTGCCCCTGGCCATCGCCAACTGGAAATTTCGCCAATGAAAACATCTCACACCCCAAACCTGCGTGCTACCGTTACCGCATTCACCTTGGCCCTGGCATTGACCGGCGCCGCGGTGCTCGGCGGCTGCAGCAAGAACGAACCTGCTTCTCTCCAACCGATCGAGATCAGCCAGGGCACCAGCTGCAGCCTGGACGGCATGACGCTGATGGACTATCCCGGGCCGAAGGCGCAGATGCAATACGCGCATGGCGAGCCTGACTTTTTTTGTGACACGGTCGAGATGTTCTCGATCTACCTGAAGCCCGAGCAGCAACAACGCGTGCGCGCCGTCTTCGTGCAGGACATGGCGCAAGCCGACTGGAACAATCCGGTGGGCCACTGGATCAATGCGAAGACCGCCTTCTACGTTGCTGGCTCCAAACGCCTGGGCTCCATGGGGCCAACGCTGGCATCATTTGCCGGCGAGGCCGACGCGAGTAAATTCGCAGCCAAGGAAGGCGGCAAGGTTTATCGGTTTGAGCAAATCACCCCCGACATGGTCGTCCTCGACGGCGGGGTTCTCAAAGATCAAAAAATGTAAGAGGAATTTCGTGAGCAATTTTTTTGAAAAACTGCCGTTTGAAGCGGCGCAGGAGTTGGAGCAGCTGAGCCGCATCGCGTTCGAATTGCGCGAGGGCCGCAAGCGCTTGCTGCAACAACATGATGCCGACAGCGAAGATGCTTTGCTCGCGCTTGTCAGCAACGGCGCCGTCGCCGAGCACCCTGGCTACGATCACTACCTCGGAGCCCGTATTCTCTCAAAGACGCAGCAAGCGGTGCGTAACCAGTTGCAGGCTGTCATGGTGGAACTGGGAGGCCAATGATGCTACACAACGCCCTCAAGGAAGCCATCGACGTTCAATTCGCCCAAGCCCTAACGGAACCCGCCGAGCTTTGCCAGGACGCGCTGCTGGTACGCCTGGACAACGGCGTCGTCATCGAACTGCGGATCGCCAACGCCGAGGAATATGCCATCGCCTGGCGTTGGGGTGACACAGAATTGCGCATCGACACGGCACCCCTGCATCCACAACTCTCCACCTACCCCAACCACTTGCATACCGGCGAAGGTCAGCTGCTGCCCGATCCGCTCACCCAGCCCGGCCGCGATCCTTGGGACAACGTCAACGCTGTGATCACGGCGCTCATCGGCGATCCCTTGCTGCAATCACAAGGCAAGTAAGCTCTGCCGCGCTGTGCCAGATCAACGCAAGGACCACCCCCGGGCAAGCCAGGCAACGGCGCCCAAAATGCTACAAATAATATAGCTGTTGACGCTTTATTTACGCGGGCTGCAGTCCAAAAAGACTTATAACTTGGCGCGACCATCCCGGCTCGCCTGCTCCTGCGGCTTGAACTGGTTGAAGCGCGGCAAGAACTTGTCCCAGTCGATGATGTGGCTGTCGAGCTCGGGGCCGTCAACGCAGGCGTGCTTGCGCACCATCTTGCCGTCAATCGTCACCGGCACCATGCAGGCGCCACACATGCCGGTGGCGTCGACCATGATCGAGTTCAGGCTGGCAACCGTCTTGACGCCATAGGGTTTGGTCAAATCGCTCACGGCACGCATCATCAGCGGCGGGCCAATGGTGACGACTTCGGCGATGTTGCGACCCTTGCTGGTCTGCCCATCCTTGAGCATGGCTTCAAGCGGCGTCGTGACAAAGCCCTTCGCGCCAAAGCTGCCATCGTTGCTGGTGTAGATCACATCGAGCAAATCGGGGAAATCGGCTTGCAGTTGGCTCACGCGTTCGCCAACCTTGACCCAGAACAGCAAGTCGGCATTGCGAAAGCCCGCAATCAGCGTGACATGGTTGCCCAGGCGCAGATGCGCCCGCATGATCGGGTATACCGGCGGCAAGCCCAGGCCACCGGCAGTGAACACCACCGTCTGCTGGCCTCCATAGCGGTGCAAGGCGCTGGGCAGGCCCAGCGGACCGGCGATACCGGAAAAGGCATCGCCCACCAACATGTTGTTGATGGCGATGCTGCTCGCGCCCATGGCTTGCACCACCAGACAAATGGTGCCGGCTTTTGCGTCCCAGTCGGCCAGCGTGAGCGGAATGAGCTCGCCCTTGTCCCACGGCAACACGCGCACGAATTGGCCGGCCTGCGCCGACTTGGCCACCAGCGGCGAATGCACAATGAACTCGACAATGCCGTCGGCCAGATCAATCTTCTGCAAAATCGTCTGCGGCGCCGCACCCATTTTGGTGTAGTGCGCAGCGCTCCTGACCATGGCACTGATCTCGTGCGCACTCAGGTTGATGTCACCGACGATTTCACGCGCGGCGGCCTGACCGTCACCGGCGGCGCGAATCGCCGTGGAGCCGCCACGCGCTGCATCACCACCCGAATACACCCCCGCCAGTGAGGTCTGTTGCGAGCCCGCAGCCACATCAATGGTGCCCCACTTGGTGGTCTTGAGGCTGGGCTCGGAGTCTTTGATGATCGGGTTGGGCGTGTTCCCCAGCGCCATGATGACCAGGTCCACCGCCATCGACTCGGACTCGCCGGTGCTCACCGGACTGCGCCGACCGGACGCATCGGGCGCGCCCAGCGCGATCACATCGAGCAGGCTGTGGGTCACAAAATGGGTCTTGTCGTCGCCGACAAACTCACGCGGCGCACGCAGCTCCTTGAGCTCAATGCCCTCTTCAAACGCATGGTGCAATTCCTCGACCCGCACCGGCATTTCGGCCTGCGTGCGGCGATAGACGATGGTGACCAAGCCGCCCAGGCGGCGTGCCGTGCGCGCGGCATCCATCGCCGTGTTGCCGCCTCCGATGACCATGATGCGCTTGCCGCGCGTCTCCGGCAGGGGGGTTTCGTAGTCCGAGTGCAGGCCCTGCATCAGGTTCACGCGCGTCAAAAATTCGTTGGCCGACATGACGTTGAGCAGGTGCTCGCCCGGCACATTCATGAAACGCGGCAAACCGGCACCGGTGCCGATGAATATCTTCCAGAAGCCCGCTTGTTTCAGGTCCTCCAGCGTCGCCGTTTTTCCCACCACAAAGTTGGCGACGAACTTGCCGCCGAGCAGTTTGATTTTGCCCACTACATCGTCGATCAAGTCGTTGGGCAGGCGGAATTCAGGGATGCCGTAGCGCAGCACGCCGCCAAGCGCATGAAAGGCCTCAAACACCGTCACAGGGAAACCCTCTGAGGCGAGCAGGTAAGCGTTGATGAGACCAGCCGGACCGGAGCCCACCACCGCCACCGGCGGTTTATCGGCTTTGGCCCAGGGGTCGGGAATATTGGCAAAGCGCGCCGCAATGCCCTCGGCATTGACCAGCTTTTCGCGCTGCGGCAGGTACCACTCGATCTGGCCGATCTCGATCGGCTGCTTGTTGTGCGTACATACGCCCTGGCACTGCAACTCCTGCGGGCAGACGCGCCCCGTCACATTGGGCAGCGGGTTGCAGTTCTCGATCAATTCCATCGCTTCGCGAAAGCGCCCGGTGCCCAGCAGTTCCAGCATTTCCGGGATATGGATCTTGACCGGGCAACCGCCCTTGGGCTCGGCTTTGCCAGCCACATGCAGACCCAGCTCGCAGGGCTTGTCTTCGCACTGCTTGTCGCGCAGCGCTTCCAGCCAGACAAACATCTCGACCTCGCGCGCGCTGTAGCCCTGGCTCATGTAGCCCAGGTAACCCTGGTTCACCAGGCCGAAGTCCTGGGAGCGCTCCACAGCGTCGCGCATGAAGGGTGGAATGAAATTCTCGGCCGGCCAGTTTTGCGACAAGCCCTTGAACATCGGGTAGCGCTCTGACAAATGGGTGTCAATGGCGCGCACAAATTTGCGCTTGAGCTTAAGCGGCACGTTCCACACAAAGCGCATCAACACTTTGCTGGTGTCGTCATCGCGCAGCATCAAGGCCCACAGCGTGCGGATGAAATCGGGGCCCAGTTCGTCTTGCTGAAACTCCCAAACCATGGCCTCGCTGCCGTCAGCGATGAAGATATCGCGAAAGGCCTGCGGCTCGCTGAGCAGGCGACGCCGCAACAGCGCCAACTGGCGCTGAAAGGTCTCGACCGCCTCAGTCTGCTCCAGGGCGTCGATTTGCGAGCGCGTGGCATCCAGCGTGGTTGTCGCCTTGACGTAGCAGCCCAGCTCGTCGCCGCCGGCTGGGTTCAGGCTTTCGGTACTCACAGAATGATCTCCGCATCGCAATTGGCCGCCACCCGCTTGATGCGGCTCTTCAACTCAGGCGTGACTTTGATGCGCTCCATGGCGCCAGCAATCAGCTGGCCCACATCACGCGACTCGCCGTCAACGACGATGCGGACTTTCTCGAACAGCTCCGGCAAATCCTGGTAGCAAGTCTTGCAGTCGGTGCATTTGACCTGGTCAGCGATGTCGTAAGTGACGAGCGCTTCAGCCGCAGCACCAACGGCGGGGCTGGCCGCGGCGCTGCCCGTGCTTGCAGATTGCGCCATGATCGGGATCACCCGTGCACTGCCGACCGGCGCCTTGCTGGCGGCAGCCAGTTCGGACATGGCACGCGCAAACGAATCAAGCGAGCTGTCGCGCTGCTTCACCGAATCAAGGTACTGGGCCTGCATGGCGGCCATGCCGAGCCGATGGCTCTCGTCCATTTTGGCCACATGCTGGCCGTCCAGGAACTGCAGCAAATGCCAGTATTTGCGCCGTTCTTCAACCAGCGCGACGATGGCCTCGGCCACCGCGATCTTGATCAGGCGCTGCTTGGCATCGGTGGACCAGACGAAAGCGGTCTTGCCCGCACGATCGGCCTTGGGCAGATCAATATAGGCTTCGACCGGCACGGCATTGGCATCGTCGGCGCCGAGCTTGTGAAACTGCTTCTTGAAGCGCACTTCACCCAAGGCAAAGTGCGCCGGTGTCAGCGCCATACTCATCAGCTTGAGCTGACCAGCATCATCCTGGTATGCCAACGTCGTGGTGGCCCAGGTTTGCAGCGGATCAGGGTTGCCTTCGAGCGAGAACCATTCGTGCAGCGTGCTGCCACGGCGCGGGTCATGCACAAACACCGGGCTCATGCGGCTCTCAACCGCTAAGCGCGAACGCTCGGACGATGCGCCATCGCCAATGCCCTGCTCGCCTTGACACGGGGTATACACGTCCAACAGCGCCGGTCCGTCGGTGTAGGACAGGGCCTCCATCGTGTTCTTCAAGAAGTGGCCCTGCAGCGCGGTGCTGGTGGCACACACAAACACATTGGAGTGAAAGGCTGCGATCAGGCCGAGCTCCTTGCGCGACTCGTGCTTGCCCGTGGCGTTAGAGCCAAAGCGCGCCAGGTCAGAGTCTTGCCCCAGAAAGCTCGAGGTTGAGGCTTGGCCGCCGGTATTGGAATAAGAACCGGTGTTGAGCACCAGAATCTTGAGCGGCGTGCCACTCATCAAAATGCGCGACAGCGCGCCAAAACCGATGTCGTAGGTGGCGCCGTCGCCGCCGATCGTGATCAAGGTCGGCATCAGCCCCAGCTCGGCCACGCTGAACTGCTCCCACGACAACATGCGCAAGGCGGGGTCGTGGGTCGACGCGTCGTAAGCATCGGCAAGCTCCAGCCGTGCCAGGCGCAGCGCGCGCACGTCGCCGACGGTCTGCGCCGCAATGCCCTCAAAGATACCTTTGGCCAGTGGCTGCGCGTCCTGGAACAGGCTGTTGACCCACGGGTCTTTGAAAGCGTTGAACGGAAACGTTGAAGCGTAGACACTGCTACAACCCGTCGAATTAGCCACCACCGTGCCGGCCGGGCCATTGCCGGTGGGACCGCTCTCGTACAAGTAGAGCCGACGCTCCAGCGTATTGATGAGTGCGCCCAGGCGCTGATGGCGCTCGGCGTCATGGTCGCCCAGCGTTGCTTGCTTGTCCTTCATGCGGCCAATCAGGCTCTCCAACTCATGGCTATGCGCGCGCTGACGTCTGTCGGCCAGCGCATGGCTGGTGGCCATGACCAGACGGGTGGCAGTGACCTCGCCACAGCCACGGCAGGCGCCGTGGCCGCCGGTGGTGCTGTAGTAGTTGGCGCGGTCGAGCAGCAGACGTTTGATCTCGCCGCCGGGCTGGATGGCGTCAGCCACAAAGCGCGCCGGTGTGTTGGGCGTCTTGCTCATGAAATCAAAGCGCTGTTGCAGGGTTTGCAGCAAGGCCGCATCCTGTTCGCGGGTGATCAAGGCACCCGGGCCGCACACCTCCACACATTCCAGGCAGCCGGTGCATTTCCACGGATCAACGCTGACGCCGTAGAGCGCGCCGCTGCCCGGCTTGGCCTTCTCCATGGCATCAAAAAACGGCCGCGTGCGCGCCACCGGATAGAGCGCCAAGACCTCGATCAGCTTGCTGAAGTTGCGCAGCACGGTGACGTTGTCGGTGTCAAGACTGGTCGCCGCCTCGGCCACCAACTCATGGAACGGCCGCGCTTGTTTGCTCTGGCGATAACTCTCACGCACGCCTTCAGTCAGCGCAAAGACATGGCCGCGCATGGCCTCATGCTGGGCCGGTGGGAGCTCTAGTTGGGCAATGCCCGTGAGCAGCAGTTCATGAATGTCATGCACACTGTTCGGAATGGCACCGTCCGGGCAGACCAGCGCGCACTCCATGCACCCGGTACACAAATCGGCCTTGAATTCGGGCACGCTGCGGCGAAACAGCCCCTTGTCCTTGGCGCCTGCGCTGCCCGCGGGCATGAACAGACCGGTGCCGGGCAGCACCGGCGCTTCGCCAATCGCCCCTTCACGGAACGGCTTGAGCACCATGTCGTCGTAGTATTCGGAGTCAAACATGCCGGCGCAGCTAGAGGCGCCAGCGCTCTGACACATCGAGGCCGACAGCGACGCATTGTGAATCGCAATTGGTGCGGGCCTGGCGTCTATACGCGCGAACGCATCGAGCGCGTAATCCACTTTTTGCGTCGCCTCAATGCCCTCGCGGATGACCGCCATGTTGCCCTCCATCACCGCGCCGCCCTTGCCTCCAAATTTCTTGGCGATTTGCTGGCGGACCTTCTCCAGGATCACCTCCGGCGCGGCACCGTTTGAGACCTGACTGACGTGACCGGCCACAGCGCCGATAAAGGCGATGCCCATCATGCGAGTCGCCAGTTCCGGCGTTGGCGCATGCTTTTTGGCCACAGCAAAGGCATCCACAATGAAGAAGTTGATGTTGCGCTCGCGAATGGTCTTGCGCGCCTGGGCCGGCAGCTCTTGCCAGACCTCTTCGGCTGTCGCGTTCGACTGCAGAATAAAGGTGCCACCGGCGACCAGCCCGAGCAGCGGATTGGTGTGACTGAACACCTTGTGATCCGGGGCGATGACGACCTCCACATCCTCCAGTTCGGCGTTGGTGATCTTGACCGGCTCCGGGCTCAGGGTAATGTAGTAGTTGGTCGGTGCCCCGCTCTTCTCGGAGCCGTATTTGGGCGCCGACTTGGAGTGCATCTCCAGCACGCCAGCCAGGATGTCGGTCAGCAGTTTGCCCGAGGCAATGGTGCCGTAGCCGCCGACCGAGTGAAAGCGCACCCGAAAGCCGGCATCGGGCAGCAGCTTCGGGTTGGCTTCGGTCTGCAACGCCATCAGCTCGGTTTCAGGATAAGCCAGCTTCAGGCGTGCCTGCAGTTCCGCCACACGCAGCGTTGCAGTTTGCGAGAAGAACTGGGAGCCCAGATAGATCAGTGGCGCCACCTTGCCGTCTTGCATGCTCTTGAAAGCCGCAATCAAATGGCGTGGCTGCAAATCATGGCCGCCCAAACCAAAGATCGCCGTTGTCAGCAGCGGGCTGGCGCGCAAGGGCGGAATTCCGGGGTGGCGCAGCTGCGCGGCATTTTCGCGCGCCTTGAACAAGGCCTGCGTCACCAGGCTGGTGAGCGCCGTCTGGTCCGAGCGCTCCAGCACGGTGACCGCCTTTTTGCCTTGCAGCGCAGCGACCAGCTCGCCTTCCGGGAAGGGTTGCAGCAATTTGATGGCGATCAGGCCCACCTTCTGGCCCAAGCCCCGCAGGTGGCTGACCACCGCTTCGACGTCGTCCGTGACCGAGCCCAGGCCCACCATCACCGTTTCGGCATCGTCACACATAAAGGTCTGCACCGGCGCGTACTGGCGCCCGGAAAGCGCTGCGTACTCGTCCATGGCCTGGCGCACGATGGCAGGCACCGCGCTGACAAAGTGGGTACGGTGATCGACCGCACCGGCTTGAAAGTCAGCCTGATTCTGGACGGCGCCAGTGAGCCCCGGGTTGTTCACATCCACCAGCGCGGGCACCAATTGCCGCGTTCCTTTCTCGAAGGCGTTGACCCACTGACGCTGCCATTGACCGTGCAATTCTTCGGGCAGCCAGTCCAGCGTCTTCGCCACGAGGAGGCCAGCGTTGTCTTGCTCAACTTGGGCGGCGTTGGCCTCAAGATAGACCTGCAATGTGGTCAAGTTATCCGGCGTGAAGTCCGCCTGGCGGCGCGCCAAGTACTGCTGCAGCTGGACCACCCGGCCTTTGGCACCGTAGAGCATTTCCTGCGCCAGCGTAGGCGCCTTGATGCGCCCCGCCGGGTCGCCCAGATACTCGGCCAGCAGCTCGGGCTCGGGCAACAGCGCTTCACACAGCATGTGACTGGTGGCAAAACCGTCCATGGCGTTGGCGACAGGAATCAGCGAGAGCGAGGCCACGCGGTACGAGATGGCAGCCAAGTCGGCCGCTTCCTGCGGGTTGGCACCAAACAGAATGGTGTAGCCCGAAGACATCAGCGCGTAAACGTCGTCATGGCCAGCCATGACGTTGAGTGAATGTTTGGACACCACGCGCGCGGCGACCTGCAATACAAAGCCGCCAACCTTCTTGCCGACGGTGACGTAATGCGATTCCAGCGCGTACAAAATACCCTGGCTCGACGAGGCATTGGAAATGAACTGCCCACCCGTCAAGGCGGCCCCCAGCGCACCACTTTGGGCCGAATGCTCGCCCTCCGGGCCGAAGAAAAACGGGTGTTTACCCCATACATTGAGGCCGCCCTCGGCCCGGAAAGCCTCGTAAATTTCCGCAATCTCCGTCGACGGGGTGATGGGGTAACCAATGACGCCGCCGCAGACATGGTTCATGACGTAGGCAACAGCGCCGTTGCCGTGGATCACATTGGGGGTGCCGGGGTATTTGACTATTTGGGTTTTCATCTTGCTGTGTGCGTCCGTGAGTTGTCAATTGATCTCAAGTCCCGAGCCCGATCACCTGCGCGCGCGTGCTGCAGCAGGCAGTCAAGCCTGTTCTGGAAACTGAATCGATGAAAGCTCCTGCCCGGCGCCTTGGGAGCACCCGGCAGGAAACCTCGCACGGCGCTTGCCGGAGATTCTCCGGCCTACAAACAGGCAAGTGGCTTAACACCGACCCCAAAACAGCAGACGAGCAGTTGAGCCGCTCGGCTGAGCGTGAACCGTCAGTATAGGAAATTCAATGTAAAAAAAAGGGTTTATCAGCCCGGCATCACGCATGGATCAAAGTTCCGATAGATAAATCAGTTTTTGAAGGAAGCGAACGGGCCAGAAAAACCCATATTTGAAAATCAAGCGATGGCTTGCCTACCGCGTTGTTCAGCAGATGCCGTGCACGCGGTGAAGCCAATGGCATGTTCCGCCACCTGCGGTCGGCCAAATTGACATGTTTTTGATAGCTATATTCTTAATAGATACCTGGGCTACAACGATTATTTGTTTGATATTTTGCCGAGTTTTGGCGTCCCGCCCAGATCGGGCATCAACGGCCCAAACTGACTCACTTGGCCGACTTTTTGCTGATCTAAACGTCAGAGTTCTCCCTATGGGCCAAGCAGTTGCGCCAATTCAGCTTGGCTCATCAGGTGGATACCTTGCGCTGTCGCGAAACGTTGCGCGCTGTCGCTCACCGGTGCGAGGCTGATCAAGGTGCAGGCATTGGCGCCCAACGCGATCTGGGCGCTAGAGAGCGCCTGCAGCGGGTGCACCCCGGTGTTGGCCGCCTTCCAGCGTTTGCCGCTGACCAGCGTGGTTTGCGCGCCCTCGATCAACTGAAAATCCGCGCCGGGCTGGTTCAGCCGCGTGACCGCGTAACCTTGGCGCTGAAAAGCCGCCTCCACCAGCGCGGCGAAATCACGCCATGACATTGAAGCAGCTTGTGCGAGTACCGCAGCCACGCGCGCCGGGTCGGGCGCGTGGCGCTGGCGCCAGGCCGCCAGCAGCGCGATGACCAAAAACGGCAGGGCGCCCACCACGCCGAAAGGCACATAGGGACCGGGCAACAAGGCCGCTGACAGCAACACGATCGCAGCCACCACCAGCAGGCTGATCCACCAGCGCGAGCGCAAAAGAACCGCAAACAGCGAGTTTTCGGACATCTTGAATTTCATCTAAGTTCCTGTCGGTCCCTGTCAATTTCCAGTCGATTCATGAAGCGTCCGCCAGCGCCCGCCAGAGTTCAGCGCAATCGCAGCACCTGGTCCGAATCCCCTTTGCGAATCTCGACCAGCGCTTCCAGCGCCTTCACCATGGCAGAGAAGCTGGCGTAGCCATGGTCTTTGGTGTCAAAAGTAGGGTCGAGCCGTTTGATCATGTGCCAGATCGACCCCTTATTGACCCAGGCATCGCCCTGGGTCTCGGCCAGCAGGCGAACAGCACGCTTGAATATCTCGGCGGCGGCATTGAGCGGCTCGGTCGCTGCTGCTGGCACGGGCACCTCCGGCTGCAAACCATCGCTTGGGGTCGGTGCTTCTACCAGGTTTTCGTAGTAACGAAACTCGTGGCAACTCTTGGCCCAATGCCGATTGGTCGACTTGCGCGCACCTACGCCAATGAGCGTGCGCCCGGCCGCCTTGATCTTTTGTGACACCGGCATGAAGTCACTGTCGCCGCCCACAATCACGATGGTGCCGATATGGCCAAAGCGGCTGATGTCTTCGACCGCATCCAGGCACAACTTGATGTCGGCGCCATTTTTGGCCGACGCACCTGGGGAAAAAAGTTGAATCAGCTCCACCGCCCCCTGCAACAGAGCGTCGCGGTAACGGCCAAAATACTGCCAGTTGCAGTAGGCCCGATTGATGGCAATTGGGCCAAAAGAGGCTGCCAGCTCCACAATGGCCTGCACGTCCACCAGCGGCTCCTGCGCCTTGAAGCGACCGTCGGGCTTGTTGTAAGCACCCTCGCCGAAGCGCGCCTCGCAAAGACTGGCGTGCAGGTTCTCGAAGTCCCAATAAAGCGCGACCGACTTGTTCTCTTCTCTGTCACTTCTGCTCAAGGTGTTTTCCTGGTGATGGCTGTTAGCCCGATGCTAATCGGGCCCACAACCGCCACCCCGCGCCCGAGACGAACTGATCAGGGCTCAATCGCGTGTTCGCGCATCAATTCCTCCGCGCGAGCGACTTCTTCATCCGTCGGATGGTCCACCATGACGGGAATATGGGCCTGCGTCAGGGTCTTAAACGCGACACTGCCCAAGAAGACGCTCGACAGGCCGCCCCGCCCGTGCGAACCCATGAATATCAGGCCACAGCGTTCACGCTCGGCGAGTTCCACAATCGCTTGAGACGGATTCTCATTGAATTCGATCCGCGTATCCACTGGCACGCCGTGCTCAGTGCCCGCGTCGGCCACAAGACCCAGATAGCGATCCGCGATGGCACGGCATTGCGCCTCGTAATCCGCCTCCGACGGGTACTCAAAGGGAATACCGCCCACATACACGGGGTACTGGTAAACCGGTATCGAATTGAAGGCAATGATGCGCGACTGCAGGCGCTGCGCAAAGTCCACCGCCTTGACTGCTGCCGCCATCGACAGGGCAGAGCCATCGACTGGCACCAAAATTGGCTCGAATTTGGGACCATCCCTTTGCAGCGGCACAACGTTGCTGGAGGCCATGATGACTAATGCTCAAATTTACGCAGCGCTTCAAGCGATAGGATTTTGACTTCACGCCGTTCTACCGCAATGATGCCCAGATGATCCAGCGCCGAAAAGGCCCGGCTCACCGTTTCAAGCGTCACGTTGAGATGGTTGCCGATGTCACGCCGCGTCATCGGCAAGGTAAAGCGATTGGGCGAGTAGCCCATGGTGTTGAAGCGCTCCGACTGGATGCGTAAAAAACGTGCAACCCGCGCCTCTGATTTGGTGGAATGGTAGGAGGCGTAAGCGGCCTGCTCCTGGACAATCTCGCGGCTGATGGCCCAATAGGCCATGCGTTCAATGTCATTGCAACCGCGCCCGGGCGAAAACAGCTCGTTGGACGGAATCTTGATCAGGTCGCAGTCTGTCAAGGCCGTGACCTCGCTGAGGTACTTGTTCTTGCAGACACCGTCAAAGCCCAGCAGGTCACCCTTCATGGGGAAAGCCAACACATGCTCGGCGCCGTCCACATGCGTCATGGACGTCTTTAGCGCCCCCAGACGAACCACATAAAGGCCCTCGAAGACCTGCCCCATGCTCAAGGCGGTCTGGCCGGCCTTCAGACGCCGGCGCCGGAACAGGCTGGTGTCATTGAGACCCTGCACACTGCCATCAAAGCGCAACAGCTTGATCACCTCATCAAAGTCCGACCAGCGCTCGTCGCTCTCCAGCTTAAGCGCTGGTTGACTGAAAGATTGATGCCAACGAGCCGGGCTCGGTAGTGTTTGTACATTCATCATGTCGGTGTTCTCTCATGCCGGAGGCCGCACCCGGTGGGTGTCTAAGCCAATCCCTGAAACCAAATGTAAGCAGCGTCTCGCGTTGCGTCTGTAGGGAGTCTTAGACATCTTGCGCCGGCAGCCTTGGACAAGCGGCGCGACCTGAACGCCAAATTGACTGCGCCAAGGGGTTACTATTTTTCGTCTGCAGCACGGCGGCGGCGGCTGCCGGATTCGTCGGCATCGATCAGGCGGTGGCGCACAGCCAGTCGCACCAGGGCCGGGACGTCACTCACGCCGAGCTTGGCCATAAGGCGGCTGCGGTAGGTGGCGACCGTCTTGGGCGACAAATGCAGTTGACTGCCAATTTGAGAGCTGGACGCACCCTTGACCACCATGATGATGATTTGCTGCTCGCGCGGGGACAGCGTGCTCAAGGGGTCTTCGTCCTTGAGCGTGAAGACCTGGAGCGCAAGATCGGCCACGTCGGGACCGAGATGCTTCTTGCCGTGCACCGCCGCGTCAATGGCGCTCAGCAGGTCGCTGCTGGCCGAGCCCTTGAGCACGTAGCCGCTGGCCCCCATGCGCAGCGCCTCGGCCACCTGGCGCGGCTGCGCCGACATGGTCAGTACGACACAGCGCGTTCGCAGGCGGCGCCGCTGCACCTCGGCGAGCAGTTCAAAGCCAGAGCGATCGCCCAGATTCAGATCCAGCAGCAGCACCTCGGGACGCAGGCGCAGCAGATCGGCCAGGGCTTCGGTCGGGTCGGCAGACTCGCCCACCACATCGTGGCCTTTGGCCTCCAGCAGGGCGCGCAAGCCGTCACGCATGATCTGGTGGTCATCGACCAGGTATATGCGGGTCATAGTGCCCTCCAGTTCGAGCCGAGCTCAAGCTGCCAGGTGAAACTGGCACGGGTGCCGCCATTTTGGTTCGCCCCCAGCGTCACGCTCGCCCCAATCGCGTGCGCCCGTTCGTGCATGCCAAACACGCCGAGGTGGCCGCATGGCGCTACGGCACCCGCCGCGATGCCGACGCCGTTGTCGGCCACGTGCAACTGCAAGGACGTCGCCGTGCCGCTCAATTGCACCGAAATGGCCGAGGCGTTGGCATGGCGCAAGGCGTTCTCCAGCGCCTCGCGCGCCACCATGAA
>JBBQQX010000038.1:0-32191 GCA_038215405.1 Burkholderiales bacterium
GCCATTTGCTCTTCCAGTTGCAGGCGTCCCTGTTTGACGACGGCAATCAGCTTGGCCCGGTCCTTGTAGTGGGGGTGCAGCTTCTCGAACAGCGCCAGGTTGTGCTGGCGAAAGCGCATGGCGCTCTGGCGCGCATCAAAGGCGCCGTGCCCCATCAACTCCAGCACGCTGCGCGCGCTGCGCAGGCTGGACTCAAACATTTCGCGCTCCACCCGCATCACGCCGCGGTCACGCAGCTGGTTCCAGTGCGTCACGTCACGGGCCCGGGCCACGATCTGCAAGTTGGGAAAATGCTCGCGTGCCAGGTCGACGATCGCCAGTGATTGCGTCACGTCGTCCACAGCCACCACCAAAATTTTCGCACTGGCGGCGCCAGCGATGCGCAGCAGGTCCAGCCGCGAGGCATCGCCATAAAACACCCGGTAACCAAAGCTGCGGGCGACCTCTATCATCTCGGCGTCGTGGTCCAGCACGGTACAGGCGATGCCTTGCGCGAGCATCATGCGCGCCACGATCTGTCCATAGCGGCCAAAACCGGCGATGACAATAGGCGCGTCCTGCGGTTCGGAAATCTCGGGCAGATCAGGCTTGCCCAAATGGGCATAGCGCGGCAGCAGCAGCCGGTCCATGGCCACCAGAAGCAGCGGGCTGACCAGCATGGACACCGCCACCGCCCCGATCAGCAGCGAGGCGGTTTGACCGGAAAAGACATGGGCACCGGCGGCCGCCTGAAACACCACAAACGCGAATTCGCCGCCCTGCGCCAGTAAGAGCGTGAACACGGGGCGCCCCTGAAACGGCAGCTTCATTCGGCCGGCCAGCGCATAGATCAGCAGACCCTTGATGAGCAAGAGCCCCAGCACGATGGTCGCCACCGATCCCGGCGACTGCAACAGCACGCCGAAGTCGATGCTCATGCCCACCGCAATGAAGAACAGGCCCAGCAGCAGACCCTTGAAGGGCTCGATGTCGGTTTCCAGTTCGCGCCGGTACTCGCTCTCGGCCAGCAGCACACCGGCCAGAAAGGCGCCCAGCGCCATGGACAGGCCCACCAGCTGCATCAAGCTGGCAATGCCGACCACCAGCAGCAGGGAGGCGGCCGTGAAGATCTCCGGCGCGTCGGAGCGCGCGATCCAGCGCAACAGCGGGCGCAGCAGCAGCCTGCCGCCCAAAATGATGCCGGCGACGACCGCTATTATTTTGGTAGCCTCAAGCGCAGGATTGACGGGGGCTAGAGCCTCATTTGATGCTGAAACTACGGCGAGCAGAGGCAACAGGGCCAGGATCGGAATCGCCGCCACGTCCTGAAACAGGAGGATGGAAAACGCCGCCTGCCCGCTGCTGGTGGGCAACAGGTTGCGCTCGCCCATCACCTGCAGCGCGATCGCCGTGCTCGATAGCGCCAGGCCGAACCCCGCCACGAGTGCGACGCGCCAGTCCACGCCAAACGCCGTGGCCGCCGCGGTCAGCAGCAGGGCACAGCCCAGCACCTGCGCACCGCCCCAGCCAAAGATCGGGCCGCGCAGGCTCCAAAGACGCTTGGGTTCGAGTTCCAGCCCGATCAAAAACAGCATCAGCACCACGCCGAATTCGGCAAAGTGCAGGATGTCCTGCACGTTGGTCACCAGCCCCAGGCCCCACGGGCCAATGGCGATGCCGGCCGCCAGGTAGCCGATGATGGAACCCAGGCCCAGGGCCTTGCTGAGCGGCACGGCGATGACGGCGGCGCTGAGGTAGATGAAGCTGTTGACCAGCCAGGACGGAGCGTGTTCCATGTCAGTCCTCAATTGTTTTCAGGGCGATCGGCGACCGGCACGTCGCAGGCCGGACACTCGTCGAGTTCTTCGAGTTCGGGCCAGCGCGGATAGCTTTCCAGGCGTTGCCTGAAGGTCTCGGCGTGGTCCGCCACCTGCGTCTCGGAGGCGCTGTGGGCACCATAGAGCAGCAGCGGCGGCAAAAAGCGCATGCCGCACAGGGCCGCGGTCTGCTCGTAGGGTGGCAAGAAGGCATCAAAGAAGTAGCGGTTGTAACCCTGCGGGTGATAGGAGTCTTCGGGCCCGCCGGTGCTGGCCACGAGCCACAGGTCCTTGCCGCGCAGCGCATCGCCACCCACGCCATAGGCCCAGCCGTAGCTCAGCACGTCGTCCAGCCAGAGTTTTTGCAGCGCCGGCATGGAATACCAGTGAATCGGGTGCAGCAGCACAATCAGTTGCGCCGCCGCCAGCCGGGCCTGCTCGGCGGCCACGTCGATGCAATAGTCCGGGTACCGGTTGTACAGGTCGTTGATGTCCACGCGTGCCACAGTGCGGGCACTGCCCAGCAAGCGCCGGTTGACGCGGGATTCGCGCCAGTTCGGGTGAGCGGCAATGAGGTATATGCCCGCGCCGCCTGGATCTGCGGGCGCGGCTGACAGCGTTGTGACGTCTTTTTTCATAGTGCGAACATAACGCAAAGTTCAATTCAAAGCAGCACGTCAGCAGCGGCGGTGAAACCAGGCCTTGCAGGCGCTCGTTTTAGCTGCGGCACAATGCACAGCCAGCCAACCCGTAGAGCCCGCCATGCCCGATCTTTCACTCGTCATCCAGGAGAGCGCCGACCAAGCGGCGCAGTTGATTCTGTTGTGCCACGCTAGCGGGGCCGATGCCGCGTCGCTGCTGCCCTTGGGCGCGCAACTGAGCGACGCCTTTCCCCAGGCCACCATCGTGTCCCTGCAAGCCGATATGCCGGCTGACTCGCCCCAGGGTTTCGAATGGTTTCCCATGGCCGATGTGAGCGACGAAAACCGCCCGCTGCGGGTGGCCCAAGCGCTGCCAGCGCTGCAAACCGCCGTGCGTGACTGGCAGGAGCGCAGTGGGGTGTCGGCAGCAGCCACCGCATTGATCGGTCTGTCGCAGGGCGCGGAAATGGTGTTGGAGCTGAGCAAATTGCAACCTATGCTGGCCAGTCGCGTGGTCGCCATGGGCGGACGCTTCACCACACTGCCGGATGTGCCTCCGGCGGTGACCACCATCCATTTTCTGCATGGCAAGCAAGACCAGCTGACGCCCTACAGCCACAGTGTGACCGCGGCCCACCATTTGCGTGACATGGGCTGTGACATCACGGCCGAGGTGCTGCCCTTTGTCGGTCATGACCTGCACCCCGATTTGATAGCGCTGGCCATCACCAAACTCAGCACCCATATTGCCAAGCATTTGTGGACGGCGGCGCAGGAGGCAGAACCCAACGACAAAGGCCCCAATGGGTCCGATTGAACCGGTCCATTGACGCCAAGGTGATGGCGTCCGTGTCATATAGCTTTTAGGCCGCCAGCCTAGTGGCTGCGGCCTTATGCGCTATCAATACTATTGCAGCCTCAAACCGGGTCGGGCGCCCTCGCCACATAGCGGCAACCCTGCCAGCTTGAGCGCCGCGCGAGCTCGGCGGAGAGGCGCGGCGCCAGTTCGGACAGGCGCAGGTTCCATTGCGGCGCGAGTTTGAGAGACGGCGGTACCTCGCTGCCGATGCGCTGCAGCAGGATCTGGGGCGACAGGCGTTCAATGAAATCGGCCAGCAAAGCAATGCAATCCGCTTCACTCAGCATTGGCACCGCTTGCGGGTCGCGCTGCCATTCGCGCGCCAGCGCGGTGCCGCGCACCAGTTGCAACTGATGCAATTTCAGCGCGTGGATCGGCAGGGCCGAGAGCCGGTGCGCACCCATCATCATGCTGGCATGGGATTCACCCGGCAGGCCGAGCATGACGTGGGCGGTGACCTCCAGAGCGCGCGCCGCCGCGCGCTCAATCGCGTCCACGCTGGCGGCAAAATCGTGGCCGCGGTTGACACGCGCCAGCGCCGCGTCGTTGCAGGACTCGACACCAATTTCAAGTTCGATGATGTGGCGCCCCGCCAGCTCGGCGAGGTAGTCCAGCACGGCGTCGGGCAGGCAGTCGGGGCGGGTGCCGATCGCCAGCCCGCAAATTTGTGGATGGGCCAGCGCCTCGGCATAGCAGGCGCGCAGCCGCTCAAACTCGCCGTAGGTGTTGCTGTAACTCTGAAAATACGCGATGTAGCGCTGCGTGCCAGGGTAGCGCCGCTGCAAGAATTCCAGACCGACGTCGATCTGCTCGGTGATGCTCTGGCGCCGGTGCAGGTAGCCCGGCGTAAAGCTCGCGTTGTTGCAAAAGGTGCAACCGCCGGTGCCGACCAGGCCATCACGGTTCGGGCAGGTGAAGCCCGCCAGCACCGAGACCTTCTGCACCCGAGAGCCATGGCGCGCTTTGACATGGTCGTTCCAGGCGTGGTAGCGGCGCTCGCCGAAGGGGGAGCTGGCGACAGGCGTCATGGTGGGATTGAAGTGAAGAATGTAGCGAGAAACAGTCATTTTAAGTACCCGCTCTACAATCCCCGCATCGCACCGGCTTGCTGCCGGTGCGTAAACGCTAGGGGTGCTGGCGGTCGCAAGACCAAAGGCTGAGATAAAACCCTGGAACTTGATCAAGGTAATTCTTGCGCAGGGAAGCGTGGCTGGATGCGGTTGGACCTTCTTTCTGGAGCTTCGGCGCGTCCATGCACTCCCCCTGCCGTCGACTAAGGACTCTCGATGGCATTCCGTCAAAACTTCAAACTTTCTCCTACCGCTGCGGCCACTGCCACGGCACTGACCGTCTTATTTGCCTTGCCTGCCGCTTCGCAAACCAGCCCGCAGCGCCTGGTCGACATCACGGTCACCGCCAAGTCAGCGCCGGTGCTCGACGTCGACACGGCTGACGTGGGCGGTCTCGGCACACCGCTGGCCAAAACGCCGCAAAGCATCACGGTGCTCGGCACTGATCTGCTCGACGCCACCGCCAGCACCAGCCTGTCGCAGGCCATCAAGCTCGATGCGTCATTGGCCGACAGCTACAACACCACCGGTTACATCGAGAGCCTGTCGGTGCGAGGCTTCTTGTTAGAGCAGGGCAACAATTTCTCGCGCAACGGCCTGGCCGTATCGAACTACACACCGCTGGCGCTGGAGAACAAGGAACGCATTGAAATCCTCAAGGGCGTGGCTGGTTTGCAGTCGGGCGTGGCAGCACCGGGCGGGCGCGTCAACCTGGTGACCAAGGTGCCGCTCAAGGATGCGTTCACGTCGGTGACGCTGTCGGCCGATGAATATGGCGGCAGCAAGCTGCAGCTTGATGCCAATACGATGCTCTCCAACGTGGGGATTCGCGTCAACCTGGCGTCCGAGGGCTTGCGCAACCAGTTTGACCACGCCCAGGGCAGCCGGGAATTTGCCAGCGTGGCGCTGGCCGCCGCGCTGTCCCCCAACACCGCGCTCACGGCGGACCTGGAAACCCAGCACAAGCAGCAGCCCTCGGTGCCGGGCCTGGGTCTGCTCGACCGCAATGGCGACGGCACGGGCGAGACCCTGCCTGCGCCGGTCTACTCAAAACTGAACCTGAACAACCAGAGCTGGTCCCAGCCCTTTGAGGCCACCACCCGCACGGCCCAACTGGCCCTGAACCACCGCCTTAACGCCGATTGGCAGGCGCGCCTGGCCCTGAGCACGCAGCGCAGCCGCATCAACGACCGGATCGCCTTTCCGGACGGTTGCAGCAATGCCGCCACCTATGTCTATCCGGGGCTGTGTGCCAATGGGGATGTCGACGTGTACGACTACCGCAGCGAGGGTGAAGAGCGCAGCGCGAGCGCGTGGGAAGCACGGCTGACGGGCAAGATCGCTGCTCTGGGGCTGAAGCACCGCGTGGTCGCCGGCCTGGGCGGGCGCCGCCTCACGGCCGACCTGGCACCCAAGCAGGCCTACAACTGGGTAGGCAGCACCAACATTGACAACCCGGTGGCCTTGCCCGGCGACCCCACACTCAGCGAGCTCAATACGAACAGCCGCGAACGCGCGCTGGACCTCTTTGCGTCCGTGACCTCCGACCTGACGGCGTCGTTGCAGTCCTTTGTTGGGTTGCGCGTGACCAGCCTGCAGCGCAGCAGTGAGCGCAGCGACGGTACCGAATCGGTGGCTTTGTCGCAGCGCGTGGCCACGCCGTGGGCGGGCCTGGCGTGGTCGCCCACGGCCAGCACCATGGCTTATGTCTCATGGGGCCAGGGCGTCGAGCTGGCGACGGTGCCGAACAGACCGGACAAATTCATCAACGCCGGCGACACCCTGCCGGCCTTCAAGAGCGAGCAAACCGAGCTGGGGTTGAAATGGCAGGCCGATGCGCGCCTGCTGCTCACCGCGGCCGCGTTCAGCATTGACAAACCCTTTGCCGACAGTCTGCCCAATGGGGCGCCCAAGCTGCTGGTGGCAGGCGCCAAGACCGCCCGCCATCGCGGCCTGGAATTCACCGCCACGGGACGCCTGGGAAGCCAGTGGTCACTGCAGGCCAGCGCCATGCTGCTCGATGCCAAGTACACCCAGTCCCTGGACCCCGCGCTGGTGAACCAGTGGGTCACCAATGTGCCACGGGTCAAGGCCTCGCTGTTTGCCGACTACAAGGTGGCGATGCTGCCCGGCCTGTCCCTCAATGCGCTGCTGACCGGCGAGAGCGGAAAAAAGGTCAGCAGCGACGCCAGCGTCGTGTTGCCGCGCGCCTGGCAGTTGGACGCCGGCCTGCGCTACCAGACCCGGCTGGCGGGCCAGTCGACCCAGTGGAAACTCAATGTGGAAAACCTGAGCAATCGCAGCTACTGGCGCGAAGCGCCCACCACGGACTGGGGCGGCGTCTACCTTTTCCCCTCAACCCCGCGCACCGTGCGCGCCAGCGTGACGGTTGATTTTTAGGCGCCCTTTCAGGCAATCCTTGTCATGTTGGACACTGCGTTTGTTTTGCTGGGCACCCCGGTGAGCTGGCTGGAGTTGGTGGCTTTTGTGTTGGCGCTGGCCAATATCGGCTGCAATGTATTTGAAATCCATTGGGGCTGGCCCTTGACCATTGTGGCGAGCGCGCTCTACGGCTGGTTGTTCTACACCAGCCATCTTTACGGCGAAGCCAGCGTCAACGTCTTCTTTGCGCTGACGGCGCTCTGGGGTTGGTGGCAATGGCGACGCGGGCACCGCGCCGACTCTGACGCTGCCTTGCAAGTGGCACGGCTCGATCACCGCGGCCGCATGGCAGGTCTACTGGCGTGGGCCATGCTTTGGCTGGGGTGCAGTGCAGCGCTGCATTTCATCACCGACTCGACGGTGGTCTGGGCTGATGGTTTTGTGACCGCTGGCAGCATCGTGGGCACGGTGTTGCTCGGACGCAAATTCATCGAGAACTGGCCAACCTGGCTGATGGTCAACGCCGCCAGCATCGCTCTGTTCATCTACAAGGGGCTCTGGTTGACCGTATTGCTGTACCTGCTGTTCTTTGGACTGGCCATTTGGGGCTGGTTGGCGTGGCGCCAGCGCTTGCCAGCCGCGCCAGCGCAGGGCGCCCCGGATGTCGCCACAGCATGAAAGCGCCGGCTCTGATCTGCCTGATGGGTACCGAGTGCAGCGGCAAAACCACGCTGGCGCAAACGCTGGCCCGACATTTTTCGGGCCTGTGGGTGCCCGAGTATTTGCGCACTTTCTGCGATCTGCACGGCCGCACCCCGCGTCCCGAGGAGCAGGCGCTCATTGTGCAAGCCCAGTTGGACCACGAAACACAGGCAATAGCGCAAGCGCGCCAAAGAGGGTGCATGCATGTATTTTGTGACACCGCACCCCTGCTGACGGCGATTTACAGCGACTACATTTTTGCCGACCGCACGCTTTATACCCGTGCCCGGGCGCTGCACACCCGTTATGCCCTGACGCTGGCGCTGGCGCCGGATCTGCCCTGGCAGGCCGACGGCTTGCAGCGCGACGGCGCACATGTCAGGGCGCCGATTCAGGTGCTGCTGGAGCGTGAGCTTCTGGCACTGTCCGGTCCGGTGCGGCACATCGCAGGCACAGGCGCCGCCCGTGCGCAAGCCGCCATCAAGGCAGTACAGAAGGTCACAGAATCGGTCTAAGGGATGCAGACTTTGCTATAGTTTAGATAGCTTTTAAAGCTTATTCAACGCGGGCTAGCGGCCGGTTTTGCATATAAATCAGGCGTTTAGCTTCCTGCGAGACAGGGCATCAAGTAGGTCAGGCCAGGTTAGCGCAGCGTGACCCGACCGACACGACCACGCAACTGAGACACGCCCGGCTGGCGCCGTTCAGCGCGAGGCAGCGCCGGTGAGCACCGGCAAACCGGCCTGCTGCCAGGCCAGCATGCCGCCTTCAATGTTGGCCGCCGCGCTGAAACCTGCCGCTTCAAGCATCTCCGTGGCCTGCTTGGAGCGACGCCCGGAGCGGCAAATCAGGACCACCTGCTTGTTCTTGAAGGGTGCGAGTTCCTTCAAACGCTGCGCCAATTGTCCCAGCGGGATCAGCGTGCTGCCGGGCGCGTGGCCCTGTGCGTATTCATCCGCTTCGCGCACGTCTAGCAGCAGCGCGCCGCTGCTTTGTAACACGGCAGCTTGTTTGACATTGACCGCCGGCTGGCCAGCGCTGGCGGCAGCGGCCAGGGCCAGCAAGGCGCCGGCAAGAAAAGACGTTACCAATTTGAATCGCATCAGGGCTCCTTCGGTGGTGGGGCTGGTGGCAAAGGGCGCAAGCATAGCAAGACCACGGCTGGACTTCAGCGCAAGGGTCTTGTCTCAGGGCGCACGCGCCACGCGCGGCAAGCTGAGCGTGGCGCACAAGCCACCTTGCGCCCGATTGGCCAACACCAGGTCACCGCCATGCAGCAGGGCAATGTCTTTGGCGATGGACAAGCCCAAGCCGACACCGCCGGTGGCACTGTTGCGCGACGCATCGGGACGGTAATAGGGTTCGGTGACGCGGGCGAGTTCAAGCGGGGCAATGCCCGGCCCGGCGTCTTCGACCATGATGCGCAATTCGCTTGCATCATCTTGCACACGCAAATGCGCACCCGCACCGTATTTGATGGCGTTGTCGATCAGGTTCTGCAGCGCCCGGCGCAAGCCTGACAGGCGCCCGCTGTAGGGCGCCAGCGCCTGCCCCTCAATGCTGATTTGCCGCCCGAGCACCAGCGCGTCCTCGCTCATGCTGGCCAGCAGCGCATTGATGTCGATCGGACGCACGGCCTCGCTGCTCTGCAAGCCGCGCAGGTAGTCCAGCGTGGCATCGAGCATGGCCGCCATGGCATCCAGATCAGCGGCCATCTGGTCACGCAGCTTGTCGTCCTCCACCAGTTCGGCACGCAGGCGCAGGCGCGTCAGCGGCGTGCGCAGGTCGTGTGAGACCGCCGCCAGCGCGCGTGAGCGCTCACCGACCAGGCGCTTGATGCGGGCCTGCATCCGGTTGAATGCCTGCGCGGCGCGGCGCGTCTCCAGCGGACCGACTTCGGCCAAGGCGGGTGCATCCAGGTCGCGCCCAAGCGTGTCGGCGGCGTGGGCGAGCTGCTTGAGCGGTTGGGTTGCCTGGCGCACCGCCAGCAGCACGACCCCGATCACGATCAGCAGTGTGACGGCCAGGCGCAGCAGCAGTTCGCCGGGCAGCGCGGGCGGGGCCAGCTCGCGCCCGCCGATAAAACGGACCCACTGCCCGTCCTGCAAGCGCACATCAAAGCTGCGCGGCAGACTGCCGCGCATCATGCCCATGCCCATGCCCATGCCGTTGCTGCCAGCGGCCGGGCGGACTTCACGCGCACTGCCCAGGCGAGCACTGAGCATGTGTTGCATCGGGCCGCGTGACGGGTTTTGCGAAACCTGCTCCTCGCTGATCAGACGTACCTCCCATTCGCCGTCGTGCAGCCCGGGCAGTGCCGCGCTGCGCTCGGCAGGCGCGGTGGCTTCAAGCACGCGCACCGCCTGCGTCATGCGATCAACCACGTTTTGCCCGCGCGCCTGCGACACCACGGTGGCGCGCTCGCCCCATTGCAGCCACAGGCTGATCCCTTGGGCCACCAGCAGCCCCAGCAGCAGGATCAGCGCCATGCGCACGAACAGGCTTGAGGGCCAGGCGCGCCAACTCATGCGCATTGAGCCTGCCGTTGCACTGTGGCGGCGAGCACATAGCCTTCACCGCGCACGGTCTTGATCAATTGCGGTTCGCGGCTGTCGTCGCGCAGGCGCTGGCGCAAGCGACTGACCTGAACGTCAATCGCGCGATCAAAAGCTTCGGCTTCGCGGCCGTGGATCATTTCAGTCAACTGGTCGCGACTCAAGACCCGGTTCGGGTGGTCCAGCAGGATATGCAGTAGCCGGTACTCACCGCCCGACAAGGGCGTGACGACGCCGTCGGGCGCGGTCAACAGCCGCTCCGCCGTATCCAGGCACCAGCCGGCAAAGCACAGACAGCGCGCCGATTCGGGTCGCAAATTGGGCGGCAGCGCGCGTGTGCGGCGCAATATGGACTTGATGCGGGCCAGCAGCTCACGCGGGTTGAAGGGCTTGACCAGGTAGTCGTCCGCGCCCATCTCGATCCCGACGATGCGGTCGGTCTCCTCACCCAGGGCGGTCAACATCAGCACCGGCAGGTTCGACTTGGCGCGCAGGTCGCGGCACAGCGTCAAGCCATCGGTGTCGGGCAGCATCAAGTCCAGCACCACCAGGTCGATTGCGTGGCGGTCCAGCATCTGCCACATCTCGCGGCCGTCGCGGGCGGCAACGGCCTCCAGGTGGTTGCGCGTGAGGTAATCGACCAGAAGGCGACGGATTTCAGGCTCGTCATCGACGATCAGAATGCAATCACGTTTTTCCATTATTTAGTCCTTGCACGCTTGGCGCGCGCCAAAGCCCCTGGGCTTGGAATCTATTTTCAACGCGCTGGCGCCGGGTTTGTAACGCACTGTATCGCAACGCTGGGCTGCAACGCTGTGATGCAAATCAGCCCTGGCGCGCAACACGCCGCTTACATCGCTGCGCTTCAATGGTCTTCAAGGACGAAGGAGTCGCCGACGTCCTGCAGTGGTACAAAAGTGAAGGAACCCATCATGAAAACATCAACACTCCTCAAAAGTATTTCTTTGGTCGCCGTGCTCGGCGCCACCCTGGCCCTGCCGGTGCAGGCACACCCCGGCGCTGGTATGGGTGGTGGCATGGGCATGGGCATGGGCATGCACAATGGCGGCCCCGGCGCTGGCCCCATGGGCCCGGGTGCCCGTGGCATGGGTGGCATGGGCGGCATGGGCGGCATGGGCGGCGCGGCGTTGATGACCGCTGAAGAGCGCACCGCCATGATGGTCAAAATGCGCGCCGTCAAGACCTATGACGAGTGCAAGCTGCTACAAAGCGAGCAGCACAAGGCCATGGAAGCACGCGCCAAGGAGAAAGGCATCACCCTGCCGGCAGCGCGGCAAAACCGCTGCGATAGGATGAAAGCCCGTGGTCTGATTGGGTAATCTGCAATGTTCAAACCCGCCCTACTATTAGCGCTCATGTTGGCTGGCGGCACCGCCAGCGCAGCCGATCCGGTGACTGAGGCCATGCAGAAAGCCTACGCGCCCTATCGCGTCGCCCTGTACAAGACCGGCAACAACGCGAAAGACGACGCCCAGCAAGCCGTGGCGCGGGCCCAGCAGGGTTGGCGCCAGATCGCCACGCAGTTTGGCGCCCAGCCCCCGGCGCCGTATGACCGCGACCCCGCCTTTGCCAGCTCGCTGGCTGAGGTGAGCCAGGTTTACGCGAAAGCGGCCACCGAGATCGACCAGGATCAACTCAGCGCCGCGCACAACACCCTGGAGCGGGCCCGCGAAGTGATGGCAGACATGCGCCACCGCAATCAAGTCATCATTTACAGCGACCATATGAATGCGTACCACACGCAGATGGAGGTCGTGATGGAGGGCGGCGCCAAGACCCTGGCAGGACCCAATGGCGTGCTTGAGTTGACGGCCCAAGTGGGAACGCTGGACTACCTGGCCGCCAAACTGAAAAGCGAAGCAGCGGCAGAGAATTTGAAGAACGACGAGTTCCTGTCGCTCAACAAGGCGGTCGGCCAGTCGGTTGCCGACCTCAAAGCCGCCCTGTTCGCACAGGACGCCGACAAGGTCAAGGCGGCCATCGGCAAGCTCAAGGGCCCCTATTCGAAGCTATTTGCCAAATTTGGCTGAGCCAATCGGGTGAGTGCTTCGCTCACCCGGGTCCTTGAGCCCCTTGCCGTTCCTGGCGTTTTTCCAGTAAAGATGTGGCCAACTCGATCATTCGGGTTGTCGTATGCTTCAGCATGAGCTCTAGCAACCAAAATTTATTCGCATCAGTGAGTCCGACGCCTGATTCAACGCCTGGCACTGCACTTCTACCGAGCCGCAGTGCGGCCGAGGCCCTGAACCAGGACTGCTTTTGTCGCACCCTGAATCAAAGCCGCTTGCGCGAGCAGATTGAGCGCGACCCCAGCCTCAAGGGGTTGATGCAAAGCATCACCGAAACCCGACCGCACCTGTTCTCGTCCACCGTTGTATTTCTGGCCAGCGAAATGACGAAAAAAATGACGGCGACGATTGCCGCCATCGAGCGCGTGATCGCGTTGCCCCTTTACCAGGCACAGGCCTTGGCGCGTGCCCCAGCGATGGCGCAACATCACTTCGGTCCGGTCGGCGCCTGCATGGGCTTTGACTTTCATCTGGGCGTGCAGGGGCCGCAGCTGATCGAGATCAACACCAATGCTGGTGGCGCCTTGCTCAACGTGGCGCTGGCGCGGGCACAGGAGACGTGTTGCAAGGAGATGGACTGGGCCTTCGCCCCGAAGTCCTCGCCCGACACGCTGGAGCAAACTCTTATTGACATGTTCAAGTTGGAGTGGCAGCGCCAGCGCGGCGATGCCGTCTTGGGTTACGCCCTGATCGTGGACGACGACCCGGCCGCGCAGTACCTGGCGCCCGAATTTGAGCTGTTCCGGCAGTTGTTCATCCGCCACGGCGTCGCAGCCAGCGTGGCGGACCCGTCCGAGCTGGCCTGGCGCGACGGCAGACTTTGGCACGCGGACCGGGTAGTGGACCTGATCTACAACCGCCTGACTGATTTTTACCTGAGCGAACCGAGTCACCAGGCGCTAAAGAATGCTTACGAGGCTGGTGCCGTGGTGCTGACGCCGCACCCGCGCTCGCACGCGCTGTACGCCGACAAGCGCAATCTGATCGCGCTCAGCAAGGATGACCTGCTGGCCACCTGGGGTGCCACCAGCGCCGACCGCCGCCTGCTGCAAGCGGGCGTGCCGCAAACGCAACTCGTCACCCCCGAGCGCGCCGATGAGCTCTGGGCCAGGCGCCGCCAGCTGTTTTTCAAGCCGGTTGCCAGCTACGGTGGCAAGGCCGCTTACCGCGGTGACAAGCTCACGCGCCGAGTCTGGGGCGAGATTCTGGCGGGCGACTTTGTGGCACAGGCGCTGGTGCCGCCGGGCCAGCGCCTGATTGAAGTCGATGGCGTGCAGACCGACCTGAAGTTTGACCTGCGCGCTTACACCTACAACGGCGCAGTCCAACTGTTGGCGGCGCGCATGTATGCTGGGCAAACCACCAACTTCCGCACCGAGGGCGGCGGCTTCGCACCGGTGATCGTGTTGCCGGCGCAGTCTCATGCCCCAGGGGAGCGCTGATGTGCGGCATTTGTGGCGAACTGCGTTTTGACGGCGCCGCGCCGGATCTGGCCGCCATTGGCCGCATGTCGGAACAGCTGGCGCGCCGGGGCCCGGATGACGCGGGCACTTACCAGGACGGCCCGTTGGCCTTGGGTCACCGGCGCCTGTCTATCATTGATTTGTCAGCAGCCGCGCACCAGCCGATGGTGGACACGGCGCTGCAATTGGCGCTTGTCTTTAACGGCACCATTTACAACTACCGGGCCCTGCAGGGCGAGCTGCGTGCCCTGGGCTACACTTTCTTCTCCGATGGTGACAGCGAAGTCATCCTTAAGGCCTACCACGCCTGGGGCGAGCAGTGCATCCAGCGCTTCATCGGCATGTTCGCCTTTGCCATTTGGGACCAGCGAAAGAGCCAGCTGTTTCTGGCCCGTGACCGCTTTGGCGTCAAGCCGCTGTACCTGAATCAGACGGACAAACGCCTGCGCTTTGCGTCCAGCCTGCCCGCGCTGCTGGCAGGCGGCGGGGTCGACACCACGCTCGATCCGGTCGCGCTGCACCATCACTTCACCCTGCATACGGTGGTACCAGCGCCGCGCACGGTGCTAAAGGGCGTGCGCAAGCTGCCGCCAGCCTCGACGCTTCGGCTCGGGTTGGACGGCACGCGCACCGAGCAGGTCTATTGGACCCTGGACGCCACCCGCCCGGCGCAGCCCATGTCGGACGCAGACTGGCTCGCGGCTACGCGCAGCGCTTTGAGGCGCGCGGTCGAGCGCCGGCGGCTGGCTGCCGACGTGCCGGTCGGCGTGCTGCTTTCGGGCGGCTTGGATTCAAGCCTGCTGGTCGGGCTGCTGGCTGAGCAGGTGACTGATCTGCTGACCTTTTCGATAGGCTTTGAAGACGTGGGCGCAGGCTCTGAAAAGGCCGACGAATTTGAATACTCTGACCAGATTGCCCAGCACTTTCACACCCGGCACCACCAGTTCAGCATTTCCAACCAGGAGGTGATGCAGCGACTGCCCGAAGCCGTCCTGGCCATGACCGAGCCGATGGTCAGTCATGATGTGATCGCGTTCTATCTGCTCGGCGAGCGCGTGTCCCAAGACGTCAAGGTGGTGCTGTCGGGCCAGGGGGCTGACGAGGTGTTTGGCGGCTACTTCTGGTATCCGAAGATGCAGGCTGCCCAGGGCACGGCACTGGAGCGCTTCAGCCAGCATTACTTTGACCGCGACCACGCCGAGTACCTGCAAATGATCGCCCCGGCGTTTCAGGTAAGCGATGTCACATCCAAGCTAATTGCCGGGGAACTGGGCAAACCACAGGCTGACACTTTTCTGGACCAGGTCTGGCGGCTCGATGCCACTACGCTGATCGTGGACGACCCGGTCAAACGTGTGGACAACATGCCGATGGCCTGGGGCCTGGAGGTGCGCGTGCCGTTTCTGGACCACGAGTTGGTGGAACTGGCCGCGCACATGCCGCCCGAACTCAAACTCAGGGAAGGCGGCAAGTTTCCGCTCAAGGCGATTGCACGCGGGCTGATTCCGGACTCGGTCATCGACCGTCCCAAAGGCTATTTCCCGGTGCCGGCGCTCAAGTACGTGCGGGGGGCCTTTCTGGAACTCATGCGCGACATTTTGATGTCGGACGCCTGCCTCAAGCGCGGGCTCTACCAGCGCGACTACGTGGACCAACTGCTGGCCGACCCCGAAGCGCCCGAGCACTTCACCCGCATCAATGGCAGCAAACTGTGGCACCTGGCGCTGCTGGAGTGGTGGCTGCAGTTGCATGTGGACACGGTAAGCGTGAATCCAGATTAGAATTTTGCGAGCGTTCAAAAAAAGAAATACGGCCGCCGCCCGTTTGACAAACAGCACAAGCCCGACACGCAGGTTGGCAAGGGAGAAAAAAATCGACAATCATGGCGCGCCTCTCATTGCCGGGGCGCCTTCGCTGGCGCTGGCAAGATTTGGCGTCTTTGCCGTTCTGGCCGGCGCCTTGATCACCTTGGTCGGACTGGGGTTTGTCGCGCCAGAGCCGAGCGTACGCACGGCTGGGCCGGCGCTGCTACTCCTGATTGCCGTGATCGGTTGGTACTTCATTGTTCGCGGCAGGATTGCAGCCGCCCTCTATGTGCTGGCGTTTGGCGTCTGGACGGTCATGACTGTTATCGCGGTCTTTACGGGAGGTGTACGTTCGCCAGTGGTCATCGCCTATCCAGTGCTGATCTTGATGTCCGGTTGGCTGACCCATGCACGCGCAGCGCTCGTGATCGCCACCATCACCGTACTGACAACGCTGGTTTTTTTCTTGGCGGACTCCTGGGGGTTTTTGCCGCCGCCGCTGTCTACCCCGGTCACGATCTACGCCGCAGATCAAATTTTGCTCTATCTCGTGTCAGCCGCGCTGGTGGTGTTTGTCTTGCGCGCCTACCATCGCCATTTGCATGAACTTGGAAGGACCAGCAGCGATCTGGCACAGCGCACCTTGGCGCTGGAGGAGAGCAAAGCCGAACTGCACCGCGCGCAAGCGGTCGCCAGGGTGGGCAGTTGGGTGTACGACATCGCGGGTGACCGCTTACGCTTGTCGGCCGAGACCTGTCGCATCTTTGGGCTGCCCGAAGGCACCGGCGCCACACATGCCGACTACCTGCTGCGGGTGCATCCGGCTGACCGGGGTGACATGGAGCAGGCCTGGCAGCGTGCTTTGCGCGGTGAAGACTTTGACCATACGCACCGCATTCTGGTCGGCAGATCAGTGCGCTGGGTGCGGCAAAAGGCTGAGTCGCGAGCTACCGCCGACGATCTGCGGCAACGCGTCGTGGGCGTGACGCAAGACATCACCGAGCTCAAACAGGCGCAGGCCGCCATGCAGGAAAGCGAGCAGCGCTACCGCACCATGATCGAATGGACGCCCGAGTCGATTCTGGTGCACCGGCGCGGACAGATTGTTTATGCCAACCCGGCGGCGATCAAGTTGTTTGGCGCAGCCGATGCAGCCAGCTTGCTGCGCAAACCCACGGCGGAACTGATTCACCCCGACGACTTGCAGACCCAGACCGAACGCATGAAAAGCATCTATGACCATGCGGCCATCGCGCCCATGGTGGCGGCGCGTTTTCTCAGGCTAGACGGCAGTGTGGTTGATGTTGAGGTTCAAGGCACCGCCATCGTCTACGATGGCGGCCCGGCGATCCACGTTTGCATTCGCGACATCAGCGCGCGCAAACAGTTGGAGGATCAGATTCGCCAATTGGCCTTTTACGACAACCTGACGCAGCTACCGAACCGGCGTCTGCTCACCGACCGCTTGAGCCAGGCCATGACCATCGGCAAACGCAGCAACTGCTATGCGGCCCTGCTGTTTCTGGACCTCGACAACTTCAAGCCGCTCAATGACCAGTATGGGCACGCGGCAGGTGATTTGCTCTTGGCCGACGCCGCCATGCGGCTGCTCAATTGCGTGCGCCAGGTCGACACGGTGGCGCGCTTTGGCGGCGACGAATTTGTGGTGCTGCTGACCGAGTTGGATCAGGGCCAAGCACAATCCGGGGCACAAGCCGGCATCGTGGCAGAAAAAATTCGCGCAAGTCTCTCCAGCCCCTACCGACTGGCCGTCAAGACCGACGAACAGGCCGTCCAGCAAATTGAACATCATTGCACCGTCAGTATGGGCGTGGTGCTATTCAAAGGTCACGAGAGCCACCCGGACGACGTCCTCAAATGGGCGGACAGCGCCATGTACCAAGCCAAGCAGGCCGGTCGCAATTCAGTACGCTTCTATGCCGGCGCCCAAGCCAGGGGGTGAGGGTTGAAGGTTCTGTCGCAATAAGCCTTGCCTGACAATACCGGCATGACAGGGACGACCCCAATGGCGATGATAGGCGAGCTAAGCAAAGTACTCAAAAGGCAGCACTATCCCTTGGAAGTCAGTGGAAATACCTGTACCGCCCGTTGACAAGGCGGGCGATACGGTGGATTTCTTTCTCCCGGCCAAGCGCGACAAGGCCGCTGCACGGCGCTTTCTGGAGAGAGCCATCAACCTGCATGGCCTGCCTGAGAAGATCACCATTGACAAATGCGGCGCCAACACGGCGGCCATCCACAGCGTCAATGAGGACGCCTGTCTTGACATTGAACTACGGCAATGCAAGTACCTCAACAACATCGTCGAGCAAGATCACAGGCCTGTGAAGCGAATCACAAATCCGATGCTTGGATTCAAGTCGTTCTGGCGTGCGAGGAAACTACTCGCCGGAATCGAGACCATGCCCATGATCAAGAAAGGGCAGTTGCACTGCCCCGGTCGACAAGTCATGTGTGCTGTTAACCAGTTTTACAGCCTGGCTTTTTGATCTCGAAGCGCCTCGCCACCTTTCTCTGCCCTTTGCTCACTATTGCGATAAAAGCCGCTGGCCTACAGTAGCATCGCGCCATGGCCAAAGAAAAAACCGTTTACGTTTGCTCCGACTGTGGCGGCACCAGCCCCAAGTGGCAAGGCAAATGCCCCAGTTGCAACGCCTGGAACACGCTGATCGAGTCGGTTGCCGAGACCAGCGCGCCCGCCAAGAACCGCTTTGCCTCGCTGGCCAAGACGGCCGAAGTCGCCATTTTGGGCGACATCGACGCAGTCGACATGGCGCGCACGCCCACCGGGCACGAGGAGCTCGACCGGGTGCTGGGCGGCGGCATGGTCGAAGGTGGGGTGGTGCTGATCGGCGGCGACCCCGGCATTGGCAAGTCGACGCTGTTGCTGCAGGCGCTCGATTCGCTGCAGCGCAGCGGCCAGAACACCTTGTATGTGACCGGCGAAGAAAGCGGCGCCCAAATCGCCCTGCGCTCGCGCCGCCTCGGGCTGGACCACTCGCAGGTGCGGGTGCTGGCCGAGATTCAGCTGGAAAAGATCCTCGCGATTCTCGATGCCACGCAGCCTGACATTGCCGTCATCGACTCGATCCAGACCGTCTATTCCGAGCAACTCACCTCCGCCCCCGGCTCGGTGGCGCAGGTGCGTGAGTGCGCCGCGCACCTGACGCGCGCGGCCAAGGCCAGTGGCGTCTGCATTGTCCTGGTCGGCCACGTCACCAAAGATGGCGCACTGGCGGGTCCGCGCGTGCTGGAGCACATGGTGGACACCGTGCTGTATTTTGAGGGCGACACGCATTCGAGCTTTCGGCTGGTGCGCGCCATCAAGAACCGTTTTGGTGCCGTCAACGAGATCGGTGTGTTTGCCATGACGGAGAAAGGCCTCAGGGGCGTCAGCAACCCGAGCGCCATCTTCCTGAGCCAGCACGCCGAGCCGGTGCCAGGCAGTTGCGTCATGGTGACGCTGGAGGGCACGCGCCCGATGCTAGTGGAGATTCAAGCCCTGGTGGACAGCGGCGGACCCTCGCCGCGGCGCTTGAGCGTCGGGCTGGACAAAGACCGCCTGGCCATGCTGCTGGCGGTGCTGCACCGCCACGCCGGTGTGGCGTGCATGGACCAGGATGTGTTTGTCAACGCCGTGGGCGGTGTGCGCATCAGCGAGCCGGCGGCGGATCTGGCGGTGCTGCTGGCGATCACCTCCAGCTTGCGCGGCAAGCCCTTGCCCAAAGGCTTTTTTGCCTTCGGCGAGGTCGGCCTGGCCGGCGAGATACGACCGGCCCCGCGCGGGCAGGAGCGCCTGAAAGAAGCGGCCAAGCTCGGCTTCAGCGTGGCGCTGGTGCCCAAGGCCAATGTGCCTAAAAACCTCAAATCCAAAGACTTTGAGGGCTTGACGATTCACGCCGTGGAGCGCGTCGAGCAGGCGATGGAGGTGGTGCGCGGGCTGTAGTTGCTCGGTGCCATGTCGGCCAGCGGCTTGAAGCATGGCATATTTCGAGCGATTCAGGCTGTCAACCCGCGACCGTATTGCGTTTTATGCTAGATTATTGGTAGCACTTTACTGGCGCACGATGCTGTTGCCGGAGTTTCTGACCGCGTCGCCGGTGCGAAAGCCAGGGTCTTGTTCAAAGTTGAAGCTGTGTTTGCGTCCGTCCTGGTACTGCACGCTGACGGTCCACATCTTGCGCGATTTGACGTTTTCTTCAATCTTCTGACCCGCATAAGCACCGCCGGCCGCACCGGCAACCGTGGCCAGGTCTTTGCCCATGCCCCCGCCCACCTGGTGGCCCAATACGGCGCCAGCCACGCCGCCCGCAATCAAGCCCACGGCACTGCCTTCGCCTTTTTGCGTGCTCACGTTGACCGCGGTCACACGGGCGCAATCGGGACAGCCGGCTTGCGCTCTGTGCGCCGGCACGGGGCTGGGGGCTTGGGCTCCACGGTGCGCCTTGGCCGCGGCCATGGCTTTGGCGTACTCGCTCTTGGCGTCGCGCCGGCATTGCAGGCGTGCTGCGGAGGATGCCTCGTCATTGCAGTTCTTCTTGTCGGCGCTGTACCGCACCTGCGCTTGCCGACTCTCGGCCGCGTACTGGGCTTTGGGCGACAGGCTCGTCTGGGCCAGCGCGCTCACCGCCAGGCCGGAAAAAACCAGCCCGCAAGTCATTGTCCACACAGTTTTTTTCATGATTGATTCCTGGGATGTAAGAGAAATGCTGTTGCGCTGTTCGGCAACAACGGGTCAAGCATAGCGTGTGCGCGGGGGCGTGCGAAATTGAAGGTGTAAGCGCTTTAAGACTTGCTTAATCCGCCGCTCCTACGATGGCGACCTCTGAAGGAGCCATGACCGATGTCGACCACAGCAGCCGAAAACACAAGCGCAAACGCAAACGCACACGAAAATGTCAAGATTCTGGTGTGGGACGCACCGGTGCGGGTATTTCACTGGCTGTTGGCGCTGAGCTTTGCCGGCGCTTATTTCACGGCCGAGAGCGATCGCTGGCTGGCGGTGCATATCACCCTGGGCTACACCATGGCGGGTCTGGTGGCGTTTCGGCTTTTGTGGGGGCTACTGGGCACACGCTACGCGCGCTTCGGCAGCTTTGTGCGCGGCCCGGCCAACCTGGTGCGCTATGGGCGTGCCCTGCTGTCGGGTCGGCCAGAACACCATGTCGGGCACAACCCTGCCGGCGCGGTGGCGATCGTGCTGCTGCTGTGCTTGAGCATTGGCATCGTCGCCACCGGCTGGTTGTTCTATGACGTATCGGGGGCCAAGTGGCTCAAGGAATTGCATGAAAGCGCGGCAGGCCTCATGCTGGCGGTAGTCGGCCTGCACATTGGCGGCGCTGTGCTGACCAGCCTGCTGCACCGCGAGAACCTGGTGCGCGCCATGGTTGATGGCAAAAAAGAAGGCACACCCAACCAGGGCATTCGCCGCGCCTGGCGGCCGCTGGCGTTGCTGATCGTTGCGGTGGTGCTGGGTTTTTGGTGGCTGCAATGGCAGAGTCCGGCCACGCTCGGCTTGAACGTCCAAGGCTTGAGCTCAGAAGACGCAAAATACAGCGCGCAGCACAAGGACGACGATTGATCGTGTCGACCGGGTCGGCGCGCACGCCTGCTGGCCGAGGCGAAGCGGTGCTGAAACTGTTTGGGAGTTGAGAAATGCGAATTTTGCTGGCCGAAGACGACGCGATGTTGGGCGACGGGCTGCGTGCCGGCTTGCGCCAACAAGGCTTTCAGGTGGACTGGGTGCGCGACGGCGTGGCGGCCGAGCGCGAGCTGGTGTCGGGCGATTACGCCGCCGCTGTGCTGGACCTGGGCTTGCCCTTGAAGGACGGCATGGAGGTGCTGCAGGCGCTGCGGGCACGCCAGATCAGCACCCCGGTGCTGGTGCTGACCGCGCGGGACGCGGTGCCGGACCGGATTCGTGGCCTCGATGGTGGGGCCGATGACTATGTGGTGAAACCAGTGGATTTGTATGAATTGGGTGCGCGCCTGCGCTCGCTGGTGCGCCGCGCCCATGGCCAGATGCAGGACGTGTTGCGCTGCGGTGCGGTGCTGCTGGAGCCGTCAGCGCGGCGCGTCAGTCTGAACGGCGAAGCGGTGGCCTTGTCCACGCGTGAATTTGATTTGTTGAACGTGCTGATGCTCAATGCCGATCGCGTCATGTCGCGTGAGCAGCTGGAGCAGCAGCTTTACAGCTGGGGCTATGAAGTGGAAAGCAACGCGATCGAGGTCCACATCCACCATCTGCGCCGCAAGTTGCAGGCCGACGTGATCCAGACCGTGCGCGGCATTGGCTACACCGTGGTGCGACCACCGGCACCGGCCGCCCCATGAGACCGGCGCGCCGCCTGAAATCTTTGCAGGCCCGTTTGTTGGCGCCCCTGCTGGGGCTGCTGGCCGTGGTTTGGCTCGGTGCCGCCCTCATGACCTGGTCTGATGCCAGCCACGAACTCGATGAATTGCTCGACGGGCACCTGGCGCAGGCGGCTGCGCTGCTGGTCATGCAGCAGACCAATGCGCAGGAGAGTGAAACGGTACAAGACGCGCCGTCACTGCACAAGTACGCGCCCAAGGTGGTGTTTCAGGTGTTCCATGAAGGTCATCTGGTCCTGCGCTCGATCAATGCCGGCGCCTTGCCGATTGCCGACAAGGAACAGGGTTTTTCGACCGTGCGTCTGGCTGACGGTGATGAGTGGCGGGTCTTTGCCACGCGCGGCGCTGAACGCGATGTGCAGGTTTATGTCGGCGAGCAGACCGAATCGCGCGATTCCATTCTGGCGGCGGTATTGCAAGGCGTGCTGTTGCCGCTGCTGGTGGCACTGCCGCTGCTGGCCCTGGTCGGCTGGTGGACCGTCCGGCGGGGCCTGGCGCCGCTGCGCCAGCTCAGCGCGTTGCTGGCCCGGCGCCGCCCGCAGGCCATGGAGCCACTCGCGTTGGCTGACCTGAGCACGGAAATGGTGCCCATGGTGCATGCCCTGAACGGTCTGTTTGAGCGCATTGAACAAATGTGGGTGTCGGAGCGGCGCTTCACGGCCGACGCCGCGCACGAGTTGCGCACGCCGATTGCCGCCATCCGTGCGCAGGCGCAGGTGGCACTGGGGGCCGGCAACGATGTGGCACAGCGCGAGCATGCCTTGCAATTCACTCTGGCCGGCTGTGACCGCGCCACCCATTTGGTCGAGCAATTGCTCACGCTGGCGCGCCTGGAGGCGGCTGCGGCCAGCGCGGGCGCTGCAGTTGCCACGGTGGACTTGAGCGCAGTGACGCGCCGGGTGGCGGCCGAACTGGCGCCCACCGCGCTGGCGCGCGGGCAAAGCCTGGCGCTCGAAGCGCCCTGCGCCTGCGCGGTGGCCGGCGATGAAGCCCTGACCGGGGTGCTGGTGCGCAACCTGATTGACAACGCCCTGCGCTACAGCCCTGGCAACGCGCAGGTTAAGGTGAGCGTGGCGGCGCAGTCCGGCCACGCCGTGCTGAGCGTGCAGGACAGCGGCCCGGGCATGAGCGAGGCCGAGTTGGCACACCTGGGCGAACGCTTTTACCGCGTACTCGGCAGCGACCAGCCCGGCAGCGGGCTGGGCTGGTCGATTGTCAAGAGAATTGCGGCGGTGTTTGGGGCCCAGGTGCAAGTCGGCCGCTCTGAAGGCCTGGGCGGTCTGGCGGTGACCGTGCGCTGGCCGCAGTGAGGCGCGCAGGGCAAGCGAAATATTGGTCTTATGACTTGCCGAACAGCGCAAAGTCGCGCCGGTCGGGGCGGGGTAGATGCGGGTCTCTACTGAGCCTAAAAGCCGCATAGTTGAAGCAAAATGGCGCCTTCAGTCGCAAAACAAGAACGAGGCACCATGAGCAAACTGTCCTTACTGGATCTGGGCTTTTTTATCGCCGAGACCCAGGCCAGCCCCAAGCACGTGGCCGGCCTGCTCATTTGCAAGCGCCCGCCCAAATCAACGCTGGCCTTTGCCAAGAACCTTTACCGTGAATTGCTGACTTTTAGCGACGTCAAAGCGCCGTTTAATCGCGTCATCAAGTTCTCGTTGAGCGCGATGCCGCATTGGCAGTACAGCAAATCGGTCGACCTCAAAGAACACATTTTTTACCACAAGCTGCCCGCCGCGAGCAACGACCGGCAAGCGCTGTACGACTTTGTCTCCAAGCTGCATCAGCCGATGCTGGACCGCTCGCTGCCCTTGTGGCAGGTGCATGTGATTGACGGCCTGGAGATCGACCAGAAAAAAGGCTATTTCGCGCTTTATCAAAAAATGCACCATGCCTGCGCCGACGGCATCACGATGGCGCGTTGGACCGCCGAGAGCATGGCGCATTCGCCCGATGACCTCACGCTGGCGCCGGTGTGGACCAAAAAACATGGCGGTCATGGCGACCCGCAGAAACTGGAGATGCAGCAATTGATGCAATCGCTCTGGAAAGATGTAGGTGGCACCACGCTGCGCTTTTTGGGCATCGCCCGGCTGGCCACCATGCTGCTGCTCGAGAGCGTCAAGTTGACCAAGAATGCCATCGCCTTGCCCTTTGTGTCGAGTGCCAAGACACCACTGACCGGGCAGGTGACCGCTGGGCGCCGGTTCACGACCGCGGGCGTGTCGATGACGCGGGTCAACGAGATTCGCGAGCGCACCCGCTCCACCATCAACCATGTGGCGCTGACCTGTCTGGATGGCGCCTTGCGACGCTACCTGCGGGACCAGGGGGTCGAGCTCAAGCGCCCGATCACGATTCAAATGCCGGTGAATCTGCGCAAGGACGGGGAAAAGACCGCGGGCAACAAGATCGGCATCATCCAGGTGGAATTGTCCGCGCCGACCGAAGACCCTTATGTGCGGCTGCGCAACATCGGCTTTTCACTGCGCAATGTGCGCACCATGATCGACAGCGTGTCGCCCGAGGCGATCGAGTCCTACACCATCATCACCGGGCTGGTGGCACAGATTGCCGAACTGCTCAAGCTCAGCAACACCTTGCCGCCAATGGGCAACACCCTGGTGTCCAACGTACCAGGTCCCAAAGACCACCTGTACATCAAGGGCGCCAGGATGGAAGAGATGCACCCCATCAGCACGCTGCCGCCGAGCAACCTGCTCAACATCACGCTGTTCAGTTACGCCGGCGACTTGTTTTTTGGCCTGATTGCCACCGACGAGCTGCCCAATCTGCAACGTTTGGGCGACTATGTGCAAGAGGCTTTTGCCGAATTGGAGAGTTCGGTGCGCGACGCCCATTCGGCCTGAAAGCGGGGGGTCTGCTGCAGCCTCGTAAAATCAATTTTTTGCAGAATTTGCAAACCCCCTACCCGAGGACCTTCTGATGAGCCCTATAGCCCCTTCGATGTCTGACCGCGACGGCAAAATCTGGATGGATGGCCAGATGGTCGAGTGGCGTGACGCCAAAATCCACGTGCTGACCCACACCCTGCATTACGGCTGCGGCGTTTTTGAGGGCGTGCGCGCCTACGACGCCGTCGGCGGCACCGCAATTTTCCGGCTCGAGGACCACACCGAACGCCTCTTCAACAGCGCCAAGATCCTGCGCATGAAGATCCCGTTCAGCATGGACGAGGTGCTTGACGCGCAAAAGGCGGTGGTGCGCGAGAACAAGCTCGAGAGCGGTTACATCCGCCCCTTGAGCTGGATTGGCGACAAGAAATTGGGCGTCTCCCCCAAAGGCAACACCATTCATTTGATGGTGGCGGCCTGGCCCTGGGGCGCGTATTTGGGCGAAGAAGGCATGAAGCGCGGCATTCGCGTCAAGACCAGCAGCTTCACGCGCCACCACGTCAACATCACGATGACGCAGGCCAAGGCCGTGAGCAACTACAGCAACTCGATTCTCGCCAACCTGGAAGTCACCGACGAGGGCTATGACGAGGCGCTGATGCTCGACTGCTCGGGCTTTGTGGCCGAAGGCCCGGGTGAAAACGTCTTTATCGTCAAAGACGGCGTGGTGTACACGCCCGACCTGTCCTCGGGCGCGCTCAACGGCATCACCCGCAACACGATCTTGCACATTGCCAAGGACCTGGGCTTAGAGGTGGTCCAGAAGCGCATCACCCGCGATGAGTTTTATATTTGTGATGAAGCCTTCTTCACCGGCACGGCGGCCGAGGTAACGCCGATCCGCGAACTCGACCGCATCGAGCTGGGCAAGGGCGACTACGTCGGCAGCCGCGGCCCGATCACCGAAAAAATCCAGAGCGCCTACTTTGACATCGTCAATGGCCGCAACCCGAAATATGCCCATTGGCTCAGCCGAGTCTGAAAGAAAATAATGAACGAATCTATTGTTGAACTCCTGGCCCAAGACCTCAATCGCCAGGGCGGCGTCTACTGCCCCAACCCCAAGGCTGACATGAAGATCTGGGACAGCCACCCCAAGGTCTACCTGGACGTGGCCCACAGCGGTGAGGCCAAGTGCCCTTACTGCGGCACGGTTTACAAACTCAAGGCGGGTGAGCACTTCGCCGGGCACTGAAGATTCGGGCTCAAGCCCCGATTCTTGCCGTTCCTTGATCATCGCGCCCCAGTGGATTGGGGACGCGGTGATGACCGAGCCGCTCTTGCGCCGCCTGCACGCGCGCGGCGAACGCCTCACCGTGGGCGCGCTGCCCTGGGTGGCGCCGGTGTACCGGCTGATGCCCCACGTGGCCGAGGTGATCGAGTTCCCGTTTGCGCACGGTGGCCTGCAACTCATGGCGCGGCGCAGCTTGGCCCGGCAACTGGCGGGCCGGTTTGACACCGCCTATATTTGCCCCAACTCCCTCAAAAGCGCCTTGCTGCCACTGCTGGCGGGCATTCCAAAGCGGGTGGGTTATCTGGGCGAAGCCCGGGTCGGCCTGCTGACGCACCGCCTGAAAAACCCTCCTAAGGCACAGCGCCCGCCGATGGTGGCGTTTTACTCGGCACTCAGCGGTGCGACCGACGCTGGCAAGGACCGACCGCAGTTGCAGATGGACCCGGTGCAGCTTGATGTGGCGCTGGGGGCGCTGGCGCTCAGGCGCCATGCCTATGTTGTATTTGCCCCCGGTGCGGAATATGGCCCGGCCAAGCGCTGGCCTGCCGGCCATTTTGCCGAGCTGGCGCGCAATCTTGGGCTGCCGGTGGTGTTGCTGGGTTCCGCCAAAGAACGCGATCTGTGCTGTGAAATTGCCGGCCTGGTCAATGCCGAGCAGCCCGGAAAATGCCGCAATCTGGCCGGTGAAACTTCGCTCACCCAGGCCCTGGACGTCATTGCGGCATCCAAATGCCTGGTCAGCAATGACTCTGGCCTGATGCACGTGGGCGCCGCCTTGGGTGTGCGGCAAGTAGCCATCTTCGGCTCCAGCAGCCCGCTGCACACGCCGCCGCTCAATGAGCACGCCACCGTGCTGTGGCTGAAGACCGATAGCGCTTACCAGCCGCCGCTGGACTGCGCGCCGTGCTTTGAGCGCGAATGTCCGCTCGGCCATACGCGCTGTCTGGTCGACATCACGGCGACGAGCGTGCTCCAGCACATATAGCGCCTTGCCCAATGCGAACGGGAGGGATGGAGCCTACATTTCGTCGTTAAATCTGCTGTCAAATCAGGTTCTGGTCCCGGTAGCACAAGACTTTGTAGCCATAAAAAAAAGAGCAACTTTGCTGGGCTGTGCAAACCGGCCTCGAACCTGCCTGTTATTTGAGCGCCGTCGTGCAGCCCGCATCGGCTGTGGCTTTGGCGGTTTTGCAGCCACTTGGTCCACAAAGTTGTCCACAGAAGTTGTGCATCAATGAACGCCGCTTTTTGCCGCCTCTGAGACCTGCCAAGCAGGACGAATCTTGGCGCAAATTAAGTTTTAATATTTTTTTACAGCGTCATTCTCAGCTGTTTTTCTGCTACGCATTGGGCTAATTCCGGCCTCTGAATCGTGACTTATACCGGATGCCTATTTATTGGGCATCATGCTGAAAGCGTTTACCAGAAAGGCTTTGCCGGGTTGTCCCTGACGTGTTGCACAAAGTTATGCACAAAATTTGTGGAGTACACGCAGGAGCCACTCAGACGCGAGCGCCGGATCGCGCAGCGCGGGCGAAAGCCCAGGCCTTGCCAGATCTTGCAAGGCGCGCAGGTATTGGCGTTGCGCGCCCGCGCCAAGCTTGCACTCCTGAAGTTATCCACAAAATGAATAGCAGAGAACCCGCTCCCGGCGGGGCTTCAGGTCTTTGCTGGCGGCCCCGCGCGCCGGAACTCGGCCGGCGAGGTGCCGGTCCAGCTGCGAAAGGCCCGGATGAAGCTCTTCTCGTTCTGAAAACCGGCCCCTTGCGCCACCTGCTTGATCGGACGCGTGGTGCGCATCAGCAGCGCCAGCGCACGGCTGTGGCGCACCTCGTCCTTGAGCGCCTGCAGCGAAGCGCCTTCCTCTTTGAGCTGACGGTGCAGGGTGCGCGGCGAGAGCTTGAGCAGCGCGGCCAGGTCGTCGGCGTTGCGGCTTTGCTCGGGCTGGCTCAGCAGCGCCTGACGCACGCGCTGCACCAGCAGGCGGTCGCGCCGGTATTGGCGTACGGTCAAGGGCAAGGCGCGTTGCAGCATTTGACTGAGTGCAGCCTCATCCCGGCGCAGCGGCAGGCTCAGGTAGCGGGCATCAAAACGTATGGCGGCGGTGGCCGCCTCAAACGCGGTGGGGCCAGAAAACAGCACGCCGTACACCGCGCTGTGCATGGGCGGCGCAAATGGAAACTGCGCCCCCTGCAACGGAATGCGTGAGTCAATCAGCCAGCAGGCGAGCCCGAGAATGTTGCGCAGCACGGACACCAGGCAGAACTCGCGCAGGGCGCCCAAGTTCCGATGCTCGGTGATGGCCAGCAGCGCTGTGTCGCCGGTGACCGTGAGGGTCAGTGTGATGTCATCGGCAATCAGGCGATGGTGCCGACACCAGCGCTTCAGGGCCACCCCCAGATTGGGCGCGCTGATGGAGGCGCGCGCCAGCATGCCATAACTGCCCCAGGGCAGGCGTCGGCTGAACCAGCCCAGGCCTTCGTCGTCGAGCTCCTGCATGGCCGCCCCCGAGATGGCCTCCATCTGCAAGGTGGTGATGCCAGCCTGTGGGTCTTTCAGCAGTTCTGGCGCAATCTGTGCCTGTCGCAGGGCCTGATTCGGGCTGAGCCCGTAGCGTTGATAAGCGGCCAAAATGGCATGGACAAACGCCATGGGTGTCACGGCTGTGCCATTGGGCTGGCTGGTGGCGTCGTGAGGGATAGGAGGCATCAGGGTAAACACAGCCCGCACTGTGCCCCAGCTTGGCAGAATATGCAACCTCTGTGACCGATGCCCGTTCGTGCATCGCCCTATGCTTGGACGTGAGACCGGCCACCTGACCCGGCGTCCATTTTTGACCCCACGGAAAGAGACATGACCCCAAGCCCAATAAGTTCAGCAACCGAGCCCGCCCTGACGATCAGCTTGTCAGTCGGCGCAACCGACCTGCCCCTGATAGAACAGACGCTGGGTGAGTTTTTTGATGCCATGGCCGCGCGCCAGCCCGAGCATGAGGCGCTGGTCAGTGTGCACCAGCAGGTGCGCTATAGCTACCTTGAGCTGCAAACCGCCAGCAAGCAGCTGGCCAGCGCTTTGCTGGGGCTGGGCTTGGCACCAGGCGATCGGGTCGGCATCTGGTCGCACAACAACGCGCAATGGCTGCTGATGCAGTTGGCCACCGCCCAGGTCGGCCTGATTCTGGTCAACATCAACCCGGCGTATCGCGTGTCTGAACTGGAATACGCCCTGAACAAGGTGGCGTGTAAGGCACTGGTCACCATGGCGCGCTTCAAGACCAGCGACTATCTGGGCATGTTGCGCGAGTTGGCCCCAGAACTGGCCAGCGCACAGCCGGGTGCCTTGCAGGCAGCGCGGCTGCCGCACCTGCGTACGGTGGCATGGCTGGATGAGCCAGGCCAGACCCAGGACGAGCCGGGGCTGGTGCGCTTCTCCAGCCTGCTGGCGGCGGGTGATGCTGAAGACCCGCGTCTGGCCCGTGTCGCCAGGCTGTTGCACCCCACTGACCCGATCAACATCCAGTTCACCAGTGGCACCACCGGTTTTCCCAAAGGTGCCACGCTGACGCACCGCAACATCCTGAACAACGGCTTCTTCATCGGTGAAGCCATGAAATTGACCCCGGCTGACCGGCTGTGTATCCCGGTGCCGCTTTACCACTGCTTTGGCATGGTGCTGGGCAATCTGGCCTGCTTGACGCATGGCGCAACGATTGTTTACCCAAATGACGGCTTTGATGCCCTGAGCGTGCTGCAAGCGGTGCAGGACGAGCGCTGCACCGGCCTGCATGGTGTGCCGACCATGTTCATCGCCGAACTGGACCACCCACGCTTCCACGAATTTGACCTGTCAAGCCTGCGCACCGGCATCATGGCCGGCTCACCCTGCCCGATCGAAGTGATGAAACGCGTGGTCAACGACATGCACATGACCGAGGTCACCATCGCCTACGGCATGACCGAAACCAGCCCGGTCAGTTGCCAGAGCAGCACCGCCACGCCGCTGGAGAGACGGGTGGCCACAGTCGGCCAGGTGCAGCCGCATCTGCAGGTCAAGGTGATTGACCCAGACACCGGCGCGGTTGTCGCTCCTGGAATCTCGGGCGAACTGTGCACGCGCGGTTACTCGGTGATGCACAGCTATTGGGAAGACCCGGCGCGCACGACCGAAGCGATTGACGCCCAAGGCTGGATGCACACCGGCGACCTTGCCACCATGGACCCCGAGGGTTATGTGAACATCGTCGGGCGCATCAAGGACATGGTGATCCGGGGTGGTGAAAACATTTACCCGCGCGAGATCGAGGAATACCTTTACCGCCACCCGCAGATTCAAGATGTGCAGGTGGTGGGCATTCCAGATACGCGCTTTGGTGAAGAGCTGTGTGCCTGGATTGTGCTCAAGTCCGGTCAGACCCTGAGCGAAGACGATGTCAAGGCCTACTGTAAAGGTCAGATCGCGCACTACAAAGTGCCGCGTTACATCCGTTTTGTGACGGAGTTCCCGATGACCGTGACTGGAAAGATCCAAAAGTTCAAGATTCGTGAAGCAATGAAACTGCAGCTTGGCTTGCAAGAAGCCCCAACCGCCTGAAAGAAGAGACCGTTATATGCCCATCCTTGAAACCAAACTCAACGCCCGCTCTGCCGATTTTCAGGTCAACGCCGCCGCCATGCGCGGCCTGGTGGATGACCTCAATACCAAAGTCACGCAGGTCGAGCTGGGTGGCGGCGACGCCGCCCGTGCCAAACACACCGCACGTGGCAAGCTGCTACCACGTGACCGCGTGCAAATGCTGCTTGACCCCGGCACACCCTTTCTGGAGCTCTCGCCCTTGGCGGCAATGGGCATGTACCCGGACCGCGACGGCACTGACAGCGCGCCCGGTGCCGGCATCGTGGCCGGCATTGGCCGGGTGAGCGGGGTCGACTGCATGATTGTCTGCAACGATGCCACCGTCAAAGGCGGCACCTATTACCCGATGACGGTCAAGAAACACCTGCGCGCGCAGGAAGTGGCGCAGCAAAACTGCTTGCCATGCATTTACCTGGTGGACTCGGGTGGTGCCAACCTGCCGAATCAGGACGAAGTTTTTCCAGACCGCGACCACTTTGGCCGCATCTTTTTCAACCAGGCCACCATGAGCGCGCAGGGCCTTGCCCAAATTGCCGTGGTCATGGGCAGTTGCACAGCAGGCGGCGCCTACGTGCCGGCCATGAGCGACGAGGCCATCATCGTCAAGAACCAAGGCACGATTTTTCTGGGTGGCCCGCCGCTGGTGAAAGCAGCCACCGGTGAAGTGGTCACAGCGGAAGACCTGGGCGGTGGCGACGTGCACACGCGCCTGTCTGGCGTGGCCGACCACCTGGCGCAAAATGACATGCACGCGCTGGCGCTGGCCCGCACGGCCGTCAAGAATTTATATAAAAACAAGCCTCTAGCCCAGGCAGATCATGCACCAGTAGCTCCTAAATACGCAGCAGAAGAGCTGTATGGCGTGATTCCGGTCGACACCCGCAAACCCTTTGACGTGCGCGAAATCATCGCCCGCATCGTCGATGACTCGGACTTTGACGAGTTCAAATCGCGCTTTGGCACCACACTGATCACCGGCTTTGCCCGCATCGAGGGCATGCCAGTCGGCATCATTGCCAACAACGGCATTTTGTTCAGCGAATCCGCCTTGAAGGGCACGCACTTCATCGAGCTGTGCTGCCAGCGCAAGATCCCGCTGGTGTTTTTGCAGAATATCACCGGCTTCATGGTCGGGCGCAAGTATGAGAACGAAGGCATCGCCCGCAACGGCGCCAAGATGGTTACCGCCGTGGCCACCGCCGCCGTGCCCAAATTCACCATCATCATTGGCGGCAGCTTTGGCGCGGGTAACTACGGCATGTGTGGCCGTGCCTTCAGCCCACGCTTTTTGTGGATGTGGCCAAACGCCCGTATTTCCGTGATGGGTGGCGAGCAGGCGGCCAGCGTGTTGGCCACGGTGCGCCGCGATGGCATCGAGCTCAAAGGCGGCGCCTGGAGCATGGAGGAAGAAGAAGCCTTCAAAGCCCCGATTCGCCGCCAGTATGAGGAGCAAGGCCACCCCTATTTCGCCACCGCCCGGCTGTGGGACGACGGCATCATTGACCCGGCTGACACCCGCCGCGTGCTGGCACTGGGGCTGAGTGCCAGCCGCAATGCGCCGGTGGAAGACACCAAATTTGGACTTTTCCGCATGTGATGTGTATGATTTGGTAAATTCATACACATCGAAGGATTTGAACATGCGAACCAATAT
>JBBQQX010000039.1:0-31001 GCA_038215405.1 Burkholderiales bacterium
AAGAGCCATCCGGTGGAGGGGCACAAGATGTTGCTGGCCGGTGTCAATGTGGACCCCATCGCCATGGAGGTCAGCCTGCATCACCATGAAAAAATGGACGGATCGGGTTATCCAGATCGGCTCGCTGGCGATCAGATCAGCTTGTGGGCGCGCATGGGTGCCGTCTGCGACGTCTATGACGCCATCACCTCCAACCGGCCGTACAAATCGGGCTGGGACCCGGCCGAGTCCCTGCGCAAAATGGCCGAATGGAGCAAGGGGCATTTTGACCCCAAGGTCTTCCAGGCGTTTGTGAAAAGCATGGGCATCTACCCTGTTGGCTCGCTGGTGCGCTTGAGCTCCGGGCGCATTGGCGTGGTGATGGAACAGACCGGTAAGTCCCTGACCACACCCAGCGTCAAGGTATTTTTCTCCACCAAGTCGAACATGCGCATCGTGCCTCAGCTGGTCGACCTGTCCAGTCCCGGCACCAGCGAAAAGATAGCCATGCGTGAGGACCCGGCGAAGTGGCATTTTGTTGATCTGAACGAATTGTGGTCTGGACTGCCAAGCGCAGCCTGGTGACGCAGCGTACCGTTTTGAAGATGGCTTGTCGCCATCACCCCCATCAGCACCGCATTCCACATGGATGCTATAGTTTTAATAGCTTTTAATCTAGTATGAACGGGGGCTACAGCCTGATTGCATCTATAAAACCGGAGCTGCCCATTCACTGCGCTGAGCACCGGTCGGACGCCGTACGACGCCTGCCGCGCCACCCCACCGCTGCTACCACATTCCAGCCAGAATGCTACAGGTTCAATAGCTGTTAACGCAAGTCGGACGGTTTGCAGGATCCAGCGCGCGACGCCCCAATAAAAAGGGCGCCTCAAGGCGCCCATAAGTCTGGCTGACGCCCGCGAGGGGCGCGGGCTAATACTTACAAAGTCCGGCAGACGGTGTACAAATTATCGTCGCTGTACACGGCCGCGATGACTGCGCCCGGTGCAGTATTGGCTCCGACGGCGCCCAGCGTTGCAAGTACACTGCCGCTGTTGCCGACGCCATCGTCAAGTTGGGTATCGATGGCGCGCGCTGCCTTACCTGGCACTTGTGACAGGCAGACCGACAGTTTGGCCACGCCGGGCGCGACAGGGGTAACGCCCGTTCCCACACCGGTTAGCCCATTGAAGGCGTTGCGCGGAACGGCATTGACCGCTGTGTCTGCCGGGTTGCCGGAAATGAACCCGGCCGCCTTGAGATGTTGCCAGAAGGCCGTGCCCTCGCCAGCGGCAACCGGGGCGAAGACGTTACCCACCGCGTTGACGATCACACCATTGTTATTTCCGAACGCGGTGATGTTTGCCCAAGCGCCACCGCGGGCAGTGAGGGCGGCGAGTGTCGGCCCGTCATCACCAGGCAGGCGGTGAAAGCGATCAATGTAGGACTGGTAGGCCGCCGTGACGCCGTCCATATCCTTGATGCCATTCTTGACCTTGGCATTCTCAATCATTTCCTGCCCCTTGAGCACACCGCCCAACAGCAAGCCGATGATGACCAGTACGATGGCGATTTCGACCAGCGTGAAACCCGATTGACGGGAAAGACTGCGATGTTTCATGTGATTGCTTTCTGTATGAAAAGGCCCGAACTTGACGCAAGATCGATGGCCCAAGCGCCGACTGTAGGGCCAAAGTCCAAGTTGAAGAAGTGAAGAAACTTTACGGTGCCGCGCCCGGCATGCGCAGCAGAAAACTCAGCCCGGCCGCGCTCGGCAGCGCCGTTAGCTCACCACCGGCTTCGCGCAAGCTCTTGCGCGCCTGGTACAGCCCCAGCCCCAAGCCGCCCGGGCGTCCGCTGGCAAAGGGCTCAAACAGCTTTTCGGGCGCGATCGGCGTGCCGGAATCGGGCCAGGGACTGAAAAAATCAACTTCGGCCACGGCCGGGCGGCTGCCGCTGGCGGCCAGTTGCCGCAAATGCAGCACCGGTTTGTCCGCCAGTTGCGCACGCCAATTGGGGGCCAGGTTGGCGAACAGGTTGTCCAGCGCCCGGGCCAGCAGGTCGCGCGCGATCCAGGCTTGCGCCTGGCCCGACAGGTTGACCTCAATGCCGGCCAAATGCGCTTCTTTGGCGATGGCCAGGCGCAGGTCAACTTGGTGCGGACTGTCAGGGGTGGATTTCTTCCCAAGCGCAGCGATCAGGCGCTGTGCCCGTTCCTGCGCAAGGGGCGCGTTTTCCTGCAGGCGCCGCGCTGCCGCTTGCAAGGTCTGCGGCTCAGTGCAAGCGACAAAGTCGGCACACACCCAGTCGACCCACTGCGCCAGGTTGCGCATGTCGTGCTGCAGGTAGAGCGACAGCCGCGCCCGCTCGGCCAGCGCCACCGAAATGGCCTCGGTGCGGGCGCGCAAGCTGGCGTCCATCAGCAACACAAAGACCCTCGCCATTTGCTCTGCAAACAGGCGACGCTCGCCCCGCTGGGCGCTGTGACGCAAATGCAGCGTCAGGTGAACGTCGTTGCTGCTGACCAGTTGCAGCACCAGGCTGCCCGCTTGCTCCAGTTCGGCGCCCGGGCTGGAAGCAGCCGTCAGTTCGGAACGGACCGCGTGCCCAAACCAGTCGCCCTCCAACACCAGTTGCTGCCAGCCGGCCGCCACCAGTACCGGCCAGGCGGTCGCAGGAATGTCTAGCGGCTCCAGGTTATGACTGCCGATCTGCAGCAGTGCCTGCATGCCGCTGCGGTAGCGGCGGGCACGCCGCGATAGGACCACGCTGGTGGCCAGCAGGGTCAGCCCGGCGGCCACCAGCACCAGCGGCAGGCTAGTCAGGACGACGGATGCCATACTTGTTCAGGTAGTAGTACACATGCTCACGCGCGAGGCCAAGCTGACGCGCAGTTTCGGCCACGTTGTAGCCGCTGGCGGCCAGGGCCCGGCGCAGCAACTGCTCTTCGGCGTTGGCGGCGGCTTCTTTCGGGCCTTCGCCGAGCTTGGCCGTGAGGTGCAGGCGCGCTTCGCCGGCTTGAGCCAGTCGGTTTTCCTGGCGCACAAACAGCTCGGCACGCTGCAACGCCGCCACGATGGCGGCCAGGCTGGCGGGCTTGACCAGGAAATCAAAGGCGCCACGGCGGACCGCCGCCAGTGCGGCTTCTTCTTCGTCTTGCCCGGTCAGGACAATGATCTTGCTGTTGGGCGCGCGGTGCAGCGCGTCGTCCAACACCGCCAGACCCTCGGTCATGCTGCTGGCGTGCGGCGGCAGGCCCAGATCGAGCAGCACCAGCGTCGGCGCCGAGGCCGCGCTGAAAACGGCGACGGCCTGCGCCCGGTCATGGGCTGTTTGCACCGCATAGCCCGCGTCCTTGAGGGCGGCAGCGAGGTAGCCACTGAGCGCCAGGTCGTCCTCGACCAGCAAGACCGCGCGCGCCAGGGTAACCGGCGCCAGCATCTTGTCAATCATCGCCACCGGTGATCCGGGACAGCATCGGCAGGATCGCAACGCCAAAACCAATGAACAGCAAGGCAAAGCCGGCGAAGACCCGGAACAGCACCCACTCCGAGGCGGTATCCGGACCGACTGCCAACAACGCGTAACCACCCAGCAAAATGACAAGTCCGATGGCGATGGTCAGGCGTCGGCGCCGCGTGCGCGCCCGGTAGCGGACCCGCAGTTGATCGAAGTTGGAGAAGTTGGTGTCGCTCATGGCAACTTGCCAGCTTGCACCATGCGGTTGAACAGGATGTTAGGAGAGAGCCAGGTGACGAGGTCGTCGAAGGTGTCGGTAGGCGTTTTGCTGATGAAGTTGGTGTTGGCGGTAGTTATTCCAGTGCCGGTTAGCTGATTGTCGAGTTCATCCGCATCGGCGCCGACCGCCAATTGGTTGCCACCGGTGTAATAGGCGCCGTTGCCGTTTTTGCCGTGCGAAATGACAATGGCCGGTACCGTGCCGGCAAGCGTGGCGCCGCCAGCGGTGCTGAGTACGGTCATGTCTCCTCGCGAGCAAAGCGCGAAGGCCGCATAGGAAGGGAGCGGGGGCGGGGGCGCAATGAGACAGCTGGGAAAGGCGATCCGCGGCACTGTTCTGGTGAATTCCTTGGCCACCCTGTAGGTAAACCGATTGCCCCAGGCATCGGCTTCCTTGACGCCCAGCGTCGCCCATGGCAGGACCCCCGCCAGATTGGCGCAGCCACTCGCAACCACCGGTGCCGGTTCTAGCCCCGCCAAGGGCGAGCCGGTTACGGCAGCGGCTGGTGCCGGGCAGGGCAGGCGCCCATTGGCGATCGTAAAACCGATCAAGGCTTCCTTTGCTTCCTCCAAGAGTCGCTGGCTGTCCTTGGTCTTTTGTGACTCAATCTGGCTGCCAAGTAACGTCAAACCACTGCCTAAGAGCAGGCCCATGATGAGCAAGACCATCGCCATTTCAATCAGCGAGAAGCCTCGGTCGTGTGCAAGTGAAGTTTTCATAGCGTGTGGTCCAGTGGGTCGCCCGCGGGAGATCAGTTTAATCAGTGTCACGCCTTGCTCTTCTTGGTGACGGCCGTTCATGGCAGCTTGCCCACCCAGTACATGAGGGTGTTGAGGGGGAGCCAGGTGACGAGGTCGTCGAAGGTGGCGGTGGGTGTCTTGCTAATGAAGATGGTGTTGGCAGTCGCTGTTCCGGCAGCTGTTAGCAGGTTGTCGAGTTCATCCGCATCGGCGCCGACCGCCAATTGGTTGCCACCGGTGTAATAGGCGCCGTTGCCGTTTTTGCCGTGCGAAATGACAATGGCCGGTACCGTGCCGGCAAGCGTGGCGCCGCCTGCGGTGCTGAGTACCGTCATGTCTCCTCGCGAGCAAAGCGCGAAGGCCGCATTGGGAGTGTTGGATGGAGGGGGCGGAACCGGGGGGCAGCTGAGAAAGATCGTCTGGTTGATGGCTCGCGTGAATTCCCTGGCAACCCTGTAGGTAAACCGATTGCCCCAGGCATCGGCTTCGTTGACGCCCAGCGTTAGCCATGGCAGGACCCCAGCCAGATTGGCGCAGCCACTCGCAACCACCGGTGCCGGTTCTAGCCCCGCCAAGGGCGAGCCGGTTACGGCAGCGGCTGGTGCCGGGCAGGGCAGACGTCCATTGGCCAAGGCAAAACCGATCAGGGCTTCTCTCGCTTGCGCCAAGTTCGTTGCAGTCGTATTGTCTTGCGCAGCGTTCAATTTGGTGAGGGTTTGAATCGCAAAAAATGCGCCCAGCACACCCACGATCATCAGAATGACCAACAAGGCGGCACCGCGGTGACGTTTCATTTGCGGCTCTTGAGGGTTACGGCGCCGGGGGCGACGATGTCGGTGCGCTCACCGGTGTTGATATCTACCGTTTCACCCACCCGCACGTGCTGACCGTCCAGGGTGACGCCCGTGGTCGAGATGGTGGTTCGAATTGTCGGTGGAGTGGACTGCCCTTCGCCGACGGCACGGCCGTTGATCCAGACTGTGCTATTGCCTCCATGGCGTTTGACCACGCCATTGACTGTCATCAGGTTGTCAACGGGCGTCGCATCTGCCTGCCCCAGCCGGGTCCGCGTGATGGCGCTGCGCTCAGCGGCGGAATAGAGCAGCGTGCCCAAACGCTCACCCGTTTGGATCGGTATGCCGCTGGCCACGGCCGACAACGCAAGCATGGTGCCGAGTACAGCCAGCCCCGAACAGCGCGTCACAAGTCGCCAAGACGCCAAATGCGGCGATTGCGCCAAATCACGGTTGCCGTCTATTTTCTCGGGAACATTCATGGGTCAAGTCTAGTCACGGTGGTGGGCTTGGCAAGCAAGAATTGTTTACTGCGGACTTGCCAGGGCGGGATTCGGGGCGGTATCTGGCAGGCTGAAGAAGCGCAGCGTGCAATGCGCCGCCATACCGGTCTCGGTGCGATCCGACAGCAAGCAGGCGTTCACTCGAAAGCGTCCTTTGACCTGCGCCTGATAATCGCGCAGCAGGGCCAGCAGCTCTTCTTCATGAACGCCGGTCATGCCAATATTGAGGTCGTGAAAAACTGCACCGGCCTGGGGGCCGGTGCCCGCTTCGGGCGATGCGGGCACGGGTTCATTGCCGGCTGCCGCCCCAGCCTGCAGCGCCAGCGGTCTGGAGGCTTCCAGGGTGTAGACGAGTGTGTCGGGCAGGCCGGTGCGCTGACGGCTGGACAGCAATTGCTCAACCCAGCCTTCCCGATCGGGCGTGCCCACCATGCCTTGTTGCCGCAAGCGGTTGAACCGGCTGATTTCAGCCTGCATATTGGCCAGATCGGACTGCTTTTCAGCCAGACCTGCTTGGTTGGCACCCTCGGTTTGCTGCGCTTGCGTCAAGTGGGCCTGCCCCCGCTCTTTGAAATAACTGGAGCCCCAATACAGCGCCAGCGCAATCAGCAGCGCAGCGGCCAGCACCATCAGGCAGCGCCGCGCCAACGAGAGGATGTGGAGCTGGTCTTTCATGGTCGGGTGGCCGTCGGGGGTGCGGCGAGGCCGGCGGGCTGACCCGGCAGGCTAAGGCACCACGACAGCGCTTGTTCGGCTTCCGGGCGCGCCCCACCGCCGCTCAGCGTTGCCAGCGCCATTGTCTTGGCGGGGTCCTGGATGAGGGTCACGCCCTGGAGCTTGGCCAACAGGGTAGACAGGCTCGCCACTGACTGTGCACGCGCTCTGGCGGGTTGGTGTTGGGGCAGGGTGATGTCAAAACTGATTTCGACCTGGCGCTTGGGCGCGGCGGCCTGCGTCACGGGCGTTTCGGAATTGGCCGCAGGGGCGGGCGCACCACGGGTACACGCCGCTTGCCCTGGTTGCAGAATGCGCCACTCGAATTGGCCGACACGCATTTCTGGGCGCTGACCAATGACCTGCCCGAGCTGTTGCATGTGGGCTGCCAGTGAGGGCGCAGTGGTCAATTCTTCCCGGTCCAGCGCAGCCGCCTGGCGTACCAATTCTGGCGCGACGCCAAAGCCCGCCATCTTTTGTTCAACTTCATTTAGTTGTTCTGTTAGTTGTTGGGTGTGCGCTTCAGTCTGAATGCGGGTGGAATGGCTGGCCACGATCTCGCGCAAGTTGCTGACCGACGCCCACAGTGCCAGGCCCAAGCTGACCGCTGCCAGGGTATACGCGGGCTGGCGGAGACGGGCCGCAACAAAGCTGGCGCGACGTGACAAGGACGCTAACTGACCCGCAGGGGAGGTCAGTGCCAGGTCAAACAGTGCAAAGCGCCAGTCCGCCGGTGCAGTTTTGGCCCAGGGCGAAGACGGATCCAACAGTTGCAACTGGTGTGCTGCCAGCAAGGCGGCCAAGTCTTGCGTATCGCCGAGCATAAGCACCGCGTGCTTGCGCCCGGATCGCTCGATCACGCGGGTGTTTTCAAGATGCCGCAGCGTACGCACAATTTCCGTTACCTGCGCCGAGGCATTGGTGATGCCCGGAACTAGGCGGCTCAACACTGGAACCCGGTTCTTGATGAAGACGATGCGCAAGGCGTGCGCCGTTGGCAACACCACAAACAGCTCACTCGGCAGCCCTTTCTTGACGCCGATAAGGGACAGCAGCATCGACATGGCCCAAACGCCGGCGATCGGGGTTGACAGCGCATCCAGCGCCTGGTTGACAATTTGCGCTGCATCCACCCCCAGCAGCGTCAGATGCGGCGGTGCAATGCGGTCCATCAATGTCCCGTTGGTCGGGCTGGGCAGCGTGGTGCGAAAAGGCGTGTCGGGGAATCGGCTGACCAGTTGGCGCGCAATGAAGCCTTGGCGGTCGCGCCCGAAGATGCGTGGGATCAGGATTTCAGCAAAGCTTTCTTCGGCCAGATCCGTTACCACCCAGACGGGCCCTTCCGCTGGGCCGTCGTAGGCCTGCCAGCCGTCGCGGCTTTTGCGCCAGAGTTGTGGGCCCGACGTGGCCAGATGGAGCACGGTCTTCATGGTGGGCTCAGGTTTTCATCTTGGCGATGGTGTCGTAGATCGGACCCAGAACGGCCAGCATGATCCAGCCCAGAATCAGCCCCATCAGGACAGTCAGCGCGGGCTCAATCATGGCCTGCACCTTGCCAACGGATTCGTCAATGTCACGGGTGTAAAAATAGCTGATGTTGCTCAGTGCCGAGTCCAGCGCGCCGGTGGATTCGCCGACTTTGAGCATGCGAATGACGAGTGACGGAAACAGCATCTCAGCGGCAAAACTTTCTGACAGGGATGCGCCGTTGATGACCCGCTCACGGGCACGCCGAATGGCTTGCTGAATGACTACGTTGCTGGATACTTCCTGGCAATAGACCAGGCCTTCTATCAACGGAATGCCGGTGCGGTACATCAGCGCAAAGGTGTCGGCAAAGCGCGCCAGAATCATTTTCTTGAGCACCGGCCCAACATAGGGAATGCCCAATTGCATTTGGTGCAGTCGGTAGCGCACCGCGGGAAACGTTGCCGACAAGGACAGAGTCAGCATGACCAGAACCGGCGGGACCGACAGAATCAACCACCAATAATTCACGAAGAAACTGGACAAGCCGATGAGCAGGCGGGTTTGCAGAGGTATCGCCTGTCCCATGTTGTTCAGAAAACCCACCAACTGGGGCACCAGGTAAATCATCAGGAAGAAAACCACGCCGCCGATCACCACCAGCACGAAACTCGGGTACATCAGGAGCTTCTTGGTGGTGGAAGCCATTTCGTCCTGCCACTTGAGTGAGCGCACAATTTCCTTGAGCACATCGGGCAGTTGTCCGGTCACTTCACCCGATCGGATCAGGCTAATGTTGGTTGGCGAGAAAACGCCGGGGTAGGCTGCGACGGCTTCACCAAAGGTGGCGCCGGCCTCAATCTTCTCAAACAAACCGCTCGACAGGTCGCGGCTCGCCGGTGACTCTGCTTCGTCGCGCATATCGCCCAGTGCTGTGAGCAAGGGAACGCCCGCACGCACCAGCATTTCGACCTGAAAAAAGAAATCAATCACCTCGCGCCGCGGCATGTGCTTGACGATGCGCTGGCGCGACTTCAAGGCTTTGGCCGACACCAGCAGCAGGTCAATGCGTTTGAGTTGGGCTTCCAGATCAAGCTCATGCAGGGCTTCAATCTGGCCCTTGTTGATCTGCCCTTCGGCGCTGGTGGCGCGGTATTGGTAGAGAGCCATCAGCCGATCAGCTCTGTGAGGTCCACCACGCGGCCCACTTCCTCAACCGTGGTGAAGCCTTCGCGCACCCGGCGCATGCCATCTTCTGCCATGGAAACAAAGCCACGCTGGCGCAGGTGATCGCCCAAGGACTTAAGGCTTGCGCGTTGGGTGACCAATTCATCCAGGTCGGCATCAAATTTGAGCAACTCCATGATGGACAGGCGGCCCTTGTAGCCCTGGTGCTCACACGCCGGGCAACCGACCGCCTTGTAGACGCTGGCCGACTCGCCAGGCGCGAGCTTGAGCAGTTGCCGCTCGATCGGGCTGGGCGTGTGGGGTGTTTTGCAGGCTGTGCACAAAGTCCGAATGAGCCGCTGGGCAATGATGCCGATGACGTTACCAGCCAACACTTCGGGCTGAATGCCCAAATCAATCAAGCGCGGAATGGAGCGAATTGCTGAGTTGGTGTGCAAGGTGGTAAATACTTGGTGACCGGTCATGGCAGCCCGAAAGGCCATCTCGGCGGTGTCCTTGTCGCGCACCTCACCCACCAGAATGATATCCGGGTCCTGCCGCATCATGGAACGTATTCCTTCGGCGAAATCCATCTTGACCGCATCCGAAAGGGAGGTCTGGCGAATGACCGCCATCGGGTACTCGACCGGGTCTTCCAGCGTCATGATGTTGACGCCTTCACTGTTGAGGTGGCTCAACACGGAATACAGCGTGGTGGTCTTGCCCGAGCCGGTGGGGCCGGTCACCAGCAGAATACCCTCGGGCCGGGACAGCATCAACTGCAGCAAATTGAGTTGCGGCTCCGACAAGCCCAGCCCGGTGATGGCGACGATGCCGCGCTTGCGGTCCAGAATTCGCAAGACAAAGTTTTCGCCGTGAATGGTGGGTTGCACGGCCGAACGAAAATCAACTGGCCGACCTGAAATTGACAGTGAAATGCGGCCATCTTGTGGTGCCCGCGTCTCGGCAATGTTCATGCCCGCCATCACTTTCAGGCGCACCACCATGGCTGACCAGTAACGCATGTGCAGCACGCGCACCTGGCGCAAGACACCGTCAATGCGGTAACGAATGCGCAGAAACTGCGTTTCAGGCTCAAAGTGCACGTCAGAGGCACCGCGCAATGTGGCGTCTGCCAGCAGCGCGTCAATCAGGCGCACCACCGGGTGGCTGTAGCCTTCGGATTCCTGGATCAAACTGGCCATGTCAATGGTGCCGGTCTCCAACTCCTGCAGGATGCCATCAATCGACAGCTCATGGCCGTAAAACTGCTCAATGGCGCTCAACACCTCGGCGCTGCTGGCCAGGCGCCAGCGCGGTTGCGGCCCCCCGGCGAGCAACGCGTTGATCTGATCGCCCGCCACAATGTCGTTCGGGTTGGCACTGGCGATGATCAGTTCGTTGTCACGCAGATCCAGGCTGACCGGGAAAAGCGCATGGCGTTTGGCCATTGTCTTGGGAATCAAGGCCAGCGCACTGGGATCGGCCACAATGCCCTTGAGGCTGATAGCCTGCTCACCCAGCTTGTCCGCCAGCGCGCTGCGCATGTCGTCCTCAGTGACGAACCCCAGCACCAGCAAGGCTTCCCCCAACTGCTTGCCGGTGCTCTTTTGCTCCTGTAGGGCAATGCGAAGTTGATCCTGGGTGATCAGCCCCAACTCAACGAGCTTGTCGCCTAGCCGAACTGGAGGTTTGCTTTGGGTGTTTGGCATCGTGTTCTTGGCACTGTTCATGGGCGCGACTCGGCCGGGTCTGCCACTGCTGCAGCTTGCAATTGAGCCAGTCGTTGTTGAACGACGACATGCTGCACCCCGCTGCTGCGCTCGCCACCAGATTGGGCTGACAGAGCCAAGGCCAGTTCGTAATAGTGGCGGGCTGCCGCGTAGTTGCGCAAGCGATCCAGCGCCACGGCCAGATTGAAGGCATGCAGTGCCACGTTCGGTTCCAGCAGATGGGCACGCTGAAACGCCAGTCGGGCGTCCGCCAATCGACCTTGACGTACCAGGCTATGTCCAAGAACCGATTGCGCCGCAGCGGAGTCGGGATTCTGCTCGGCGACGTCGCGCGACTGGCTGCCGAGCGCTTGCACATCATCCGCCGGATTCAAGGTCAACAAGCCGGCCCGTGCGACTGCGTTGCCTGGTTCCTGCCGCAGCACCCGCTGGTAATAGGATCGCGCTTCTTCAGCGTGACCCTGCTGATGGGCGATGTAGGCAAGGCCCAGCAGGGCATCGCGCTCTTCCGGGTTGCCGGCCAGTGCCTGGGCATACGCTTGCTTGGCCTCTTGCAGGCGGCCCTGGGTCAAGGCCACATAGCCCGATTCGAGCGCCGACGGCCCGGTGCTTCGACTTTGCAGCATGGGCTGAGCACTCTTGCCGGGCGGGGCCACCACGGGGGTGCTTGGAGGTGTGCTCGGCTTGACTGCCTCTGGCGACCTGTGAGGTATCTGGGGTCGGGATCGTACCTGTGTCGCGACGGGACTCACCGCAATGGTGACCGCCTGAGGTGCCACGGGGGGTGCCGGTGCCGCCTCAACGGCGCTTGCTGGTGCGATCACTGTCGCCATGGCAATTGGTTGCGCCATCGGGCGATTGACTGCTGTGCTCTGGAGCCAGACCGTCGGGTCGCCCCACCAGCCCAGCAAGACGCTGCCCAGTCCGGCGGCAAGCAGGATCGCGACGCTGACCAGAGCGATTAAGCGCTTGGGGACTGCTGCCTTTGGGCTCGGTGCTTTGGCTCTCACAATGCTTTGTGCGACGCGCGTCGCATTGTTCGGCGCAGGCCTGTTATCAGAAGGGGCTGGAAGCGGCTGAGATTTTGATGGAGGCGCCAACGCCATCGGCGGCTCGCTTCGACGCTCTGGCGACTTCGGTGGCTGAGGTGAGGGTCGTGGCTCTGGTGCTGGGGCCAGCGGCTCGGGCTTGGCCACCAATCTCATGCCCGGGTCGAGCGTTTTCGTTGTTCCGCCGGCGCGTAGCGGGACTACTGGCACCGCCATGGCGGGCGTGCCGTCAGCTGGTGCAAGTGCCAGCCCCAACGTAGGCCAGTCGTTGCCCGGCGCCGCGTCGGGCGCTGTGGCGTGGGTAAGTGCAACAGGGGCAGGTTTGGGGGCGGGTTCCGGCACATCTAGTGCCATATCGCTTGGTGTTGACGCCGAGGCCACGGCTGCTGCCGCAGCCGCTTTGTCCTGGCTGGCGCGGTTCAAGGCGTCAAGAAGCAAGCTCATGGTCAGTTACGCACCGACGGCAACATGACCCTGTTCGGCCCTTCATTGATGCGCACCGCATCAATTGATGCAGGCAACAGCGCGCGAAAATCCTTGAGGTCCGCGTCCAAGCTGGCGTCCTTCAGCACCGTTGGCCGCAGGAAGATGACCAGCTCCGACTTGGTGCTGCTGTCATTGCGGTACTTGAACAGATCGCCCAGAATTGAAATCCGATTCAGGCCGGGTACCTCATCGGAATTGTTGTTGCGGCTGTCTTGCATCAAGCCGCCCAAAATGGCAATGTCACCCGATTGCACGCGCAGCACCGATTCCATCTCGCGCGTTTGAACCTCAGGGATGCGATTGATCAGGTTGTTTTGCGCCAGCACTGGGTTGGGGTCGGTGGCATAACCCGTGATGCGGCTGATGGTAGGACGCAGGTTGAGCGTGACTTCGTTGGCTTCACTGATCTGTGGCACCACCGTCATGAGGAAACCAATCGGCACGGTGTTGATGGTCGTGGTGTAGGTGGCCGGAGTGGCCGCCACGCCCAGCGACGCTGCGGTACCCGGCGTGACCGTGATCGAGAAGTAGACTTTGTTGTCCACCACCTTGAGCACGCTGCTCTGGTTGTTAAGCACCGACACTTTGGGACTCGACAGCACGCGCAAGGTACCAAAAGACTCCAGCAGGCTCAGCATTGCCGATAGGTCGGTATCGCCATCCCACAGGCGAAACTGTTTGAAGCTCAGCGATGCGATGGAACTGACCAGGCCGCCGGTTTGCAGGCCGCCGCTACCCCCCGCAGGACGCACCGTGATGCCGGAGCCGGCGTTGGCACCGCCCGTTTGCAGCAGAGACCAGTCAATCCCCTGCTGGTACCGGTTGGATAGATCAACCTCGACAACAGTGGCTTCAATCAGAACCTGACGCCGCGCTGAGCTGAGCACTCGGTCCAGAAACTCACGCACCTTGGCGTGCTGGTTCTGGGTCGCGCGCACGCTGATGTTGCCGGTTTCCGGGTTGGCGATGACGGAGGCAGCTTCGCGAAAGGTGCTGCGCGGCCCTGCTGCTATTGGTGTAGCGACGACGCCTGCGCGTTGGACGGCGGCACCGGTGGCCGCGCTGGGCTGGCTGATCGCTGGCAGAGGCGCGGCGGCACTGGCGCCATCCGGTATCACTTTGTCGGTTTCCCGCAGCAGGTCCACCAGGTTGCCGTAGAGCGTGGTCCAGAAACGGTTGTTCGAGGTGTTTTCGATCGACGAGGTCGACGCATTGCTGCCGCCTCCACCGCCGCCCCCGGCCCCGCCACCGGTAGAGGCAACATTGGTTGAGGTGCTGATGCTGGTTTTGGCATCGCGCTGGATGTTGGGGTAGTCCACCCGGTAGTGTTTGAGGTAGGGGAAGTCCGGTTGAATCGACAGATTCTTGCCCTCCATCTCATAGCGCAGATCGACCTGACGCGCCACCCGATCGAGGATTTCGGTGAGGGTCTGATCGCGCACGTTCATGGTGACGGTGCCCGTGATGCTGGGATGTATGTCAACATTCAGCTTGGCATCGCGCGCCAAGGCGAATAACAGGTCCTGCACGTTCACGTTGCTCATGACGACGCTGTACAGCTCCTGGCGCACACTGGGGCGCGGTGGCCGGGGCAGCGGCGGCGCCACCGCGAAATCAGGCGCGCGACCTATCACCTGGGGCGCAGGCGTCAGGTGCTGTGCCGAAGGCGGTGGCGATGGGGTCACCGCACAGGCGGCCAAGGCCCCAACCCAACTGGTCAGAAGCAGCCTGGATGACAAGCGGGTGTGTTGGATTGATACCAAAGAGCGTAATGATGGAAATGTCACGGTGTCTGTTCTTGCTTGATTCTGGCCCAGGATCTCACCATGGGTCGGTTGCTCTTGAAAACGGCAGGTAGCGCATCCATGGCCAGCGCAGCCGCCCGGTATGACTCAAAACGACCTGAATATACTGACAAATAGGTTCTTCCCCGGTAGACACTGTGGCGTGCAAAGACCTGTGCCGGGTCCAACTGGGTTGCCGCCAGGCTCAAGTTGCGGTCCGGGCTGGTGCTTGATTCCAAGGCCGCCAGTTGGATGGTGTAGCCGCCCAAGTCGGTCTGTTGCAGCCAGGTCTGGGTGCGCGCCAGGATTGCATCCAGGCGCATGTCCGACGCTGCGGCCAGCGGCGCAATGGGTGCAAGAGGTTTCCGTACCAACGGCGCCGCAGCGGCAGCTGGCAGCGGCCGGGGTGGCGCTGCAGCGGCGGCCAAAGGCGCCGCCACGACTGCCGTATTGGGTCGAACTGCGACCACCGCGGCAACCGTTGTCGGCACACTGCGGAACCAACCCAATAGACCAATGGCGCCAACGCTCATGACTGTTGCCAATGCAAGGCTCCAGCCGGCTAGGCGCCAACGAGAGCCAAGCATTGTCGTCGACGGCAATCGGCCAAGGGGCAGCTCCCGTACCGCGCTGTCGACGTGTTGCGCCTCAACGCTGTCTGCCCCTTGCGCGTAGGCCGCCAGCAGGGCCTTGTCGGCTAGCAAATTGATTCGACGCGCGCGCCCGTCGGATGCCTTGACCAGTTGTGTTAACGCCGCCGCTGAAAACAGCCGAGCGCCACGCCAGCCGGCCGCTCGCAGGCGATGATCAATGTAGGCACTGGCCTCGTCGGCCAGCAGCGGCTGCAGCTCAAAGCGGTGATTCACCCGGTCGCGCACTTGGCGCAAGCGGGGCTCGGTCAAGAGGGCATCGAGTTCGGGTTGGCCAAACAGCATGATGTTGACCAGCTTGTGTTGGCCGGTCTCCAGATTGGAGAGCAGACGCACCTCCTCCAAGGACTCAACCGGCATGGCATGGGCTTCATCGATCACCAGCAAGACCCGTTGCCCGCTAGCGTGCCGACGCAGCAATTCTTGCTGCAAGGTCGCCAGCTTGCCTTCCATGGACTCGCTCAAGCCGGTCAGTCCCAGATCTCGCGCGATAGCCGCAATGATCTCGTCGCGGCTGAAACAGGGGTTGGCCAGATAGACCGCACAAACCTCAGCGCCCAGCCGACTGATCATCAGGCGCGCCAGCAAGGTCTTGCCGCTGCCCACTTCCGCCACCAGCGTGATGATGCCTTCATCATGCGCTGCCACATGCAGCAAGGCCGAGAGAATGTCGCCCCTGCGCCCGCCCGAAAAGAAGAAATCCAGGTCCGGCGTGATCTGGAATGGTGGTTTGCACAGACCGAAATGGTCGAGGTAGAGCGATGACATGGGGCTAGTGTAGGGTCTGCAAACCTACCCATCAAATAGCACTGGTGTTGTCAACCGAAACGATCAACAAATATGAACTTTGACGTCGCCGGCGCTTGGGTAAGTGGGCCATGTGACCTGACTCAGCTTTGGACAGATTTCCGTCTGCCGCGTCGACTGGAATTGTGTTTAAAGCCTCTCTGACGCCACAAGTCAAACCCAAAATAGCCGACCTGAGCATCGCCACTAATTTATAGAGAATAGAGCCCTAGCCCACGTTGTGTAAGCTTATGCAGCTATTAATTTAGTAGCAAATGGCAATCTGTGCCCGCAGCGGTGGCGCCTGAACCGCTGCGCGCCAGGGGCGATCAAGCTGATTTTGGCGTGGTCATGTACTTGCGCAATTCCTGCTTGGCAATGGCGTTGCGATGCACTTCGTCCGGCCCATCGGCAAAGCGCAGGGTGCGGGCGTTGGTGTAGGCGTAAGCCAGCGGGAAGTCATCGCACATGCCCGCGCCGCCGTGCGCCTGCATCGCCCAGTCGATGACCTGGCACGCCATGCTGGGGGCGACCACCTTGATCATGGCGATCTCGTTCTTGGCTAATTTGTTGCCACCCACGTCCATCATCCAGGAGGCCTTGAGCGTCAGCAACCGCGCCATGTCGATCTTGCAGCGTGCTTCGGCAATGCGCTCTTGCGTCACCGTCTGGGCCGCAATCGGTTTGCCAAAGGCGACGCGGCTGGCGGCGCGCTTGCACATCAACTCCAGCGCCCGTTCGGCCTGGCCAATCAGGCGCATGCAGTGGTGGATGCGACCCGGGCCAAGGCGACCCTGCGCGATTTCAAAACCGCGGCCTTCACCGAGCAAAATGTTAGTGACCGGCACCCGCACGTCTTTAAAAAGCACTTCCATGTGGCCATGCGGCGCGTCGTCATAGCCCATGACATTAAGCGAGCGCACCACCGTCACGCCTGGCGTATTGGAGGGGACCAGCACCATGCTCTGCTGGGAATGGCGCTCGGCTTGCGGGTTGGTTTTGCCCATGACAATGTGAATGGCGCAGCGCGGGTCACCGGCGCCTGAGATCCACCACTTGCGGCCGTTGATCACGTAGTCATCACCGTCGCGCTCCATGCGGGTCTGGATGTTGGTGGCGTCACTCGAGGCCACCTCGGGTTCGGTCATGGCAAAGGCAGAGCGGATCTTGCCCTCTAACAAGGGCTTGAGCCAGCGCGCCTTGTTCTCTTCCGAGCCATAACGGGCAATCGTCTCCATGTTGCCGGTATCCGGGGCCGAGCAGTTGAACACTTCGCTGCTCCACAGCACACGACCCATGATTTCGGCCAGCGGCGCGTATTCCTGATTGGTCAGGCCGGCGCCCTCATAGCCGGAAGCGGCCGCGCTGTCCACGGGCAAAAAAAGGTTCCACAAGCCCGCGGCCTGTGCCTTGACTTTGAGGCCTTCAATCAGTTCCAGTGGCGTCCAGCGTTTGCCCGCTGCCGTGTTGGCCTCAATCTCAGCGTGCCAGGCACCCTCGACGGGATAGATGTGGTCATCCATGAAAGCCAGCAATTTAACTTGCAGTTCTTTTGTTTTGGGGGAGTAATCAAAGTCCATGGGATCTCCGGTTGTAGTTGTGAGTAATGGCGCGGATTGAATCGTCAGCGCTGATGCGGGGGTTCAACTCTTCTGCGCAAATTGCCAGGCCATCTGGGCCAGGGGTTTGGCACCTGCGCCGGAGCTCACCGCCTGCGCGCTGGCGGCGGTGCCCATCTGGGCGCGTTTGGCGATGCCCTGCAAAATCGCGGCAATGCGAAACAGGTTGTAAGCCATGTAGAAGTTCCAGTCGGCCTTGAGATCATCGGGTTTCACCAGCCCCGTGCGCTCGCAGTACAGGCGGATGTATTCTTCCTCTGAAGGGATGCCCAAGTTCGCCAGATCGATCCCGCCAATGCCGCGAAAAGCGCCGGGCGGGATGTGCCAGGCCATGCAGTGGTAGCTGAAGTCTGCCAACGGATGCCCCAGCGTGGACAGTTCCCAGTCCAGCACGGCGATAATGCGCGGCTCGGTCGGGTGAAACATCAGGTTGTCCAGGCGGTAGTCGCCATGCACGATGCTGACCATGTGCTCGGCCCGCGCCATCGCCGGAATATGCTGTGGCAGCCAAGCCATGAGCTGGTCCATCTCAGGGATGGGTTGAGTAGCGGAGGCGAGGTATTGCTTGCTCCAGCGGCCGATCTGGCGCTCAAAGTAGTTGCCCGGTTTGCCGTACGAGGACAGGCCCCGCTCGGAAAACTTGACGCTGTGCAGGGCGGCGACGACGCGGTTCATTTCGTTGTAAATGGCGCTGCGTTCCTGCTGGCTCATCCCGGGCAAGGTTTGGTCCCACAATATGCGTCCGGCCATGAATTCCATGATGTAAAAGGCGCGGCCAATGACCGACTCGTCCTCGCACAGGCAATACATGCGCGGCACTGGCACATCAGTGCCTTGCAAGCCACTCATCACCGCAAACTCGCGCTCAATGGCGTGCGCCGAGGGCAGCAACTTGGCGACTGGGCCGGGCTTGGCCCGCATGACATAGCTTTGCGTCGGCGTGTTGAGTTTGTAGGTGGGGTTGGACTGGCCGCCCTTGAAGGACTCCACCGTCAAGGGGCCGCAGAAGCCCGGCAGGTTCTTGTCCAGCCAGGCCGACAAGTCGGCGATGTCAAACGCCTGTTTATCGGAGACGGCCTGAGTGCCGATGAAATGCTCAAAATTGCTCATGGGAATGTGTACTTGTAGTTAGTTCAGTTATCGGCGTCGGCGATCAGCATCAAGGCGTCTCGGTTGCAAATGACCAGCCCACCCGGTTCGATCCGAATGGTTTCCTCGCGCTCCATGGATTTGAGTTCCTGGTTGACACGCTGGCGCGAGGCCCCCAGCAATTGCGCCAGCTCCTCCTGCGCCAATTGAAGGCCGATGCGCATTTCGCGCCCGTCGCTGAGCGAGGGCACACCGTAGCTGCGCACCAGGTGCAGCAATTGCTTGGCCAGCCGGGCCCGCAGCGGCAGCGTGTTGAGGTCTTCCACCAGACCATACAACTGGCGGATGCGACGCGCGTGCAATCGCAAAAGTGCTTCGTAGAGCTCGGCATGCAGCGCCAAAATTTTCTTGAAATCGGCTTTGGCAACACACAAGATGGTGGTTTCGCCGTGGGCGTAGGCATCGTGCGTGCGCCGGTCGCCGTCGAAGATCGCCACATCGCCGAACCAGATACCCGGCTCCACATAAGTCAGCGTGATCTGCTTGCCCGAGATCGAGGTGGAACTGACCCGCACTGCGCCACGGGCGCAGGCGATCCAATCTTCCGGCGGCTCGCCGCGGGCAGTGATCAGTTCGCCGTCCTTGTAACGTTTGACGTAAGCGCATCGCAGAATATCGTGTCGCAGGGATGGCGACAGGGTTGAAAACCAGCGACCGGAATTGATCGCTGAACGTTCTTCGATGGTAAGGATCGGGTCTTCCATAGTCTGTCCTTTGGGTGACTGATAACCGCCTGATTGTCACGTGGGGGACGAGCGCCTTGGTCTATAGGCCTGTCGCCGGCGTGCATGCCCCGGTCTTCATTGATTAATGAAGACCTCGCTCGTCAGGCTCGTCGGTGGAGGTGCTGATGACACTGGTCTGCAGGCCTTTGGCCTTGCGCCAGACGTAAATGACGTAGCCACTGAAGCCATACACCACAAACAGTGCAAACATGACGATCGGCGGGTCGATATTGATGATCGCGATGCCAAGCGCAATCAGCACGATCACGACGAAGGGCACGCTCTTTTTCATGTGCAGGTCTTTGAAGCTGTAAAACGGCACATTGGTCACCATGGTCAGGCCGGCATACAAGGCCAGGGCAAATGTGGGCCAGGCCACACTGGGGCCCTTAACCCCCATATCCGTCATGACCCATATGAACCCGGCCAGCAAGGCAGCTGCGGCCGGCGATGGCAAGCCCTGAAAATAGCGTTTGTCCACCACCCCGGTGTTGACGTTAAAGCGCGCCAGCCGCAACGCGCCGCAGGCACAATAGACAAAAGCCGCAATCCAGCCCCAGCGTCCCAAGCCCTTCAGAGCCCAGACATAGGCAATGATCGCGGGCGCCGCACCAAAGGACACCATGTCCGAGAGTGAGTCCATCTGCTCGCCAAAAGCGCTCTGCGTGTTGGTCATGCGGGCGACGCGGCCATCCAGACTGTCAAGCACCATGGCGCAAAATATGCCCACTGCAGCGAGATCGAAGCGGCCATTGATGGCCATCACGATGGCATAAAAACCACCAAAAAGTGCCGCCAGAGTAAACAGGTTGGGCAAGATGTAAATGCCCTTGCGGCGCTTTCTCACGACTACGGCATCGCCCTCTGCGAAGTCTGCTTCGTTTCCGTCATGCATAGAATTTGCCTCCAATATTTCATAATAACAAAGGCCACTAGAGTGGCCTTTGTTGGGAGCGTTGGACGCTTTAGTTGCGGGTCTGGTCAACCAGTTTGTTCTTCTTGATCCAGGGCATCATGGCACGGAGCTTTTCACCCACTTGCTCGATCTGATGCTCTGATGTCAAACGACGCCGGCTCAGCAATGTGGGCGCGCCAGCCTTGTTTTCCAGGATGAAGCTCTTGGCGTATTCGCCCGTCTGGATGTCCCGCAAGCACTGGCGCATTGCGTCTTTGGTGGCGCTCGTCACAATCCGCGGGCCAGTGACATATTCGCCGTACTCGGCGTTGTTCGAGATTGAGTAGTTCATGTTGGCGATGCCGCCTTCATAGATCATGTCCACGATCAGTTTGAGTTCATGCAGGCACTCAAAGTAGGCCATCTCGGGTGCATAGCCGGCTTCAACCAGGGTTTCAAAACCGGCCTTGATCAACTCGACCGCACCACCGCACAAGACGGCTTGCTCACCAAACAGATCAGTCTCGGTTTCTTCCCGGAAGCTCGTTTCAATGATGCCGGCTTTGCCGCCACCGTTGGCCATCGAATAGCTCAGGGCCAGGTCGCGCGAACGCCCTGACTTGTCCTGATGGATGGCAATCAGGTGCGGTACGCCGCCGCCTTGGGCATAGGTGCCACGCACGGTATGGCCCGGCGCCTTGGGCGCGACCATCCAGACATCCAGATCCGCACGTGGGGTCACCAAGCCGTAGTGCACGTTGAAGCCGTGGGCAAACACCAGCGAGGCACCGTGCTTGATATTGGGCTCAATATCATGGCTGTAGACTGCTGCAATATTCTCATCGGGCAACAAGATCATGACCACATCAGCGGCCTTGACGGCATCGGCCACTGCAGCCACTTTGAGACCGGCTTTCTCGACCTTGCTCCAGGAGGCGCCGTCCTTGCGCAAGCCAACCACCACTTTCACGCCGCTGTCGTTCAGATTCTGTGCGTGGGCATGGCCCTGGCTGCCGTAACCAATGATCGCAACCGTTTTGCCTTTGATCAGGCTCAGGTCACAGTCCTTGTCGTAAAAAACTTTCATTTCTCTCTCCGTTGTAAAAAATTAAACTCGCAAAATACGTTCGCCGCGACCGATTCCGCTCGAGCCGGTGCGTACCGTTTCCAGAATAGCACCGCGCTCGATTGCCAGCAGGAACGCGTCGTTCTTGGTCTGATCGCCGGTTAATTCTATGGTGTAGCTCTTCTCGGTGACGTCAATGATGCGACCCCGAAAAATGTCCGCCATGCGCTTCATTTCTTCGCGCTCCTTGCCTACTGCGCGCACCTTCACCATCATCAATTCGCGCTCCGTGTAAGCGCCTTCGGTCAAGTCGACGACCTTGACCACCTCAATCAGGCGATTCAGGTGCTTGGTGATCTGCTCGATCACTTCGTCCGACCCGGTTGTGTGAATGGTCATGCGCGACAAGCTGGCATCTTCCGTGGGCGCTACCGTGAGTGACTCGATGTTGTAACCACGCGCTGAGAAAAGTCCCACCACGCGTGACAGCGCACCGGGTTCATTTTCCAACAGGACTGCAATGATGTGTTTCATAGTATGTGATTCCTCTTTTCGTTGCCCTACCCCTGGGGTGGTAACCGCAGGGCTTGGCAAACAATAGATTCGTCCAAAGTTAAAGTTGATTAGAGATCTTCTGAGCCCAGCAGCATCTCGGTGATGCCCTTGCCGGCTTTGACCATGGGGAACACGTTCTCGGTCGGGTCGGTGCGGATGTCCATGAAGACAGTCCGGTCCTTGAGCTTGCGCGCTTCACGCAAGGCGGGCTCCACGTCTTGCGCGCGTTCGACCAGCATGCCGACGTGGCCATAGGCCTCGGCCAGTTTCACAAAGTTAGGCAGCGCATCCATGTAGCTGTGGCTGTAGCGGCCTTCGTATTCAACCTCTTGCCACTGACGCACCATGCCGAGGTAGCGGTTGTTGAGTGACAGGATCTTGATTGGGGTGTTGTATTGCAGGCAAGTGGACAACTCCTGAATGCACATCTGCACCGAACCGTCGCCTGTGATGCAGTACACCTCACTGTCGGGCTTGGCCATTTTGATGCCCATGGCGTAGGGAATGCCCACGCCCATGGTGCCCAGGCCACCGGAATTGATCCAGCGCCGTGGCTCGTCGAACCGATAGTATTGGGCCGCCCACATCTGGTGTTGCCCGACGTCGGAGGTGATGTAGGTGTCCACATCCTTGGTCATTTTCCAAAGCGTCTCAATCACGAACTGCGGCTTGATGACATCATTCTTGCCGTGGTCGTATTTGAGGCAATCGCGCTTGCGCCAGTCCTCAATCGTGTCCCACCAGGCGCCCAGCGCGTCGGCATCGGGCTTGGTTGCACCTTCCTTGATCATGGCGATCATCTCGGTCAGCACCTCTTTGACGTCGCCCACGATGGGGATGTCAACCTTGACGCGTTTGGAGATGCTCGATGGATCGATGTCAATGTGAATGATCTTGCGTTCGTTCTGGGCAAAGTGCTTGGGATTGCCAATGACACGGTCGTCAAAGCGGGCGCCGATGGCCAGCAGCACGTCGCAGTGTTGCATCGCGTTGTTGGCTTCGATCGTGCCGTGCATGCCCAGCATGCCCAGAAATTTTTTGTCACTGGCTGGGTACCCGCCCAACCCCATCAGGGTGTTGGTGCAAGGGTAGCCCAGCATATCAACCAGCGTACGCAACTCAGCGGTGGCGTTGCTCAGTAGCACGCCGCCACCGGTGTAGATATAAGGCCGCTTGCCTGTGAGCAACAGCTGTAGGGCTTTTCGAATTTGCCCGCCATGGCCCTTGCGCACCGGGTTATACGATCGCATCTCAATCGTGGCAGGGTAACCCGCGTAATGCACCTTCTTGAAAGACACGTCTTTCGGGATATCGACCAGCACCGGGCCAGGTCGTCCGCTGCGCGCGATGTGAAAAGCCTTTTTCATGGTCTCGGCCAGATCGCGTGCGTCCTTGACCAGGAAATTGTGTTTGACGACCGGGCGTGTGATGCCCACGGCGTCGCATTCCTGAAAGGCGTCCATGCCGATGGCACTCGTGGGTACTTGCCCCGACACAATGACCATCGGAATGCTGTCCATATATGCGGTGGCGATGCCGGTCACCGCATTCGTTACGCCAGGCCCGGAGGTCACCAGAGCGACGCCGACATCTCCGGTGGCGCGCGCGTAGCCATCGGCGGCGTGAACTGCCGCCTGCTCGTGTCGCACCAGGATGTGCTGCATAGTGTCTTGCTTGTACAGCGCGTCGTAAATATGCAGCACCGCGCCGCCGGGATAACCCCAGATGTATTTGACGCCTTCAGCCTGCAAGGCTTTGACGAGAATTTCGGCACCGCGCAGTTCGTGTTCGTCTGACGCAACAACGGCTGAGTTGACGGGGGTCGAGGGTGATTGGCTGTTTGCCGCGGACTTGGCCGCAGCCGAAGCGCTTCGGGCTTTTGATAATTCCATGATGAACCTTTGTGAATTTCTCTGACGAAAAACCTTGGGTGCTCCTTCGCAAACACTTGTGGGGCCGCGTCGGAACTTAAAGCCAAAGCCATGGGCGCAGTGATTCTTGCGCCGGACCGTGACCCGTTTGCCTTTTGATTTGCAAGGTGCATTATGGCATTGGAGCCACTGCTTGCCTTGCCCGGGGGCCCAAAGACAGCGCACGGGTGACATAATCCGGCGCATTAATGTCACGTCAACCGGTCCCCATCGCGCTTCAATGCGCCACCATCGCCGCACGGCAAACACCACTTGGCCACTGAACAAGAACTATCCGAGTTTCTGAAAAGCGTTGAAAAGCGCGCTTTCAAGCGATCGGTTTACCATGTCCGCAACATGGAATCGGCGCTAGACATCGTGCAAGACAGCATGATGAAGCTGGCCGTGCACTATGGGGACAAGCCGGCGGCCGAGTTGCCGATGCTGTTTCAGCGCATTCTGTCCAACTGCACGCTGGACTGGTTTCGGCGCCAAAAAACCCGCACTGCGCTCTTCTCCAACATGAGTGATTTCGATTCGGCGGGCGAAACAGGCGATTTTGACCTTCTGGAAACTTTGAACACACTCAGTCACTCAGACCAGACGGAAAGTGCCGAGAGTTCCACTGAGCGCGCACAAACCCTGCGGGAAATCGAAAGTGAAATTCAGGCTTTGCCCCTGCGTCAACGAGAAGCGTTCTTGATGCGTTACTGGGAGGAACTGGACGTCGCAGAGACTGCTGCGGCCATGGGGTGTTCGCAGGGCAGTGTCAAAACGCACTGTTCGCGGGCAGTTCAAGCGCTCGGTAAAGCCCTGAGGGCGAAGGGAATCACACTATGAGCAATTCGTATCAATACCAAAATCAAATAGCACAAGATCGGCTGGCCTTTCGCATCACGGCGCGCCTGTCTGACGCCGCGGATGGCTTGCCGCATGACATTTCGGAGCGTTTGCGCGCAGCTCGAGTGCAGGCGGTGGGCCAGCGCAAGATCGCGATCAAGCAGTTTGTGACGAGCTTGGCAACGTCAAGTGGCGCGGGCAGCCTGACCTTTGGCCAGGAGCACTTCAGCTGGTGGAGTCGGTTGGCCGCGGTCCTTCCCTTATTGGCCCTGGTGGTGGGCCTGATCGCCATCAATGTGATTGAGGATGACAGCCGCGCCAACGAACTGGCTGAAATTGACGCAGCGCTGCTGATTGACGACTTGCCGCCAGCGGCCTATGCCGACCCGGGGTTCTTGCAGTTCCTCAAGACCAGTGCTGTTCAGGAACAGTAAGTTCGGGTCATGACGATTTCCACGCGTACTGGCGAGCCATTTGGGCGCCCTTTGCCGGGTCGGGCGCTGCTTTGCTTGGTAATTTGCATATTCGCGAACCTGAGCATGGTCGCCTCAGACGTCTGGGCCCAAGCCACGGCAACAGCACCTCTTCAGGCTGCTTCACAGGTCAATCGCCCCGTTCCGCCGGCACTGGCCAAAACCTCAGCTGTCCCGGTGGCATCTTCCCAACCGACCTGGCAAGATTTGACGCCCGCACAGCAGGTGTCACTGGCGCCGCTCGCGGCCCACTGGAGTTCCCTGGACAGTGCCAGAAAGCGCAAGTGGATCGCTTTGGCCGCAAATTATTCAGCCCTGGCACCGCCAGAGCAGGCCAAGCTGCACAGTCGCATGACCGAATGGGCATCGCTCAGCCCCAAACAGCGCGACCAGGCCCGACTGAACTTCGCCCAATCAAAGCAGATTAGTCGGACCCAAAAGGCCGCCACTTGGGAAGCCTACCAGGCGCTCAGTCCAGAAGAAAGGCAAAAACTGGCGAAATCAGCCCCGCCCAAGCCTACTGGTGCGGCAACGGCCGCGAAGCCTGTTGCGCCTGACAAATTGACCAAGATTCCCCTGAGCAAGCTGGGCACACGGCAGGCGTCTGAGGTGCCTGTCGCTAATCCAGCTGTCAACCGCAATACCCTGTTGCCGCACGCCAAGCCGGTGCCTGCGCCTACACCAGCGCAAAATAATTAGATGCAGGCGCCGTCTCTGGTCCGGCGCATGGCCTGCTGGCTGTATGAAGGCATGCTGATGTTTGGTGTGCTCTTCATCGCCGGCTACCTGTTTGGCACCCTGAGTCAGACACGAAATGCCATGGACAACCGGCATGCGCTACAGGCTTTCCTGTTTGTCGTTTTTGGCATTTATTTCGTCTGGTTCTGGGCCAAAGGACAAACCCTCGCCATGAAGACATGGCATATTCAGGTGGTGGATCGAGCCGGCAGGCCCCTCACTCAGCCGCGGGCATTGCTGCGCTACCTGCTCAGTTGGCTCTGGTTTTTGCCAGCCCTTGCGGCCGTTGCGCCCTTCAATCTGTCTGGCGCTGAATCTGCCGTCATCGTGATAGGCTGGGTGGCCATATGGGCCATCTTGAGTCGCCTGCAGCCGCAACAGCAGTTCTGGCACGATGTGCTGGCAGGGACACGGCTGGTGTCAACGCCGCGCTCGAATCGGTAACAGTCCCGAGACCTCCGGCTTCAAATTCCCTGGATGCAGAATTAGTCGCTCGCCGGCCAGTCGGTGAATGGAAAAGGCAAGTCCTCCGACGCAAAACTGACAAAGTTCGCATTCTGGGCCTGATAGCGCCCCAGGCTGCGACCAAAGGCTGACAAACGTTGGTTGGGGCTTTCGCTGACCAGTGCCAGAATGAACTGGATGACGGCCACAAATAACAGCAGAGTGCTGGCCAATTGGTAGGCTACTGCGATCAAAATCATCAACAGGCTTCGCATCCAGATGCTGCGCGGGGCTCTGGTTTCAGTCGAATCGTCGCTCATGATTGCTCCTCTTAATCAGAAAAAATGCCGGATGTGATCTCGTAGGAACGCAGCCGCGCCGCATGATCATAAATCTGCGATGTGATCATCAGTTCATCGGCGCCGGTGTGCTCAATGAAGGCTTTGAGGCTTGCCCGCACGCTGCCTGGTGAGCCAATGGCCGAGCATGACAAAACGCTTTCCAGCAAGGCGCGCTCAGCCGGACTGACGCGGTCGGGGTAGTCCGCGACAGGTGGGGGCAACTGGGCCGGGCGACCGCTACGCAGGTTCACAAAAGCCTGTTGCATAGAGGTGGCTTGAAATGCCGCTGCCGCGTCGCTGTCAGCGGCAAACACGTTAAAGCCCAGCATGACATAAGGTTTGGTCAACTGCTTTGATGGCCGGAAGTTGGCCCGGTACAGCGCCACCGCCTGCATCATCTGCTGCGGTGCAAAGTGGGAGGCAAAGGCGTAGGGAAGGCCCAGCACGGCGGCTAGTTCGGCGCCAAACAGGCTTGAGCCCAGTATCCAGATCGGCACATTCAATCCCTCGCCCGGCACCGCATGCACCGGATTGACCGATCCCGGCGAAAAATAATCCATGAGCTCGATCACATCGCGTGGGAACTGATCCGGGTCCGAGCCCAGGTTGCGGCGCAAGGCACGCGCGGTGCTTTGGTCCGAACCGGGCGCGCGGCCCAGCCCGAGATCAATGCGTCCCGGGTAGAGTGACTCCAGCGTACCAAATTGCTCGGCAATAACCAGCGGCGAATGATTGGGCAGCATGATGCCGCCAGCACCGACCCGAATCGTGGAAGTGCCGCCTGCCACGTGGCCGATCAGCACGGCGGTTGCCGCGCTGGCAATACCTGGCATGCCGTGGTGCTCGGCCAACCAGTAGCGTTGGTAGCCCCAGGCTTCGGCCTTCCGGGCCAGCTCAAGGGTGTGGCGAAACGATTGGGCAGCGTCGCTGCCTTGGACGATGGGGGAGAGGTCAAGGACTGAGAAGGGGATCATTTGTGTCATATTGGGCCATTGCAGAGAAGGACAAGCATGCGCAATGTCAAAACCCTGGTCACCAAATCTGCAAAACTGCCCATGAAAGGCGCCCGCCCTTTGATCTTTGATGAGCGCCAACTCACGAGCTTTGATCACCATGGCTACTTGCACTCTGACTCCCGACGATCTTCGCGTCAGCATCGCGGCTGAATCTCTCGGTTTCTCAAACACCTCCGAGCTGGTGCAGCAGCCGCTGCCCTGGATCGGGCAGGGCCGGGCGCAAACGGCCGCGCGCTTCGGTCTGGGCATGGGGCAAGCCGATTACAACCTGTTTGTGCTGGGAGATGTCGGCAGCGGGCGGTCTTCTCTGTTGCAGCAACTCATGGCTGAGGTGGCGGCCGGCCGGCCGGTACCGACCGACCTGTGTTACCTGCATAATTTTGATGCGCCTGACAAACCCCGCGCGCTGCGTCTGCCAGCCGGGCAAGGTCGCCTGCTGCGCCAACTCATGGTCCAGATGTGCAAGACGTTGCAAAAAGAGATTCCCCAACGGCTGAATGGCCCCGATTTCAAAGCTGAGAGCGCGCACATTGAAAAAACTTACAAGGTCGAACAAGCCAACGCCTATGCTGAACTCGATGCCTTTGCCGAGACCCGCAGTTTTGCCCTGTACCGGGAGAACGGGCACTTGGTGTTCACCTTGCTGGGCGAAAAAGGCAATGCGCTGACCGAAGCCGAGGCGCGTTCCTTGCCCAAAGAGCGCCGGGCCCGGATTGACCAGGCCGAGCAGGAATTGCGTGAAGAGATCGCCCGCTTTCTGGACAAGACGCGCCCGATCGAGCGCGTCATGAATGAAAGCCTGGCCGCCCTGAGGCGTCAGGTCACGCGGCCGCTGCTGGAGCGCGAAGTGCAGGAAATCCGTGCCAGCTTGAAGAGCCAGACCCCGGACATTGCGACGCTGTCCGACCACCTGGAGCAGCTCATGAAGGATGTGCTGGACAACCTGGAGCTGTTCCAGGCGTCCGATGAAGACGATGAGCTGCGCCAGGAAGAATTGGTCAGCGTCTTGTCCCGCTACCGCGTGAACCTGTTGGTGGACAACGGGGGCCTGAGGGGTGCGCCGGTGCTCATTGAGAACAATCCCTCGTTCCATGCGCTGTTTGGCAGCATTGAGTATCAGCCGGAAGAAGACGTGCTGATCACCGATTTTTCTCACATTCGCGCGGGCAGCTTGCTCAAGGCACATGGCGGCTTCCTGATGTTGCATGTGCGTGACCTTCTGGCCGACGAACTGGTGTGGGAGAAGTTGCGACGCTTCACGCGCAGTGGGCGCTTGCAGATTGAGGAGCCGAGCCAGATGTTCACGCCGATGGCGGCGGTGTCACTGGCGCCTGAACCGGTGGATGTGGACGTCAAGATTGTGCTGATCGGCTCCACCGAGCAGTACTACGATCTGCAGGAAGCTGACCCGGAGTTTGCCCGGCGTTTTCGCGTCAAAGTGGATTTTGCCGAGAGCTTTTTGGCCAATGCCAAGACTTATCGCGCCTCGGCCGTGTTCGTGGCCCGCACGGTCGAGCGCATGGGCTTGCCCCATTTTTCAGCGTCAGCCGTGGCATGCCTGCTCGAGGATTCGCACCGCGAGGTGGACGACCAGTTGCGCCAGAGTGCGATCTTCGCCCACACCGAGGCTTTGGTGATGGAAGCCGCCACGGTGTGTCGCATGCGTTCCGGTGCGTTGGTTGAAGCCGTCGACATTGAGTCGGCCTTGCAGGCGCGCAAGCTGCGCCATGACTACCCGGACCAGCGCCTGCAGGAAGCCATCACCGAGGGTGAATGGCTGATCAGCCTGCATGGCGAGAAGATCGGCCAGCTCAATGGCCTGTCGCAAATCGACCTGGGCGACTACCGCTTTGGTCTTCCGGTGCGGGTAACGGCGCGCACCTACGCCGGCAACGAGGGCCTGCTCAACATCGAGCGCGAGGTCGAAATGTCCGGCCCCATTCACGACAAAGGGGTGCTAATCCTGCACAGCTATTTGTCGGCACTGTTTGCCCACATCGCGCCGCTGGCGCTTAATGCCTCGATCGTGTTCGAACAGGAATACCACGGTATCGAGGGCGACTCGGCCTCGTGCGCCGAACTCTATGTGGTGCTGTCGTCGCTCTCTAGCCTGCCGCTCAACCAGGGTATTGCCGTCACCGGCGCCGTGAACCAGCACGGCGAAGTGTTACCGGTGGGCGGCGTCAACGAGAAGATTGAAGGCTATTTCCGTGTCTGTCAAAAGGCCGGGCTCGATGGCACGCAGGGGGTGCTGATTCCGCAGCGCAACCGGCGCCACCTGATGCTCGAGCGCTCGGTGGTCGACGCCGTGGCGCAGGGCCGCTTTCACATCTACACCGCCGAACATGCCAGCGAAGGCATTGCATTGCTCACTGGCTTCTCTTCGGGAATGCCGATGGGCGCGAATGGTTACGCGCACGACAGTGTGCTCGGCCATGCCCAGAAGACATTGCAGGCCTACCGCCGCGCCTGCCAGTTGGCCGACCACCCGAAGCTGCCGCACCGACACGCGCGCTGACGCTTGGGCGACGGTCGGGGTCGCCCTGGGCGCGGTCTCTAGCCACGCAGGTCTTCTCGAAGAATGCCAGGGCCCGTTCCATGCCAGTTTGGCGCTGGCGGCGTTGAGCGTTCGTCGATATCGGCAAAGTGAATCAGCAACGGAGCTTTGACCTTGGCCGCGTCTTGGCCCGGCGGATGGTTGCCATAGAACGACATCGCCGCGTTCAACTCGGGCAATTGCGTGGACAGCGCATGTGCCACGTCGCCTCCGCAGCAAAAGCCCACCACGCCGAGCTTGCCATTGCAGTCGGGCCGGCCCTTTACCGGCAACTTTGACGGCTCGCCCGGGTTGAATGCAATGAGAAGCTCACTTGTGGGGTTAGAGCCCAGGTCAATCGATGCACAATCCTCTGGTCCTTCTCACTATGCCGCCACACAGCAGCGCTTACCCACCATGACTCCACAAATACCGGCTGGCCGGCCAGGCCCGAAGGTCACAAGCAAGAGCGTGTTCATCACCGGCGCTTCCTCGGGCCTGGGGCGCCAGATGGCGATCGAATTTTCACGACGCGGCTACCGCTTGGCACTTACGGCACGCCGCCTCGAATTGCTAAAGGAGTTGCAGGCCGAGCTGAATGCCAGTGGCGGTGGACCGGTATTTGTGGCCGCACTGGATGTGACCGATGAAGTGGCGGTCGCCCAGGTGTTCGTCCAGGCCTATACCCAATTGGGTTCGCTCGATATTGTGGTGGCCAATGCGGGTATCGGCCACCACGGCGCCATTGGCAAGCTGCCGTTTGACCGGGTGCGTGACACCATCAATACCAATGTCATCGGTTTCATGGCGACGGTGGACGCAGCCATGCATCAGTTCAAGGAGCAGGGCCACGGCCACCTGGTTGGCATCAGCTCGGTGGCGGCCTTTCGCGGCATGCCCGCTGGCGGCGTCTATGGCGCGTCCAAAGCGGCAGTCACCACGTATCTGGAATCGCTGCGGGCCGAGACCCACAGCAGCCCGATCGTGGTCACCACCCTGTCGCCGGGCTTCATTGACACACCGATCAACCGCGGCGCCAAGAGCCGCCCGTTCGTGATTGGGGTCGAGCGCGGCGGCAAATTGCTGGTGGATTTGATTGAGCG
>JBBQQX010000040.1:0-29021 GCA_038215405.1 Burkholderiales bacterium
CCGGTCTCAGCCAGTTGCTCGGGGCCGGCGTGGAAATAGACCGTGAGCGACACCGTGCCGGCCGGCACCAGCAGCGCCCGGCGCAACCAGATGCGCGGAAAAAAACCGTCGGCCATGGCCACCAGGGACGTGAAGTCCAGCGCACGCGCGGGCGCGTCACGAATCCAGAGCTGCGTCAGGCTGGCCTGCTGCGGGTCAGCGCTGGCAGCCCCACCGTCCCAGTTGGATGGAAGCGGGCCGGTGATTGAGCGCATGTCGTAGCGTGAAAACCAGGCCAACCCGCCCTGTGGTGGGGCAAGGCAAACCAGCGTCTCGGGTCGGGGCACTTCAGGGCAGAGCAGGTCACTGGTGCTCCAGGTCTCGCGCCGCAAAGCGGTGATGGCGGTACCTGTCAAGGCCACAATGTCAACCCCGTTGGCATCGGTCTGACTCAAGCTCAGGACCCAATGCTGGGTCGAACGGTTGGTGCGCACCGGCGTGGCGAGCAGCTTGAAAGCCCCGGGTAACAAGCCATTGCTGTAGTTGACGGTCAAGGCTACCGGGTCGCCCAAACGCGACGGATGCGACATGACGGCGTTCAGTGCAATGGCTGCCGTGATGCCGCCGAAGGGCCCCACCATGTTCCACCAGGCCGAGCTGGTTTGGCCCAAGAACTGATCGGGCGCGGCGTCAAAGTCCGGCGTCAGAACCAGCGCCGTGTCAAAAGGATGTGAACTCATGCGCCGCAGTATCGCAGCAGCCGCGCACGCAGCGCGTCATCTGCGTGACGACGAAAAAAAAGCCACGGATGCGTGGCCTTTTTGGTTCGTCTCAGGGCTTAGACGCGCTCAAAGATACCTGCGGCGCCCTGCCCCATGCCAATGCACATGGAGAGCATGCCGTACTTGCCCTGGGTGCGTTGCAGCGCATGGATCAGCGTGGCGGCGCGGATGGCACCGGTCGCGCCGAGCGGGTGGCCCAGGGAAATGGCGCCGCCCATCGGATTGACCTTGGCCTGGTCGAGGCCCAAGGTGTTGATCACCGCCAGCGACTGCGCGGCGAAGGCTTCATTGAGCTCAATCCAGTCGATGTCGTTGAGCGACAGACCGGCGTAACGCAGCGCTGCTGGAATGGCCTCGATCGGGCCAATGCCCATGATCTCGGGCGGCACGCCTTTGACCGCACAGCTGACAAAGCGCGCCAGCGGCTTGAGGCCAAACTGCTTGACGGCTTTCTCGCTGGCCAGAATCAAAGCACCGGCGCCGTCCGAGGTTTGCGAACTGTTGCCGGCGGTGACCGAGCCGCGCGCGGCAAACGGCGTCTTGAGCTTGGCCAGACCTTCGAGCGAGGTATCGGCACGCGCACCTTCGTCCACGCTCACGGTGCGCTTCTTCTCGATCACACCGCCGGTGGCGAGATTGGGCGCGCGGTCGGTCACTTCAATCGGCGTGGTCTCGGCGGCAAAGAAGCCAGCCGCCTGCGCCGCCAGCGCGCGCTGGTGCGATTGCAGCGCAAACGCGTCCTGCGCCTCGCGGCTGATCTTCCACTGGGTTGCCACCTTCTCGGCGGTCAGGCCCATGCCGTAAGCAATGCCCACGTTCTCGTCGTTGGCGAACATCAGCGGCGAGAACGACGGCGCATTGCCGCCCATCGGCACCATGCTCATGCTTTCAACGCCGGCGGCAATCATCACCTCGGCTTCACCGACCCGAATGCGGTCCGCTGCCATCTGGATCGCGGACAAGCCGGAAGCGCAGAAACGGTTGATCGTGACGCCGCCGACGCTGGTCGGCAGACCCGCCAGCACCGCGGCCGTGCGCGCAATGTTCAGGCCCTGCTGGCCTTCGGGCATGGCGCAGCCGCAGATCAGGTCCTCGATCATGGTGGGGTCGAGCGAGGGCACTTGGGCCAGCGCCGACTGCAGGACCTTGACCAGCAGATCATCCGGGCGGGTATTGCGAAAGAATCCGCGGTGCGAACGCCCGATGGGCGAACGCGTGGCGGCAACGATATAGGCTTCTTGCATTTGTTTCATAACAGTTTCTCAGTCGGTTGTTAGTTGCGCACAGGCTTGCCGGTGGACATCATGCCCATGATGCGTTCCTGGGTTTTTGGATGGGTCAGGAGCGAGCAAAAGGCCTGACGCTCCAGCGTCATCAGGTACTCTTCGCTCACCAGACTGCCGGCATCCACATCACCGCCGCAGACCACGTTGGCGATCAGGCTGGCAATGTGATAGTCGTGCGCACTGATAAAGCCGCCGTCGCGCATGTTGACCAGCGAGCCCTTCATCGTGGCCACGCCACTGCGTCCGGCCACGACGAACAAACGTTTGTGCGGCGCCCGGTAGCCCGAGTTGAACATGGCCTTAGCCTCGTTGATGGCGACATACAGCAACTCGTCCTTGTGCGGCACAACGACGTCGCTGTCCAGCACATAACCGAGCTTGCGTGACTCCAGCGCGCTGGTTCCCACCTTGGCCATCGCCGCAGCAGTGAAGCCTTCGGTCAGGAAGGGCAGCAAGTCCTTGCCGGTCGACGCTGCCGCATTCTCGGCGGCACGCCGGGCGATGTAGGTCAGGCCGCCACCGCCGGGCACCAGGCCAACGCCGACTTCAACCAGGCCGATGTAGCTCTCCATCGCCACGACGCGTTTGGCCGAATAGGCGGCCAATTCACAGCCACCACCGAGCGCGAGTCCGCGCACCGCCGACACCACGGGCACGTTGGCATAGCGCAACTTGAGCATGGCTTGTTGCATCTCCAACTCAGCGCCATCAATCGCCTTGGCGCCACCCACCATGAAGGCGGGCAGCATGGCCTGCAGGTCGGCGCCGGCTGAGAACAGTTCGTCGTTCGACCAGATCACCAAGCCCTGGTAGCTAGTCTCGGCCAGCTCCAAGCCCTTGAGCAGGCCCTCGATGACGGCGGGGCCAATGGCGTGCATCTTGGTCTTGATGCTGGCAACCACCACGTCGTCGTCGAGCGTCCATAGGCGAATCGCTTCGTCTTCAAACAGGGTTTTGCCTGCCGTCTTGGCGTTCGGCGCATCGGCACCGAGCACGCTCTCGGGGAAATGCTGACGCGTGTACACCGGCAGGTTGCGCGGCAGCACGAACTGGGCCGTCGTGGGGTTCCACGAACCTTGCGGGGTGTGAACGCCACCGGCGTCAGCGACCGGACCTTTGAAGACCCAGTCTGGCAGCGGCGCTTTGCACAGTGCTTTGCCGGCGTCGATGTCTTCCTTGATCATGTTGGCCACGTTGAGCCAACCGGCTTCTTGCCACAACTCGAACGGGCCCTGCTTCATGCCAAAGCCCCAGCGCATGCAGAAGTCGACGTCGCGCGCATTGTCGGCAATGGCTTCCAGGTGCACCGCAGCGTAATGAAAGGCGTTGCGCAAAATAGCCCACAGGAACTGGCCCTGCGCGCCTTCGCTGTCACGCAGCAGTTGCAGGCGTTCAGCTGCCGGTTTTTTGAGCATGCGCGTGTAAACTTCGTCGGCCTTCTGGCCACCGGGCACGTACTCCTTGGATTCGCCGTCAAAGCGCATCACGTCGCGACCGACCTTCTTGAAGAAACCTGCTTTTGTCTTTTGGCCCAGGTTACCCATCTCCAGCAAGGTTTTGAGCACCGCCGGGGTGGCAAAGCTCTCGTAGAACGGGTCGGTCTCTAAGGTCAAGGTGTCCTGCAAGGTCTTGATCACGTGCGTCATCGTGTCCAGACCCACCACGTCAGCGGTGCGGAACGTGCCGGAGCTGGCACGGCCCAGCTTCTTGCCGGTGAGGTCGTCGACCACGTCGTAGCTCAGGCCAAAATTCTCGACTTCTTTCATAGTCAGCAACATGCCGGCGACGCCGACGCGGTTGGCGATGAAGTTGGGAGAATCCTTGGCCCGCACCACACCCTTGCCCAGATTGCTGGTGACAAAGGCTTCGAGGTCGTCCAGGATCTGCGGCTGCGTGGTGGGCGTGTTGATCAACTCCACCAGCATCATGTAGCGCGGCGGGTTGAAGAAGTGAATGCCGCAAAAACGCGGCTTGATTTCTTCGGGCAGGACTTCGCTGAGCTTGGTGATCGACAGGCCCGAGGTGTTGGACGCGACGATCGCGTGCGGCGCCAAAAAGGGCGCGATCTTCTTGTACAGATCGAGCTTCCAGTCCATGCGTTCGGCAATCGCTTCGATCACCAGGTCGCAGTCTTTGAGCAGTTCCAGGTGTTCTTCGTAGTTGGCCTGCTGGATCAGGTCGGCGTCACCGACCACGCCGAGCGGCGCCGGCTTGAGCTTTTTCAGGCCGTCAACGGCGCGCGTGACAATGCCATTTTTCGGGCCTTCTTTGGCCGGCAGGTCAAACAGGATGACCGGCACTTTGCAGTTGACCAAATGGGCGGCAATTTGCGCGCCCATCACGCCGGCACCGAGCACAGCGACTTTTTTGACTTGAAATCTTGACATTTACTTAATCTCCGTTCGGGCTGAGCTTGTCGAAGCCCTTGAATGTTTTCACGAATGCCCTTCGACAAGCTCAGGGCGAACGGTTAATTGATCAGGGAACGCGCGTCCAGATTTGCGTTCTATAGAAAAACGCGATGTAACCGCGCACCTGCAGCTGCTTGCCGCCGTCAATCGGTGTCAGGCGCAAGGTGTAGTCCTTGCCGTTATCGGGGTCGAGAATCTTGCCGCCCTCCCAAAGGTCTTTGCCGTCGGCTTTTTTGCCGCCGCGGATGATCTCCAGGCCCAAGACCGGTTTGTCCTTGCGCCCATCGGTGCATTTGTCGCAAAGCGCGTCTTGCTTGGCATCCTTGCGCAGCAGCTTTTCGATGCGCCCGGACAGCGCACCCGCGTTGTCGCTGATACGCACCTCGGATGACACCTCACCGGTTTTGTCGTCAACGGTGTGCCAGACGCCCACGGGCGTCATCTGGGCCAGCACGGGCAGTGCCAGGACACCGATAAGAAGGGCAACAATCGATTTGTACAAGATGATCTCTCCTTGATGGGGGGACTCAAAAGACCCCGCTCGCGCGGGGTCCGCGCTCTCAAGCCAGGGCAGCATCCGTGTCCATCAGCACCTTGCTGCCGGCGCGTGCCGTACGCATGAGTGTTGCGGTTTCAGGGAACAGTTTGGCAAAGTAGAAACGTGCGGTCTGCAGCTTGGCCAGATAGAAGGGGTCGTTGTTGCCAGCGCCAATCTCACGCAGCGCCACTTGCGCCATGCGGGCCCAGAAGTAGCCAAACACCAGGTGTCCGGCCACGCGCAGGTAGTCCACCGCCGCCGCACCGACTTCGTCGGCATTCTGGAAGCCCTTGAAGCCAATTTCGGTGGTGAACTTGGTCATCTGGTCGCCCAGAATGGCAATCGGTGTGATGAATTCGGCCATCTTTTCGTTGACGCCTTCTTCAGCCACCAGTTGACCGATGAGCTTGCCGAACTTGCGCAAGGTGGCGCCGTTGTTGCCCAGGATCTTGCGCCCCAGCAAGTCCAGCGACTGGATCGTGTTGGTGCCTTCGTAAATCATGTTGATGCGGTTGTCGCGCGCAAATTGCTCCATGCCCCAGTCGTTGATGTAGCCGTGACCGCCAAACACCTGCATGCAGGCGTTGGTGGAGATATGGCCGTTGTCCGTGATGAAGGCCTTGACGATCGGCGTCAGCATGGCCAGCATTTCGCTGGCGTCCTTGCGGACTTTTTCGTCGGGGTGGCTGTGTTCCTTTTCCAGCAGCATGGCGCTGTAGCACAGCAAGGCGCGACCACCCTCAGCGTAGGCTTTGGCCGTGAGCAGCATCTTGCGCACGTCCGGGTGCACGATGATTGGATCGGCGGGCTTGTCCTTGGCCTTGATGCCCGTGAGTGAGCGCATCTGGATGCGGTCTTTGGCATAAATCAGGGCATTTTGGTAGGCGACTTCGGTCTGACCGAGTGACTGGTTGCCAACACCCAGGCGCGCTGCGTTCATCATCACAAACATGGCCTGCATGCCCTTGTTGGGTTGCCCCACCAGCGTACCGACCGCGCTATCAAGCACCAACTGCGCCGTGGCGTTGCCACGAATGCCCATTTTGTGCTCCAGGCCACCGCAATAAATGCCGTTGCGCTCACCCACCGAGCCGTCCTGGTTGACCAGGAACTTCGGTACGATGAACAAGCTTACGCCCTTGATGCCGACGGGCGCATCAGGCAGGCGGGCCAACACCAGATGGATGATGTTGCTGGCCATGTCATTTTCACCGGCGCTGATGAATATCTTTTCACCACTGATCTTGTAGGTGCCGTCAGTCTGCGGCTCAGCCCTGCTGCGCATCAAACCCAGGTCAGTGCCGCAATGCGCCTCCGTCAGGCACATGGTGCCCAGCCACTCGCCACTGGTCATTTTGTGCAGGTAGGTCTGCTTCTGCTCTTCGGTGCCGTGTGCATGCAAGGCAGCATAAGCGCCGTGGGTCAAACCTGGGTACATGGCCCAGGATTGGTTGGCACTGTTGAGCATTTCATAAAAACACTGGTTCACGATGTGTGGCAGACCTTGGCCACCGTATTCCGGCTCACAGGCCAGCGCCGCCCAGCCGCCTTCAACGTACTTCTTATAAGCCTCTTTGAAACCAGTGGGCGTGGTGACCGCGTGCGTCACAGGGTCGAGCGTGCACCCCTGTGCATCGCCGCTCTGGTTCAGCGGGAAAGTCACTTCAGCGGCGAACTTGCCACCTTCTTCCAGCACCGCGTTGATGGTGTCAACGTCAATGTCGGCGTGCTTGGGAATGGTGGCCAAATCTTCAACGACGTGGAGCAACTCGTGCATCACAAACTGCATGTCACGCAGCGGGGGGGTATAGCTAGGCATGGTTACTTTTCCTTCAGGTTTCGGTTGGTTGCGCGGGTACGCGGTAATGCGCGGGCGGCGGATTTGCCGTAGCGCTTGATGATGTTTTCAAAGCCAATGTTGGCGCGGTCAACGGCGCCGGGCAATCCCAAAAAACGCGCCTCGAAATGCAAAGCCAGAATCAGCCCGTGAATCTCGAATGCCATTTGATGCGCCTGGGTGTCTGGCTTGAGGTGGCCGGCTTCCCGTGCCTGTTCAACGGCACGATCAAAGGCCGTCAACCAGATGTTGACCGAATTCGCCAATGCGTCGCGCACTGGCCCGGGGCGGTCGTCAAACTCCACCGCGCCGCTGATAAAGATGCAGCCGGATTGAATCTCGGCGTCCACACGTTTCATCCAGTTGGCAAACAGGGCACGTACCCGGGGCAGACCCCGCTCGGATTGCATCGACGGCTCAAAGACATTGGCGTAAAAACTTTCGAAGTGCGCCCGTATGACAGATATCTGCAGTTCTTCACGCGATCCGAAATGTGCGAACACGCCAGATTTGCTCATCTTGGCGACCTCGGCCAAGGCGCCAATGCTCAGGCCTTCGAGCCCGATTTCTGCCGCCAGCGCCAAAGCAGCGTCAACAATGGCCTGCTTGGTTTGTTGGCCCTTTGGCATGACGTGGGCGCCGGCAGCGCCAGGGCGACGCCGGGAAAGTGCAGATTGAACAATTGATTGAGGAGGAATCATGGTGTTAAAAAAGAACGGTCGTGCTATTTTGCCGCAATTCGACGTGCCGCGCGTCAGAAAGACCGGATATAGAGAGATTTTTCTAGTAAAGACACGGGTTTACCCGGAAAAATCAACGTTTAAAGGGCGCCACGAGCTGTTGTTGTTCGCCCAGGCCCTCAATACCCAAGCTCATGATGTCGCCTTTTTTCAAAAATGTGGGCGGTTTCATGCCCAGTCCGACACCGGGCGGCGTGCCGGTGGTGATGACATCACCGGGTAGCAGGGTCATGAACTGGCTGACATAGCTCACCAGCTTGGCTACGCCAAAAATCATGGTGCGCGTCGTGCCAGTCTGCCTGCGCTGGCCATTGAGGTCCAGCCACAGCTGAAGGTTTTGCGGGTCTGGCACTTCGTCACGCGTGACCAGCCAGGGCCCGATCGGGCCAAAAGTGTCGCAGCCTTTGCCCTTGTCCCATTGCGGGCCGCGCTCAAGCTGGTAAGCACGCTCGCTGATGTCATTGACGACGCAATAGCCTGCAACGCAGCCCAGGGCCTCTTTTTGCGGCACATAGCGCGCCCGGCTGCCGATCACGACACCGAGTTCGACCTCCCAGTCGGTCTTCTTGGAGCCGCGCGGCAACATCACGGGGTCGCTCGGCCCCTGAATGCAGCTGGTGGCTTTCATGAAGACAATCGGTTCGGTAGGTATCGGCGCACCGGTTTCGGCGGCGTGGTCTGAATAATTGAGGCCAATGGCGATGAACTTGCCGACACCGGCCACCGGGCAGCCCAGGCGCGGCTGCCCGGGCGCCAAAGGCAGGGTCAAAGGATCGAGCAGGCGCAAACTGGCCAATACGGCCTCGCTGAGTTGATCCGGCCCCAGATCCGGGATCAGGCGGCTCAGATCGCGCAGTTGGCCGGCGCAATCAAGCAGACCGGGCTTTTCTTGACCGACAGGACCAAAACGCACCAGCTTCATGATGATTAACCGTTGCTCAGAGCATCAGGGCCAGGCTGGCTTCAAGGTGCTCACACGGCAAGCGTTTGAAGCTGGAGCGCGCAAAGCGCTGCAGACGGCCAACGACGAAGGCCATCAACACGGAGGCCCGCACCTGGCTGTCCAGGCTGGGGGTGGTCGAGCCTTGAAGTTCGGCTGCGCCGCGCAAACTCTGCTTGAGACCGGACTCGATCTTGTCGAAGAAATGGTTCATGCGCTGCTGCAGGCGCTCGTTCTCGAACACCAGCGCATCGCCCACCATGACGCGGGTCATGCCAGGGTTCTTCTCGGCAAACTGCAGCAGCATGGTCACCACCTGCGCGGCCTGGCGCACGCCGGCCTGGGCGCTGGTCATGGCGTCCTGCATTGAAGCTGCCCCGGCAGGCGCCAGAGCGGCTGCTCCTGGCAAAGCTTGGCGCTCGGTAATTTGATTGACCAGCGAAAAAACGGTGTATTCAATGAACTCGATCAAGCCCTCAAACATCTGTGCCTTGCTGGCAAAGTGCCGGTACAGCGCCGCTTCGCTGACCGCCAGACGCGCCGCCAGGGCCGCGGTCGTGATGCGCTCGGCACCGGGTTGCTCCAGCATCTGCGCCAGCGCCTGCAGGATCTGCTCGCGACGCTCGCCCGGCTTGAGTCGCTTGCGCGATTGATCGACGGGCTCACGCTGGCCAGCGCTGGACAATGAGCGCGGGAGGGAGGTCAATTCGGCGTCAGACATGGGAGCAAGGGGCACAGGACGTTAGGTTCAATTCATTTTCGCATAGCGCTACATAGGGTTTTTGCGGGGGTTCACATCAGGCCGGAAATACCAGGGTGAAACGGGCACCGCGCGTTGCCCGCGCACTGTCCACAATGAGCAAACCGTGGTGCACCCGGGCAATCTCATCCACAATCGCCAGCCCCAGGCCATTGCCTTGGCCGATGGTGCCGGGCAAACGGTAGAAACGCGCCAACACACGCTGACGTTCTTCAAGCGGCACCCCCGGGCCATTGTCTTCCACCTCCAGAAAGGCCGCGCCGCTGTTGGGTTCGCGACCGCAGCGCAGCGTGACCGTGCCGCCCTCCGGGGTGTACTGCAGGGCGTTGTCGCTCAGGTTGCCCAGGAGTTCGCGCAGCAGCCAGGCGTGACCCGAGACATGGACCGCTTGCACGTCCAGCCCCAAGTCGATGGACTTGGCCATGGCAGCATCCAGATGCGCCTCCAGGACGGTTTCGCACAGCTCTTTCAAATCGACGGTCTGCAGAGGTTGTTGGCCCATCCCATGGGCGTCAGCACGTGACAAGGCCAGCAGCTGATTGGCCAATTGAGACGTACGCCGGGTGGCGTCGCGCAGACGCCAGACTTTGTCGACTCCTATATTTATAGCTGCTTGCTCTTTATCGACGGGGGCTAGTGCCTGATTTTGTATAAATTTTCCACAGGTGGCGCAGGCCGCAGCGGGCACGCTGGCGGCCTGCGCCCAGGCTTCCACCTGCGCCTGCAAGCCTGCCAGCGGCGTGCGCAATTGATGCGCCGCGTCGGCGACAAAGCGGCGCTGGCTGTCCGCCTGCGCATTGACCAGCTCGAACAAGCGGTTCAGCGACTGCACCAGCGGGCGCACCTCTTCAGGCGAGGCCTGCAGGTCCATCGCACTCAAATCGCCTGGTGAACGCTGCTCGACCGCTTCTTTGAGCGCCAGCAACGGACGCAGCGCCCGCCGGACCGCCCAATTGACCACAAACACGGCCAGCACCATCAGCACCAGGTTGGGCAGCAAGACCTTGAGCATCACCAGCTTGAGCCACTGCTGGCGCGAATCGGAGCCATCTGCCAATCGCACGACCACATCCCCAGCGGCGGTTTGCAGGCGCTGAGAAACGATGCGGTAGGTCACACCGTCCTGCTCTGCGCTGGCAAACTCCGGCTCACGCGTTGTCGGGGGCAGGCCCCTCAGCCAGTCATGACCCAGCAGCACCTGCCCGTCCAGGTCGGCAATGCAGAAAGCGGACAGCCCGACCCGGTCCCGCAGAAATTCAGCAATCACGGGCGCCAGCAACAAGACCGGCGGGGTGCCCGAGCTTTGTCCTTTGGCGATCACCGAGTCGGCCAGAAGCGGCACCAGCTTGAGCAGCTGGCGGTCTTGCTGCAAGGCGGCGGCGTCGGCAAAGCGGTAGTCAAACCAGGCGTTGACGCCGGCCAGCAGACACAAGGGCACCAACAGGAGCAACAGCAAACGCCGCTGCAGAGCGGAAGACATGGTGGCCAGTTGCATCGGCTAAGGCGTCAGCTCGCCCAGTTCGCGTGAACTGGCGTTGATCAGCTCCAGGCGGTAGCCAAAGCCGCGAATGGAGCGCAAGCCGATGCCATGCGGCTCCAACTTGCCGCGCAGGCGCGAGATGTACACCTCGACCGCGTTGGGCGTGATTTCTTTGTCCCACCCGGTCAGCGCCTGCAGCAGCTTGTCTTTGTTGGCGGGCTTGGGGGAATTGATCAGCAAGTACTCCAGAACCGTCCACTCGCGCGGCCCCAGTTCAAGCGCTTGGCCGCTTGGCCGAAGGCAGGCCAGCCGCGTGGCGGTGTTGAGCTCCAGCGCGCCAAAACTGAGCACCGCCGAGGTGGCGGCTTGCGAGCGGCGCAAGAGAGCGCGAAGGCGTGCCAGCAGCTCAGGCAACTCGAACGGTTTGATCATGTAGTCGTCGGCGCCGTTGTCGAGCCCCTGCACGCGCTCCTGCAGGGCGTCGCGGGCGGTGAGCAACAGCACGGGCATGGTGGGCGCGTCTTTGCGCAGGCGCTGCGTCAACGCCAAGCCGTCCATGCCGGGCAGACCAATATCGAGAATGGCGACGTCAAACGATTCGTGGCGCATGGCCTCTAACGCGCGCTCGGCGCTGCCCACCCAGTCCACTGCGTAGCCTGCATCGCTCAGGCCGAGCTTGATGCCACTGGCCACCATAACATCGTCCTCCACCAACAAAAGTCGCATCAAATGGCCTCCAACCTTCGTGGAATAAGCGTTAGCAGCTACTAAATTAAATAGGTTTTCGCCAGTTTATGGGCTGTGATCGCGCCCCGTCGCGCATGAGGGCAGCGGATCAGCCGCCGCGTTGTGTCGTTTCGTCAATGCGAGCGAATCATCGTGCCAAAAGCTTGATCGGTCAAAATCTCCAGCAGCAGCACATGGGGCACGCGACCGTCAATGATGTGCACCGAATTGACGCCGCTCTTGGCTGCATCAAGCGCACCGCTGATTTTGGGCAGCATGCCACCGCTGATGGTGCCATCAAGAAACAATTCATCAATCTGGCGCGCACTCAGGTTAGTGAGCAGATTGCCCGCCTTGTCGAGCACGCCGCTGATGTTGGTGAGCATCATCAGCTTTTCAGCCTTGAGCACGGTGGCCAGTTTGGCCGCCACCACGTCGGCGTTGATGTTGTAGCTTTCGTTGTTTTCACCAAAACCAATCGGGCTGATGACCGGAATAAAAGCATCGTCCTGCAAAGCTTTGACAACGCTGGGGTCGATACTGACGATATCGCCGACCTGGCCGACGTCGTACTCTTTGCTGGCATCGACACTGTCGCGAATTTTCAGCTTTTGGGCGCGAATCATGCCGCCATCGCGTCCGGTCAGACCGACGGCTTTACCACCCGCCTGATTGATCAAGCCGACAATGTCTTGCTGCACTTCGCCACCCAGCACCCACTCGACAATTTCCATAGTTTCAGCATCGGTTACACGCATGCCCTGGACGAACTCGGCTTTTTTCCCCAGGCGCTTCAAGGCCGCTTCGATCTGCGGCCCGCCACCGTGCACCACGACCGGGTTGATACCGACCAACTTGAGCAGAACCACGTCCTCGGCAAAATCGGCCTGCAAGGCCGGGTCGGTCATGGCATTGCCGCCATACTTGATGACCATGGTCTTGCCATGAAACTTGCGGATGTAAGGCAATGCCTGGGCCAGGATCTCGGCCTTTTGGCGCGGGGCAATCTTGCTAACGTCGGTCATGGGGTGATGCGCCTGAGGCTATTGGTGGGGACTCGAATTGTGCCGTGGGCACCGCATGGCACCCCTGCGAGTTCAGCTTTTGACGGCAAAATCTTCCTTACTTTTGCCGTCGACCAGCAAGGCCGCCAACCAGCGAGGCGTCAAACCGCGACCACTCCAACTCTCACCGTTGGGTCCGAAGTATTTGGCGGCGACAGGCGCCGCGACCTTCTTGGCTGCACCGGCGGGCTTGTTAAGCGAACCGCTCTTTGTGGTCTTGGTGGTTTTGGCTTTGCCCTTGCCCGCGCGCGCTTTGCCCGGCTGCAAATCCTTCAGGGTGATACCAAAGGCCTGCATCTTGACCAGAATGTCCTGCACCGTCTTGCCAAATTCCCGGGCCTTGATTTCCGTGGCCTGTTTTTGCAGTTTCTCTATCTGGCTTTGAATCTCGATCAAATCGCTCATGCTAAAACCTCTTTGCTAAAAAATTGATAATCATTATGTGGGCGGCTCTGGCCGGCCCTTTGCGCCGATCGATTCTAATCGAGTCACATTATTTCGACTCCCAACTTTCAAGCTGAAGCAAGAATATGACTTCAATTTTTGATCATTAATAAATGGTGGCCAACGATTTATATTGGCCCTAAGTCCCGAAAACATTCCGAAAATATTATCAAGAGGCTATCGGGAATTGCATTGGCCAATGGTCACACAGTCTCAAAAATGAATCCCGCGCATCATCTGCTGCATGGCGACTGCCTCTGGCGACAAATGCTGCTTGACCACTTTATCCCCCGGCTTCGCGCCTTTTGCGGCGCCGGAATCAGGAAACATCCTGAAACTCGTATTCATCGCGATTTGCGCCACGCGCGGCAACACGGCATGCAAAATCTGACCCGTAATGCCCAGGCGAGTCGCAATGCGGACCGGTTTGAAAATGCAGGCCTCGGCAATCATGTCGGCGGCTTCTTCGGGCGCCAGTGTGGGCACGTTGTTGTACAGCCCGGTCGGTGCAATCATGGGGGTGCGCACCAGCGGCATATTGATCGTGGTGAAAGTCACGCCCTGATCGGCAAACTCGCTCGACGCGCAGCGGGCCCAGGCTTCCAGAGCGGCCTTGGACGCCACGTAGGCGCTGAAACGCGGCGCGTTGGTTAGCACGCCGATCGAACTGATATTGACCACATGGCCTTTGTGTTTGGCCACCATGCTTGGCAGCAAGCCCATGGTGACGCGCAGGCAGCCGAAATAATTGAGCTGCATGGTGCGCTCAAAGTCGTGAAAACGGTCATAACTCGACTCAATGGCACGGCGAATGGAGCGCCCTGCGTTGTTGATCAGAAAATCAACGCCGCCATGGTCGTCCATCAACTGCTGGATAAACCGGTCACAGTCCGCCATGTCGGCAATATCCACCGCATATGACACGAAACTGTAGCCTTTGGCTTTAGCCTCCTTGCAAGCCTCTTCGAGCTTGTCAAGGTCGCGTCCGCAGATCACGGTAATGGCCCCAGCCTCGGCAAACTTGTGCGCAGTCGCCAGGCCGATGCCCGATGAGCCGCCGGTAATAAGAACCACTTTGCCGGCCACCGTGCCGCGCAGGGTATGGTCGATGCGTAGCGCGGGGTCAAGATGACGCTCCCAGTAATCCCACAAACGCCAGGCGTACTCCTTCAGATTGGGGCATTCGACGCCCGAGCCCTTGAGCGCAGCCAGGGTTTCACGGCAATCAAAACGTGTGGGATAGTTGACGAAGGTGAGCATGTCTTCTGGCAGGCCCAGGTCCTTCATGATGGCCTGGCGGACGCGGCGCACTGGCGCGAGTGCCATCAGGCCCTTGGTGACGCTGCGCGGAATAAACCCGAGTAAGGCGGCGTTGACAAACAGATTCATCTTGGGCGCGTGCGCGGCCCGGCTGAAAATGTCGAGCACATCGCCCACGCGGTAGCCCACCGGGTCGACCAGGTGGTAGCACTTCTTGGCGATTCCCTTCTGATGGCTGATGGTATCGAGCGCGTCCACCACGAAGTCGACCGGCACAATGTTGACGCGCCCACCTTCCAGACCCACCGAAGGCATCCAGGGTGGCAGGACCTGGCGCATGCGCTGAATCAGCTTGAAGAAATAGTAAGGACCGTCAATCTTGTCCATCTCGCCCGTGCTGCTGTCGCCCACGACCATGGCCGGCCGGTACACCGACCACGGCAGCTTGCATTCCTCGCGCACGATTTTTTCACTCTCATGCTTGGTTCTGAAATAAGGGTGCTCGTAGTTCTCAGCCTCCTCAAACATATCTTCGCGGAACACACCCTCGTACAAACCAGCTGCTGCAATCGAGCTGACCAGGTGAAAGTGCGCAGCCTGAATAGCGCCGGCCAGTTCCACCGTGTGGCGGGTACCGTCAATGTTGACGGCAATCTGACTGGCTTCATCAGCACCCAGGTCGTAAACGGCTGCCAAATGGTAGAAATGGTCAATCTTGCCCTTCAACAGTTTGATGGCATCGGCAGAGACGCCCAGCTTCTTGGCAGTCAGGTCACCGAACACCGGCACCACACGGGCCGCGCTGACGCCCCAGAACTTGCGCAGGGCCGCTACTTTGCCCTCACTCTCCTGGCGAATGAGAAAGTGCACCACCGAGCCTTTGCGCTCAAGTAGTTTTTTGACCAGACGTTTGCCAATAAATCCGGTGGCACCGGTAACGAAATACTGCATGAAAGCCTCCAATTAATTGGCCTATTCTGGCCGAGATTGAAGCAATTTTCATTTAGCACAAACCCGCGCTCCGCTAGAGCCATCGTCGTAGAAAATTAGGATGCCCCGTCTACACGCGCCGCCACTGAGCCTTTACAGTGCCACCCATGCACGGAGTTTCTTCAGTGCAATCTGATTTATACGATTCACCCCCCATCTGGAGCACTTCATGGTCAAGAAATTGAAAAAGATTACCCCCCAAAAGAAAACCAACGCGCCACTCAAAGGCTCAGTAAAGGATTCGGCACAGCAAATCTGGCAGGCCGGTCTGGGCGCCTTCAACAAGGCCCAGGCCGAAGGCTCCAAGGCTTTTGAGGCCTTGGTCAAGGAAGGCGTGAGCTTGCAGCGCAAGACGCAGTCGGTCGCCGAGGAAAAAATATCTGAAGCCACAACCAAAATGTCCAGCATGGCCACCGATATTTCATCCAAGGCCTCCGGTCAGTGGGACAAACTGGAAAATATTTTTGAGGATCGCGTGGCCAAGGCCCTCAACAAGCTCGGCGTGCCATCTGCCAAGGACGTCAATGCCCTGATTGCCCGCATTGAAGAGCTCAACAAGAGCGTGCAAAAGCTCTCAACCAAGGAGTCGGCGCCCAAAGCCGCTGTCAAGGCGACGCCTGCCAAGGCGGCAAAGGTCGCGACCAAATCGGTTGCTAAACCCATCGTCAAAACGGCGCCCAAGCCGCCCGTCAAACGTGCAGCACCGGCGCGCAAGTCAGCGCCAGTCGAAACGGTTGAAGCTGCTGCGGCCCAAGCCTGAAGCGGGGGTGTCGTGATACGACGCCTATAGCCTGTGATGCAAGTGCAGGCGACATGACTTCTCGGGAGGGCGCTTAGGCGCCCTTTTTTTTGTTTTTTGTGTTGTTATGACGGCCGTTGTCCTTGATATGAGGCAGCGGTCCCAAACTGATTGGAATTAGCGTGCTTGCTGCGCTGCAGCAAATCCTCACAGTCATCACCTCTACACTTTGCGCTTATGAAACCTGAAATACCTCATCCACCAAGAATTGCGTTGGCACTGGCCGGTGGGGGTCCATTGGGTGCCATTTACGAGATCGGTGCGCTGTGCGCGCTGCAGGAGTGCCTGAACGGCATCGACTTTACCAAGCTGCAGCATTACGTCGGCGTGTCCGCTGGCGGCTTCATTGCCGCCGGACTGGCCAATGGCATCACCCCGCAGGAATTGTGCGCTTCGTTTATCGAGAATGATGACAAGACAGCCGATCGCTCTGACACCTTCGATCCCTCCTGGCTGCTCGAGCCCGCGTATGGCGAGTTTGCACGTCGCGCCATCATGTTTCCGGGTTTACTGCTGTCGGCCTTCTGGAATTTCACGGCTGGCAGAAAGTCGTTCATCCGCGCACTTGAGCGCCTGAGTCCCGGCCTGCCGACCGGCATTTTTTCCAACGAACAGATTCATGTTGAACTGGCCCGGCTCTACGCCCGTGAAGGCCGCACCAACGACTTCCGCCAGCTCAAGACCCAGCTCACCCTGGTGGCCACCAATCTGGATAGCAGCCAGGCGGTGCCCTTTGGTCGACCGGGCTGGGATCATGTGCCGATCTCCAAAGCGGTGCAGGCCAGCGCGGCACTGCCGGGTCTGTTTCCACCGGTTGAAATTGATGACAATTATTATGTGGATGGTGCCCTGAAAAAGACCATGCACGCCTCCGTGGCCCTGGCCGAGGGCGTTGACCTGATGCTCTGCCTGAACCCGCTGGTGCCCTTTGATGCCACCGCGCCCCAGGTCGCAAAAGTCATGCGGCGTGGTCTGTCAGCTGAAAAGCACCACATTCCGCGCATCATCGACGGCGGCCTACCCGCGGTGCTGAGCCAAACCTTTCGCTCCATGATTCACTCGCGCCTGAGCCTGGGCATGAAGCATTATGAGCACCTTTATCCCAAAACCGACATCATCCTGATCGAGCCCGACCACCGCGACCCCGAGATGTATCTGGCCAACACCTTCAGCTACTCGCAGCGGCGTAACCTGGCCGAGCACGCCTACCAGCAAACGCGTCATATGCTGCGTTCCAACAAGACCGGCCTGTCTGAGAAACTGTGGCGACATGGCATCAGTTTGCATCACGAGACACTGGACGACCCCAAACGGCACCTGAGTGCGCCCGCCAGGCCCGCCAGTCAAGTGGGGCGTGCTATTGCGAATCTGCAGGAAATCATGGACGATCTGGGCCATGTCGTGCGCTCTGTGTCACACCATTCGAAGCCCTCATGGTGAAAAAAGCGCCCCGGCGCACCGCCGAGAGGATTCTGGAGGTGACGCTGGAACTGTTCAACCGCTTTGGCGAACCCAACGTCTCCACCACCCTGATCTCGGCCGAACTGGGCATCAGCCCGGGCAACCTCTACTATCACTACCCGGCCAAAGACGAGCTCATCAATTCATTGTTTGACCGCTACGAGCGCGCCTTGAACGAACTGCTCAACGCCAGCGACGGTGTGCGCGACGTCGAAGACGCCTGGTTCTTCATGCACAGCCTGTTCGAGTTGATCTGGCAGTACCGATTCCTGTACCGCGACCTGAACGATTTGCTGAGCAAAAACCGCCGGTTGGAGACCCATTTCCAGGCGGTCCTGAAAAGCAAGACCCGGGCCATCAAAGCCTTGCTCGATGGCATGAGCCGAACCGGCGCCGTGCGGATTGATTCCCGAGAGGTTGAAGCCACCTCCACCAGCATGGTGGTGGTGCTGACCTACTGGTTGAGTTTTGAATACGTGCGCGACCCGCGCCGGGCCCTGGAGCCAGAAAACGCGCAAGCAGCGTTGCTGCGCGGTGCGCACCACGTCTTGAACCTGCTGGTACCCTATCTGGAGCCAGGCCAGCGCCTGCACTTGCTGCAATTGGTGGGCGCCTACAATAACGGCGAGAAATAAAAAAAGGCTGGTGACACCGCCCACAGGAGACAAAAATGGCCAAATGGACTGCATTTCCGTTCGCGGGCGAATATTTTTTTACCGCTGCCAGCGTCAAAAGAAACTGGGAGCGACTGCATTTGGGTGATGCCGAGCCATTGCCCAAAGATGCCAAAGTGCTGCAAGCCTGGGCGCTGTTCCACAATGGCGAATTCCAGAAGGCTCGGGAGATGGGGCTCAAAGTCGGCGGCGCCGGCCTGACCGTGGCCAATAAGGCCGTATGCATTTACGCCACCTACCTGGAACAACAAGAAAAAGCCCGGCTCGAGCTCTACATGGATGTGGCTCGGCGCGCCAGTGCCCAAGTCGCAGAAGACCCCAAAAACTTCAACGCCCTGTACTGGCAGGCCTATGCACTGAGTCACTACAGCCAGGGCATCAGCGTCGCCAAGGCGCTGGCCCAGGGCCTGGGCAGCAAGGTCAAAAAAGAGTTGGAGCACGTCATCAACATTGAACCCAGACACGCGGACGCTCGCATTGCCCTGGGCTCGTTTCATGCCGAGGTGATTGACAAGGTGGGCTCGCTGATCGGGGGCATGACCTACGGCGCCAAGAAAGACACCGGTTTGCGGTTGTTTCAGGAAGCGCTCAAGCTGAACTTTCAGTCGGCCATTGGCATGATCGAGTACGCCAACGCCATGCTCATGTTTGACGGCGACAAGATGATGAAAGAGGCCACCCGCCTGTACCAGCAAGCCGCCGCTGCCAAGCCGATCGATGCGATGGAACGCCTTGATGTGGAAATGGCCCGCGTCGAACTGGAAGATTGAGAGCTTCAGGTTCATTCAAACCGGCTCTCCCCAACTGCGGCATTGCCCATTGCCACGTCGAGCTTTGCGGCAATCCCCATCGTCTGGTTAAACTTCAGCTGGCCTGACTGACGCAGCGATCCCATCGCGGTCCGGCCTGCAAGCGAGGCAGCGAAAATGAGGTCATACCGCTTCGCTCATGAGCTCTGACGTATTTCTGGAAAATACCCATTAATTTATGTAATTTCAGGCGCTAGCCCACGTAGAATCTGCCTTAGTAGCTACCATATTTATAGTAAACAAGAAGCCAGAACCAAGGCTGATCGTCATGAAATTTCTTCTTTTTGGCCGCAGTGGCCAGGTTGGGTGGGAACTGCAACGCAGTCTGTCGGTACTGGGCGACCTGGTGGCACTGGACTTTGACCCGGCCCACAACCCGGACGGCTTGTGCGGCGACTTCAGCAATCTAGCGGGGCTGGCCCAGACGATAGCGCGCGTCCAACCCGACGTGATCGTGAACGCTGCCGCCCACACCGCCGTGGACAAGGCCGAGACCGAGCCCGAACTGGCCCGCACCCTGAACGCGCTCGCGCCCGGCGTGCTGGCCCTGGAGGCGCAAAAACTGGGTGCCTGGCTGGTGCACTACTCCACCGACTACGTGTTCGACGGCAGCGGCAGCCAAGCCTGGCGCGAGGATGATGTCACCGGGCCGCTGAGCGTCTATGGCCAGACCAAGCTTGAAGGAGAACAGTTGGTCGCCACTTGCACCAGGCACCTGATATTGCGCACCAGCTGGGTTTATGCGGCGCGCGGTGGCAACTTTGCCAAGACCATGCTGCGCCTGGCGCAAGAGCGTGAGGGCTTGAGCGTGATTGACGATCAGATCGGCGCGCCGACCTCAGCGGAATTGTTGGCGGATGTCACGGCCCATGCCCTGGTCAAGGCGCTGCGCCAGCCCGAGCTGGCTGGCCTGTACCACTGCGTGGCCGGCGGCGAAACCACATGGTATGGCTACGCCCGTTACGTGCTGGGCCAGGCCCAGGCACTGGGTTATCCACTCAAAGCCGGACCGGACCAAGTGGCGCCCACGACAACGGCCAGCTACCCGACGCCCGCACGTCGCCCGTTGAATTCACGCCTGGACACGCTCAAACTGCAGAACGCCTTCGGCCTGTTGCTGCCCGAGTGGAAGCAAGGCGTGGCGCGCATGCTGACCGAAACGCTCAAGTAGCGCTGCGCCACATGACACTCACCTGAACAAGTGCACCATGACCCCTGTTTTCATCACCGGCGGCGCCGGTTATATCGGCTCCCACACCTGCGTCGAATTGCTCAGCGCGGGCTATGCGGTCACCGTGTTTGACAATTTCTGCAACAGCCAGCCCGAAGCGCTGGCGCGGGTGCAACACATCACCGGCCTGGCGCCCAAGCTGGTGCAGGGCGACATTCGTGACCGCGCTGCCCTGGTGGCCGCCTTACGCCAGAGCGGCGCTACCGCCGTGATCCACTTCGCCGGTCTCAAGGCCGTCGGCGAATCGGTGCAACAACCGCTGGCCTATTACGACAACAACGTGGCGGGCACCCTGCGACTGCTCGAAGCGATGCTTGAGTGCGACGTCAGGACCCTGGTGTTCAGTTCCTCGGCCACAGTCTATGGCGACCCTCAGCGACTGCCCTTGAGCGAAGACCATCCGCTGTCCGCCACCAACCCCTACGGCCAAACCAAGCTGGTCATTGAGAACATGCTGCGCGACTTGTACCAGAGCGACCCAAGCTGGCGCATCAGCCTGCTGCGTTACTTCAATCCGGTCGGCGCGCACGCCAGCGGCTTGATCGGTGAAGACCCGCAGGGCACGCCCAACAATCTGCTGCCCTTCGTGGCGCAGGTCGCCGTCGGTCGACGCGAGTTTCTGAACGTGTGGGGTGATGACTACGCCACCCCCGATGGCACCGGTGTGCGCGACTACATCCACGTGGTCGATCTGGCGCTGGGCCACCTCAAAGCGCTGCAGCGACTGCAACAACACACCGAGTGCCAGGCCATCAACCTGGGCACCGGCGTAGGTTACAGCGTGCTCGACATGGTGCGCGCCTTTGAGCAGGCCAGCGCCAAGGCAGTGCCCTACCGGGTTGCGCCACGCCGCGCCGGTGACATTGCCGCGTGTTACGCTGACCCAGCGCTGGCTTGGTCACTGCTGGGCTGGCGTGCCGAGCGTGGCCTGGATGCCATGTGCACAGACGCCTGGCGCTGGCAAAGCCAGAACCCGCAGGGCTATACGCCAACCTGAACAGAAGACATCAAGGGAAAACATGAAGAAAAAAAGCAGGACGATGACCAAGGGCATGATTCTGGCCGCCGGGCAAGGCACCCGCGTGCGCCCGCTGACGCTCGACCTGCCCAAGCCGATGGTGCCGATTCTGGGCAAGCCAGTGATGGAGTACCTGATTGAGCATCTGGCGCGCCACGGCATCACCGAGATCATGGTCAACGTCGCCTGGCACCACCAGAAAATTGAAGAATATTTTGGTGATGGCAGTCGTTGGGGCGTGGAGATTGGCTATGCCTACGAAGGCGTGCGCGACCACGGCGACATCCTGCCCCGCCCCATGGGCTCAGCCGGTGGCATGCGGCGCATCCAGGACTTTGGCGGCTTTTTTGATCAGACCACGCTGGTGCTGTGCGCCGATGCATTGATTGACCTCGACATCACGGCGGCCATTGCCGAGCACAAAGCCAAGGGCGCCATCGCCAGCGTGATCGCGATGGACGTGCCACTGGCCGATGTGCAGGCTTACGGCATTGTGGTGGCAACACCGGACGGGCGCATTGAAGCCTTTCAGGAAAAACCCGCACCACTTGATGCCAAATCCACGCTGGCCAGCACCGGCATCTACATTTTTGAGCCCGAGGTGCTCAAACTGATACCGCCGAACACGATTTATGACATCGGCTCGCAGTTGTTTCCGCAACTGGTCGAGCAGAAGCTGCCGTTTTATGTGCAGAACCGGCCGTTCAACTGGATCGACATTGGCCGCGTCAGCGATTACTGGTCGGTGCTGCAGCGCGTGCTGCGCGGTGAGGTGGAGCAGATGAAGATGCCCGGGCGCGAAATCAAACCGGGCATCTGGGTCGGCCTCAACACCAATATCGCCTGGGATGAGGTGACGATCGAAGGCCCGGTCTACATCGGCGCCAGCGTGCGCATCGAGCCCGGTGCTTGCATCACCGGACCGGCCTGGATTGGGCACGGTTGCCACATTCGCACCGGTGCCAAGGTGGTGCGCAGCATCTTGTTTGAATACACCCGCATTGCGGCCGACATGCGCTTTACCGAGATGATTGTCTCGCCTGACTACTGCGTGGACCGCCACGGCGAAACCTTGTACCGCGGCGACGACACGTCCCAGTTGCGTTGGGGCGACGCCCGCGCCTGATAGCCACTGCCCTGCAACCCACTTTTTGAGCTTGACATGACATCTCCCGTATTGATCCAACCCGTTGTTCTCTCTGGTGGCTCGGGCACGCGCCTGTGGCCGCTGTCGCGCGAAAAATATCCGAAGCAGTTGCTGCCGCTGATGGGCACTGACTCGCTGTTGCAGGCCACCGTGCGCCGCGTCGACGGCATTGCCAATTTGGATATGGCGCCACCGATGGTGGTGTGCAACGAGGAATACCGCTTTGTCATTGCCGAGCAACTGCGCCTCTTGGGCAAGCCGGGCACCATCGTGCTCGAGCCTTGTGGACGAAATACGGCGCCAGCCCTTACGTTATCTGCGTTAGCTGCTATTAAAAACGATGCAGACCCGGTGTTGCTGGTGATGCCGGCCGACCATGTCATCACCGACATCGGCGCGTTTCAAAGCGTGGTCAGCCAGGGCGCACGGCTCGCCTTTGATGGCGCGGTGGTCACCTTTGGCATCACGCCCGATGCGCCTGAGACCGGCTACGGCTACATCCAGTCCGGCGCCGCTTACGCCGGAAAATCAGGCACGCCAGACGCCAGCGCCCGCCTGATGGCCCGCTTTGTCGAGAAGCCCGACCTGGCCACAGCGCAAGCCTATCTTGCCGCCGGCTCTTACCTGTGGAACAGCGGCCTGTTCATGTTGCGCGCCTCGGTCTGGCTGGCCGCCATGAAGAGTTGCCGCCCCGACATTCTGGCGGCCTGCGAAAGCGCTTGGCAGCAGGGCAGCACCGATGGCGAATTTGTGCGCGTCGGCAAAGAGGCTTTTGCCCAGTGCCCGAGCGACTCGATCGATTACGCGGTGATGGAGCGCATTGCGGCAGGCGCAAGCAAATCTGACGCTGATGCGCCCGGTTTGCCCATCGGGGTCGTGCTTCCCTTGAGCGCCGGTTGGTCGGATGTCGGCGCCTGGGATGCCCTGTGGCAAGTGCTGCCCAAAGATGCATCCGGCAACGTCAGTCAGGGTGATGTGCTGTTGCAGGATTGCGAGAACACGCTGGCACTGTCGGAGGGTCGCCTGATCGCCTGCGTTGGCGTGAGCGACCTGGTGGTGGTGGAAACGGCCGATGCCATTCTGGTGGCGCACAAGGACAAGACGCAAGACGTGAAGAAGATCGTCGATCGCCTCAAGCAGCAGGGCCGCGCCGAAGGCATCATCCACCGCAAGGTGTTTCGGCCCTGGGGCTGGTACGACGGCGTCGATGCAGGAGATCGTTTTCAGGTCAAGCGCATTGTGGTCAAGCCGGGCGGCACGCTGTCATTGCAGATGCACCACCACCGCGCCGAACACTGGATTGTGGTCAGCGGCACGGCCAGAGTCACCTGCGGCGACAAAGCATTCTTGTTGTCGGAAAACCAGTCCACCTTCATCCCACTGGGCACCACGCACCGGCTCGAGAACCCGGGCCGCGTGGCGCTGGAGATGATCGAGGTGCAGTCCGGCTCCTACCTGGGCGAGGACGATATCGTGCGCTTTGATGACGTGTACGGGCGCTGACAGGTCGTTCGCGAAGGTGGGAACTCAGCGGTTCTGCCTGCGTTGCAGCAACTGCAGAATGTGGTTTGAAGGTATGGCGTAGCTGATGCCCGACGGATGGGTCAATGCGGATTCCCGGGTGCCTTTGATGAACACCATGTTGATGACTCCCAGCACCTCGCCGGTGTCCGGGTCAAATGCGGGCCCGCCACTGTTGCCGGGATAAGCCGTGCCATCGAGCTGAAAGATATCGAAGCTGGCGCCATCGCGCAGGCTGCGAATCACTTTTTCATTCAGTTGCTGCGCTGAAGCGGTGGGCAAAGCAGCCAGGGCGATGGAAGACACCATGGCGCGGTGCGTGACCGGTGAGAAACCTAATGCGCCCCCAATAGGGAAGCCAATGAAGGCAATCGCCTGCCCCTCGCGCACGGCGCCAGAATCGCCAAGCCGCAGCGCCGGTGCCGCCGGGCCGTCAAACCGCAACAAAGCCAGGTCATGGCGTTTGTCCACTTCAAGCACGGCCGCCTGGCGCATCTGCCATTCGCTGTCACCGACCTTGACATGGACCACCAGCGCCGCCTCGACATCTTCTTTCCCCGGCTGCTGCAGCACATGGGCGTTGGTGATGGCCAGGTTGCTGCTGCCCAGGTTGCCATTGGCTACGACAAAACCGGTGCCACGCAGGGAAAATCGTGGATTGTCGGTGTTCTTGTAGGTACCCACAATGAGCACCGATGGCTTGACTTTGGCGATCGCGCCAGGCAAGTCAGCCCTGAGCGGCCCGGCAAAAAAGAGGCCGGCCAGAACCAGAAGAATCATTTCGAATTTCATTTTTTTGAGCTCCATTGGGGCCCCTTTAGACCGCTGCCTTTTCAACCTTTGAGAATGAAAATGACATTTTGTGCAAAAGATGAACCAGCAACAGTCTGTTGGGCAATCGCAGATACATCTCTCGCAGCAGCAATGCCAGATCTGCCCAGCTTTGTCCCGCGGGTCGGGTGTCGGGATGACGGGTTGACGCAGCCCGGGCCACCAAGCGCAGAAACAGGCTGTTCTCAATGGGCAGCAGATGGGGCGGCAGTGGCGTTTTGAAGAACACCGACGCAAGCCATAGAACTTGCGTCAACATCGGCGCCAGACCAAGTTCGTGGGCGCGGGCAACCAATCGTGCGGGGAAGTCCAACGACAACGAAGTGAAGTGCCGGTACAGCAGATCAATGTCGCCGATATCTCGCAAGCCGCGATCAAACTCGGAGTTCAACATCAAGTGACTGGCCGCATGCAACACCATATCTTCATCCTGGAGCCGCCACCAGAGTCCACTGCCACGCACCGGTACCGCAGCGGCAATCATCCGGGATGAATCCACCTGCACGCGGCAGGTGGGCATCACCAGCGAATGGTGCAAATCAAGGGTTGTTCCGCGCCGCAGGTGCGTCATGGGTGGAATTTCATGCGACCACTGCCGGTAATAGCGCTGATCGTAGGCATCGAGCTTGCCAATGGCCCAGCCACCGAGCATCAAGGCCGCCTCGGCGCAAGGCATCTGATTCTTGGCCACAAGAATGTCGATGTCGTTAAAGACTCTTCCCTGCGCCGCTGGCAACCCCAACAGGACATAGGACGCGCCCTTGAGCAGGATGACGGGAGTCCTCAAGCCTGACAGGGCCTGTTCAACAGCGTCGAGCTCGCGCCAGACATCTTGCCTGAATCGATTGGCGTGAATGGCGGCTGCTGACAATTGCGCTTGAAGATGCGGCGCCAGCGCGCCTGCCTGCGGTGATCCGGCCAAGAGATGCGCTACCCGACCCAGCAAGCGACTGGCCCTTGCCTCCGCCAGGAGCAGACTGCCACGCTCGGCATCCCATTGGTCCACGGCAAAGGTACCCGCCAGCAAATTCAACAACGGCGAACTCTTAGCCATGGTCGGACACCAACTGCGCCAAGGTCATCCTGGCATCGTCCAGCGACGAGTATTCAAGCTCCCAGGCCGGTGCCGCATCAACCAGGTCGACCATGCGCTCGAAGCCTTGCAGCCCCAACACAGGGTAATTGAAGGACTGATCAATCAAACGCAAGGCCGCCTGACCCGACCCAATCGGCTCCAAGCGCAAGGGAGCCTCCGCCGTCCATTTCGGAAAGATGATCAATTTCGGCGTGGCAGGTTCAAGATTGCGGACCACTGATGCGTTCGGCGCGGGAAGATGAGCGATGCATCCCTTGTGCGTATCCCGCGCCAAGGGTCCCAAACTGGCGCCCGGGTGCCTGGCCCGAATGACTTCTATCGACTGGTTTTTGAGACTGATCGGCCGAGCGCAGGGCACCAGACGCAGGTCTTCATCGATCAAAGCCATTTCATCAGAAAGCAGACGCCAGCCCTGCAAGGCGAGTTCAGCGGCCAGGGTACTCTTTCCACTGCCCGAACTTGCGGCCAACAAAACGCCGCAACCATCGAGTTCGACCACCGCCGAATGCAGGATCAGAAAATTGTGGGCATAAGACCCCAGCGTCCAGTTGAGCCCCCATTCAAATAGAGCGTGCGCATGTCCCACTTCCATGGGCAGGAAAGGCGCTTCTCCCGACAGATGGAACAATGAATTGCGCCGAACCCAGCGACGCAAAAAGGAAGGCGGTGAGATATCCACGTCGTAGTCGTACGCGCCGCCTTCAAGCGAGGACGGGTAATGCGCATACAGCTGTCTCAAAGCACTTTCGAACTCAGGGAGAACGCTGGAGACTTTCAGCGTGAAACGACCAATATGCAGACGAAGTTTGCCGCAGCGTGTTGCTTTTCTGATTTCACTGGCCGTAAAATTTTCAAGCCTCATCAAGGAGCAATCAATCCAGCCTGAGTAAGGGAAGCGATAAGAGCTTGAAATGCCACCGTGTCGCTCGCGTTGTCCATGCCCAGTGCCTCTTGCAACGGCCCAGCCCGGACACCCGGCTCGGCGCACAAGGCTCGCAACGCAAGCGCGCCTTGATGATTGAGCAAACTCGTTTTTCCATTTTTCTCATCAAAAACAAGAGCACCTTCATCGCAGGCACGCAATGTCAGCCCTGCTGAAGCCAGTAGCAGTCGATCCAACGGAAAACTAGCAACCACTGGCAGCATAGATCCGGTTTCCAAAATTACAGCGGCATGGTCGTCTTCAAATACGTCACAATTTCTTCCGCGTGCCACACGGGTGTCGTGGCACCGGAAACCGGGTAATAGCCGCTGCTTCGACCGTTCCACATGGCTTGAAGGGTCAACAGGCTCAGTAGGGAAGCATCTACCCAGCCTCTCTGCAAATTACACCAAGCGGCGCCCAGATGCGCACCAAACTGGTACGGATCCTTGACGCCAGTCAACTTCATGACCTGCTCAATGCTCAACCCGGGGAATGCACCAGGAAACGGATATGGAGTGTTGAACCGAGTGACCCGCGCCAACGTATCGTGATGGGTTTTGGCTGCGTTCTGCCAATAGCCTGGCGTACGACCTAAGGGGCACGGATCACCTGGACGATCGGGCCGACTATGAAACAGATTAATCGAGGCTGTGGCAGAAGGGGAAAGACAGCCCACCTGCGCCAAGGCCGAGCGCGATCCGACTGTTAGGACGACTGGTGTCGCCGCCATCCCAGCACGCAACAGACGCCTGCGTCCAATGCCTCCATGCTCGGCACCCTTTCGCACATGCTGCGATTCAGACTGAATATCACTCATATGCGCACCTCAGGTTACATGCTCTGTCGGCTTGACCACGCCACGTCGCGTCTTTCAAGTTAAGCCATTTTGACGTTGATGTCAGGTTTCAATCCTTGACAAAACTCAAACGCCGCGATGCGTAAAGCCGCCGCCTGGTCTCAAGCAATTATTGCGCCAGGCCTAGCAAACCATTGATTCATAAGAAATTTCTCTAGAGAAAAGATAGAGCCGGCAGCGCTCTGTAATTTTTTTCGACAGTCAAGGCTGCGACCGCAGCACGCTGGTGCCTTGACTGTTTACAGGTTCTTCAACAGGCTCGCCACCTCCGTCTGGCCCCCAAATTTGTCGCCCAATTTATCGAGCTCAGCGAGTTCCTTCCTGGCCTGCTCCTTAGCTCCAGCTTTGAGGTGAATCTTGGCAAGATTAAGTTTGAACACGGGGTTCTGCGGCTGAAGCGCCAGCGCCTTGTTTTGCAGCGCCAGCGCCTTGGCGTACTCCCCTTTCTCAGACAACAACAGCGCCAGCGTGTCCATGAAAGCGGGCTGATCCGGTGCCAGTGCATTCGCCTTTTCAGCAAAACCAATCGCGCCCTCCTTGTTGAGCTTTGCGCTCACCCAAGCCAAATTGTTGTAAGCCAGGGCGCTATTCGGCTGCAGGCTGACCACAGCCGCATAGTATTTTTCGGCACTGGCGTAATCCTTACGCTCCAACGCGCCATCACCGAGATAGAGCAAGAAAACGGCGTCTTTCGGATGATCCTTCTGCCAGCTGCCAGCAAACTTGTTCGCCTCGGCGCCTTGACCGGCCAGCCCCAAAACAGCATGCAGCCTGACCGCCAGTTCTGGCGCAATAACGTGTTTGATCCCGCTGCGGTAGGCGGCGGTGGCCTTGGTCCAGTCTTTCTGAGCGGCGTGAATGTCGCCCTCCAGGCGGTAGCCCACCGCTTCTTCTGGGCGCTGTTGCTGCACCGAGCGCGCCAGGGTCAGGGCCTCCTGCAGCTTCTTGCTGTCCAACGCCAGCGCGATCAATGCCCGTTGCGCCTCGAGTAGATCAGGCTTGATCTCAAGTGCTCGGCGCAGGCTGGCCAGCGCTGCCTCTTTATCCTTACCGGTGAAGTGCGCATCAGCCAAACGCATGTGGGGCAGCGCCGACAGCGGTTGCATCGCCACCAGCTTGGTGTAGCTGGCAATGGCCTGATTGAGTTCGCCTGCGGCCTGTTGCGAACGGCCCAAGGCATCGAGCAACTCGGGGCTGTCTGGCAAGGCGGCCACGCCGTCCTGGGCCGCAGCGACTGCCGCCTTGACATCCTGCTGACGCAGATTGAAGTCAATTAGCAGCAAGCGCGATTTCACGTCCGTGGGATTGGCCGCCACCGCATTGCCGATCAGCTTGACGGTTTCATTCTTGGCGGCTCCCGTTCTACTGGCGAGTTCGGCCAGCGCCAACCAGGCCGGGCTATTTTTTGGGTCTTGC
>JBBQQX010000041.1:0-28892 GCA_038215405.1 Burkholderiales bacterium
TCCTACGTCAACATCGGCGCCTATGTCGACGAAGGAACGATGGTCGATACCTGGGCGACTGTCGGGTCGTGCGCCCAGATCGGTCGCAACGTTCACCTGTCGGGCGGCGTGGGCATCGGCGGCGTGCTCGAGCCGCTGCAGGCGAATCCCACCATCATCGAGGACAACTGCTTCATCGGCGCGCGCTCCGAGGTGGTTGAAGGCGTCATCGTGGAAGAAAACTCGGTGATCTCGATGGGCGTTTACCTCGGGCAAAGCACCCCCATTTACGACCGCGCAACAGACACCGTCAGCTATGGCCGCATCCCCAGCGGCTCGGTCGTCATCAGCGGCAGCCTGCCCAAGAACGAGGGCAAATACAGCCTTTACGCCGCCATCATCGTCAAGCGGGTGGACGCGCAAACGCGTTCCAAGACCAGCTTGAACGACTTGCTGCGCGACTGATTTTTTTCACCAGTCACGCCAAAATACCCGGGTTTCAGCATGGCAACCACTGCAGCAAGCGCGTCCAAGGCCACGCCGGGCACCTCCGGCACCATGGAGCGCATTCTTCGCCTGATGAGCGAGAAGAAGGCGTCCGACGTCTATCTGTCGGCCCACTCACCAGCGCTGATCCGCATCAACGGCCAATGCGTGCCGATCAACAACCAGCAGTTGCCGCCCGAGGCCCCGCGCAATTTGCTGGCAGAGATCTTGCCTCCCAACCGCATCGAAGAGTTGGAAGAATTGAACGAGCTCAACATGGGCTGGTCGATGGCGGGCGTGGGCCGCTTTCGCATCAGCGCGATGCGCCAGCGCGGCTCGATCGCGGCGGTGATCCGCTACATCTCGGTCGATATCCCGCCGCTCGACACCCTGGGCGTGCCGATGATCCTGAGCCAGTTGATCATGGAAAAACGCGGCCTGCTGCTGCTGGTGGGCGCTACCGGCGCGGGCAAGAGCACCACCATGGCCGCCATCATTGACCACCGCAACGCCAACGCCACCGGCCACATCCTGACGATTGAAGACCCGCTGGAGTATTTATTTCGAAACAAGCGCTCGGTGGTCAACCAGCGCGAGGTCGGCAGCGACACGCAGTCGACCCAGGTCGCGTTGAAGAACGCCCTGCGCCAGGCGCCCGATGTGATCATGATCGGTGAAATCCGCGACCGCGAAACCATGTCGGCGGCGATTGCCTACGCCCAGACCGGCCATTTGTGCCTAGCCACCTTGCATGCCAACAACAGCGCCCAGGCGCTCAATCGGATTCTGAGTTTCTACCCGGTCGAGGTGCGCGAAACCATGCTGGCCGACCTGTCGGCCTCGCTCAAGGCGATTGTGTCGCAGCGGCTCTTGCGCACCACGGGCGGTGGCCGCATCCCGGCAGTCGAGGTCATGCTCAACACCAATCTGGTGGCCGAAATGATTGGAAAAGGTGATTTTTCCGGCGTCAAGGAGGCCATGGAGAAGTCGATGGCCGAAGGCGGCCAGACCTTTGAACAAGATATCGCGCGTCTGATCATGGACGGCGTGGTTGACCGCAAAGAAGGTCTTCTCAACTCGGACTCCCCCACCAATTTGATGTGGCGCCTGCAAAATGACTTCAACGCCCAGGCCAAAGCGCCCGAGGACACCGAAGACCCGGACGATCACCCCTCTTTCACTGAAATCACGTTCGACGTGACGCACGACTCCTGAGCTCTCACCGCAATGCTGATATCTAAAACCCTGCACCTGGCCGAACAACTGATCGCCCGAGTCTCACTCACACCCGATGACGCCGGCTGCCAGCAAATCATCGCCGAGCGCCTGCGCCCGCTGGGCTTCGTGTGTGAAACCATCAGCAGCGGTCCGCTCGACGCGCTCGTCACCAATTTATGGGCAAAACGGGCTCCAGCCCTCGTCCATACTGAGCAAGCAGCTACGAAATTGATTGTTCTGGCTGGTCATACTGACGTCGTGCCAAGCGGCCCGGCGCAGCAGTGGCGCTGCCAGCCCTTCACACCGACCCAACTGGAGGGCAAGCTGTATGGCCGCGGCGCGGCCGACATGAAAACCTCTCTGGCTGCGTTTGTCGTGGCGGTGGAAGAGTTCTTGACGGCGCAGCCAGACACGGCCTTGGCCCTTGCTTTTCTGCTCACCAGTGACGAAGAAGGCCCGGCGCTGGACGGCACGCTCAAGGTCTGTGAAGTGCTGCAGGCGCGCGGCGAACGCATCGACTACTGCATCGTCGGCGAGCCCACTTCTTTGGTGCGCACCGGCGACATGATCAAGAATGGCCGGCGCGGCACGCTCAGCGCGCGCTTGACGGTCAAGGGCGTGCAAGGCCATATCGCCTACCCGCACCTGGCGAAAAACCCGATCCATCTGGTGGCCCCGGCCTTGGCCGAGCTCGTCGGCATCGAATGGGACCACGGCAACGCTTTCTTCCAGCCCACCACCTGGCAGATCAGCAACATCCACAGCGGCACCGGCGCCAGCAATGTGATTCCTGGCGCCGTGGTGATTGACTTCAACTTCCGCTTTTCCACCGAATCCACACCCGAGTCGCTGCAGACCCGGCTGGCCGCCGTGCTGGAGCGCCACGAGCTCGATTACGACCTGGCCTGGACGCTCGGCGGCACACCGTTCCTGACCGAGCCCGGCACACTGGTGGACGCGGTGGTGGATGCCATCAAGCAAGAGACTGGCCTCACCACCGCGTTGTCCACCACCGGCGGCACCAGCGACGGCCGCTTCATTGCCAAGATGTGCCCGCAGGTGATCGAATTCGGCCCGCCCAACGCCAGCATCCACAAAATCGACGAACACATCAATATCGCGGACATTGAGCCTTTAAAAAATATTTACCGGCGCGTGCTGGAAAACCTGAGCGCGGGGCCAGCAGCATGACCGTGCTGGAGCTGATTGAAGCGGCTGCCGCCCAGCTCACCAAGGCGGGCGTGGCCTTTGGCCACGGCACTGACAACGCCTTTGACGAAGCCGCCTGGCTGGTCTTGTGGCAGCTCGGGCTGCCGCTTGACACACCGCTCGATGGCGCGACGGATGAGCCTGAATTTATAGCCAATCGGCCGGTAGCCCCCGCAGAACAAGCGCAGATAGCTACACTTTTAGAAAGAAGAATCAGCTCTCGTCAGCCCGCCGCCTACCTGACGAGGGAGGCCTGGCTGATGGGCGTGCCCTTCTACGTGGACGAGCGCGCCATCGTGCCACGCTCTTTGATTGCCGAGTTGCTGGTGATCGGCGCCCTGGACTATTGGCTCAGCGACGCCACGCACGCGGTGCTGGACCTGTGCAGCGGCAACGGCAGTCTGGCAGTGCTGGCGGCCATGGCTTACCCGGACGTGACGGTGGACGCCTCCGATCTTTCTGCAGACGCGCTGGCAGTGGCCCGCATCAACGTTGACAGGCACGGCTTGAATGAACGCATCACCCTGGTCGAATCGGACGGTTTTGCCTCCTTGCCGGGCCGCTACGACCTGATTGTCTGCAACCCGCCTTACGTCAACGCCCAGAGCATGGCCGCGCTGCCCTTGGAGTTTCACGCCGAACCCGCGCTCGCGCTCGACGGCAACCGCGCTGGCGGCCATGACGGCATGGACTTCATCCGCGTGCTCCTGACTGAGGCGCCGCAACACATGACCGACGACGCTGTGCTGGTGCTGGAAATCGGCAACGAGCGCGCGCATTTTGAGGCGGCATTCCCCAAGCTGGCGGCTATCTGGCTGGAAACCAGCGCCGGTGAAGACCAGGTACTGCTGCTTGAGCGCGCGGCGCTGGTCGCCAGCAATTGATGCCATGCCTGCCAGGCCAGCCGTCACGACGACCACGGCAGCGACGCAATCCATTGACTGCCTGACCTTAAAATAGCCCCATGTTTGCAGCGCTATCCCCTACCACGAACCCACGCCAACGGGTTGCGCCTTTGATGGGTGCCTGTGTCTCGTGGCTTGCCCAAGGTATCTGGTGTTGAACTCGCCTGCGATTCTCTCGTCAACACTGCGCGCCGAACCAGGGTTGGAATTTTCCGTGCTGGTCGGCAGCCGTGCGACGGGCACAGCCCATCCCAACAGCGACTGGGATATCGCTTTGCAGTGGCAGCCGCAACTGGACTGGCTGAACTCCTTGAGCGCCACCGAGACCCTACGCCACAAGCTCGCCCTCGCCTTGGGTGTAGCGCCATCCAACATCGACCTGATTGAACTGCGCCGCGCCAATCTGGCCATGCGCGCCAGCGTGGCCGAAGAAGGTGTGCCGCTGGCGGGTGAAGACAGCCTGGCATGGTCGCGGTTTTTGCGCCGTACCTGGCGTGAGTTGGAAGACTTTTATTGGGACAAGCAACATGCGGCTTGACCTCTACCAAGCCGAAACCGCGCGCATTGCCACCGAACAAGCCGCGTTGTTGACGCAGGCCAGAACCATTTTGCAGCAAGGCCGGGCGCTGACGCCACTGGAGCAAAGCGGGGTACTGCATGCGCTGCAGATCCTGATTGAAAACGCCATCGGCAAAGCCAAGCAATGGCTTAAAGCCAGTGGACAACCGGTGCCGGTGTCCGCTTATGATGCGTTCACGGCCCTGGGCAACAGCCAGCGACTCTCAGCCGATGACATGAACGCGTGGATCGCCATCGTCGGACTGCGCAACCGCATCGTCCATGACTACATGAACATTGACATGGACCAGGTCATCGCCATGATCAAGGCCGGCAAAGATCAATTTATTCTTCGTTTTTTGCTGCAAGACTACATGCCATAGAACCACGCGCAAGACCAGCCTGCCAGGGCTTCTATTGCCATTTTTCAGATCGTTGTCATACAACCCGCAAGCGGCAAGAATGCCGCTTCAAATCATTTTTTACCTGCGTCCTTTCTCTCTTGATCACTCTAAAAAACGTTACCCTGCGCCGCGGCGCCAAAGTGCTGCTTGACGGCGCCTCCGTCACCCTCAATCCCGGCGAAAAAGTCGGTCTGGTCGGGCGCAACGGCGCCGGCAAGTCCTCGCTGTTTGCGCTGCTCAACGGCACGCTGCACGAAGACGGCGGCGAGTACTTCATCCCGAGCCAATGGCGCATGGGCCAGGTCGCGCAGGACATGCCCGAAACCGAGCAGAGCGCCACCGACTATGTCGTGGACGGCGACACCACGCTGCTGGCCGCGCAACAGGAAGTGACGGCTTCTGAGGCCACCGAAGACTACGACCGCATGGCGCACGCCTACATGGCGCTGCAGGACGCGGGTTCGCACGACGCGCCGGCGCGCGCGCAAGCGTTGATTCTGGGTCTGGGCTTCAAGACCACCGAGCTCACCAACCCGGTCAACAGTTTTTCTGGCGGCTGGCGGATGCGGCTGCAACTGGCGCGCGCGCTGATGTGCCCGAGTGACCTGCTGCTGCTGGACGAGCCCACCAATCACCTGGACCTGGACGCCCTGGTGTGGCTGGAGTCCTGGCTCAAAAAGTACGAAGGCACGATGATCGTGATCAGCCACGACCGCGAGTTTTTGGACGCCGTGACCAACGTCACGCTGCACATCGATTGCGCCAAGCTGACGCGTTACGGCGGCAACTACAGCAAGTTCGAGGACATGCGCGCCGAGCAGATGAACCTGCAGCAAAACGCCTTTGCCAAGCAGCAGGACAAGATTGCCCACCTGCAAAAGTTCATTGCGCGCTTCAAGGCCAAGGCCAGCAAGGCCAAACAGGCGCAAAGCCGGGTCAAGGCGCTGGACCGCATGGAAAAGATCGCGCCGCTGCTGTCCGAGGCCGACTTCACCTTCGAATTCAAGGAGCCTGCCAACCTGCCCAACCCGATGCTGTCGATGACGGGGGTCAGCTTTGGCTACCCGCCGCCCGACGATGCGCCGGCGGGCACGCCACCGACCGTGATCGTCAAGAACGTCAGCCGCTCGGTGCTGGCGGGCCAGCGCATCGGCATCCTGGGTGCCAACGGCCAGGGCAAGTCGACGGTCGTCAAAACCATCGCGCGCGAACTGCAAGCCTTAGAGGGCGAGATCACCGAAGGCAAGGGCCTGAACATTGGCTACTTTGCCCAGCAGGAACTGGACGTATTGCGCCCGTTGGACACCCCGCTGGAACACATGATCCGCATGGTCAAGGACATGAGCGCGCTGGGCAAGATTGCAGGCCAGGCCACGCGCGAGCAAGACCTGCGCAGTTTTCTGGGCACCTTCAACTTTGGCGGCGACATGGTCAAGCAGGCCGTGGGCAGCATGAGCGGTGGCGAAAAAGCGCGGCTGGTGCTGTGCATGATCGTCTGGCAGCGCCCGAACCTCTTGCTGCTCGATGAGCCGACCAACCACCTGGACCTGGCCACGCGCGAGGCCCTCTCGATGGCGCTTAACGAGTTTGAAGGCACCGTGATGCTGGTCAGCCATGACCGGGCGCTGCTGCGCGCGGTCTGCGACGAGTTCTGGATGGTCTCGCGCGGTGGCGTTGAACCGTTTGACGGGGACTTGGACGACTACCAACGCTATTTGCTCGACGAAGCCAAGCGCCAGCGCGAAGCCATCAAGGAGGCAAGCAGCGCCGCCGCCAAAGCCGAGCGCAAGGCCTTGGCCGAAGCCGCTGCCAAGCCCAAGGTCAAGGTGGCGTCGAGCGGCGCCAAGCGCCAACTCGAACAACTCGAAGCGCGCATGGCGGTGCTCAACGGCGAAGGCGCTTCTCTGGAGGGCCTGCTCTCCAAATCGCCACCGCCATCGGACTATGCCGAGTTGGGCAACCGACTCAAGGCCATCAACGACGAACTGCAAATCCTGGAAGAGCAATGGCTGACGCTGTCGGGGCAGGTGGAAGCGGCGGCTGTTTCGCACTGAGGCGGCAGGCAACACCGGGGATGAAAGGTCAGACCGGCATCGGCAGCAACACGATCATCAGCATAAATTGGTTGGCAGATAGGGCAAAGGGGCACAGATAGATTGTCAACTTTTGATTCTCGTCATACCTGTGTTGGGTTGTTCCGAACCATACTCTTGACATTGCATGCAGGTTCGATATCTGGACGGTCGCCTTGTTTACGGCAATACAAATTATGGATGAGAGGAGCCACTATGAAACATCGTTTTGTCGCCGCTATGACAGCCTTGGCAATTTCAGGTACGACAGTATTTGCACAGGGGCAACAACCGATGGGCGGGATGCAACCCAACATGATGAAGATGGGCGGGCCTTCGATAGATGTGCCCATCGTCCTGAAGGATGCCAAGGTTGTTTTTCGTGTGGACCGGGTTGCGCCGAGTGGCGACAACAGCTTTACTTTGCAACAAATGAGCGTGCTCTCTGATAAATTTCGTCAGATGGGTACAGACGCCAAGGTGGTCGCTGTTTTCAACGGCGACGGCGGATTTATGCTGCTCAACGATATGGCCTACAACGAAGTACGAAAGTCCAAAGAGGGCAATCCCTATAAGGCGATGATTGCGACCATCCTGGCAAAAGGAGTAGAAGTCGAAGAATGTGGCATGACGATGATGCGCGAGGGCTGGACTAATAAACAACTGCTGCCGGGAGTCAAAGTGAATACCGGGGCCAACCTGCGGATCATTGATCTGGCTCAAAAGAGTTATGTGGTCCTCAATCAGTGACGAGCAAACTGTCGTATTGACACTCAGGCGGTTTTTGTCCTGCCCTTTTTTGCCTTATGGGGTATCAGCCTGTTGTCCGGCGGTTTGACAAGCTTGCTCTTTATGTCACCGTTTGAAGTCAGCCGCTTGCCCCTACCGGCCAATGAGGCGCCGGATGGTTGCCCCAAACAAGGGGCGTGCCAGCGACGGACAGTTCGTTCGTTGGTCGCTGCATAGGGCAACGAGTCTGCACCGGACCGGCCATTGATGCGGTTTTTACCTCTATCCTAAATTCGTACATGGCCGCCCCCGGTTTGCCAAGTGGCGTCGGGGCGGCGCTTGATCTGAGTGACCGGCTTCTGGGCGGCTGGCCGGGCGAGCTGAAGCGATGCCGAATTTGGCTATGGCGACTGGTCGCTGGGTTGTCTTCGCTTTGAGGCCAGCACGCTGTGGAGCACAGAGTTCCCACCTTCAAAAACGCGGCCACATGAAGCTCCCCTCTTTCGCCCGGCGGGGCGAGAGAGGGGTTGGGGGAGTGAGTGGGGAAAAAATAACGATAAATTTAATAGCTACTAAAGCATACTGAACGCGGGCTAGAGCCTGATTTCACTCATAAACAATCTCAGCCTTGCCGGCCCCGGCCTGCACCCGCCAGCCCGCCAGCGCGGCGTTGCTCGGGTAAAACTTGGCGCGTTCCCCGAGCTGCAACTCTGCCGTGGCCCGAACGCCCTCGCCCTGGCACGTCACCGACAGCCGCACGCCCATACCGCGCAGCACCTCGCCCTGCTCGGTGACCTCGCGCAGCGGCGGGTAGTCCCGCGCCATGCGCGCCACGTCGGGCGACTGACCGGCAAGCGTGCTCACCACCAGGCGCAAAAACTTGCCAAAGCGGCAGCGCGCCTGTTCCAGGTCCCAAATCTGCGTCACGGTGAGCTGCATGCCACCGGAAAAACGATCAGGCTTGAGCTGGCCCATGACGATCACCAGTTCGTCGTCCTTGAGCAAATTCTTGTGCGCCATGATCAGCGCTTCATCGGCCCGCGCCTCGATCACCCCCGATTTGTCGTCCAGCTTGAACAGCGCCAGCTTGCCGCGCTGGCCGTTGATGACGCGAAAGTCGTTGATGATGCCGGCCAGCAACTGCGGCTCGCGGATGTCAATCAGGTCGTCGATCTGGCGCTTGGCGAAGCGACGCACTTCAAGCGCCACCTCGTCAAACAGATGGCCGGACAAATAGAAGCCGACGGCCGTTTTCTCATAAGTGAGCCGCTCTTTCACACCCCACGGCAGCGCCTGCACCAGTTCGGGCTCCTGCGTGCTCGAGCCTTGCGCGTCATCAATCATGTCAAACAGTCCGCCCTGGTTGGCGTTGGCCAGCGCGGCGGCGCCGAACTCGAACGCCAGGTCGGTGGAGGCGAGAAGGCTGGCGCGGTTGAGTTGAATCGCGTCAAAGGCGCCGGCCTTGATCAGCGCCTCGACCGTGCGCTTGTTGACGCGCGAACGGTCCACCCGCACGCAAAAATCAAACAGGCTCTTGAACGGCCCCACGACATCGCCATTGGGCCCAACACCACGACCCTCGCGCGCCGCCACAATCGCCTCGATCGCCTGTTGGCCGCTGCCCTTGATGGCGCTCAGGCCGTAACGAATCACCTTGTCCGAGATCGGCTCAAATCGGCTCATGCCCCGGTTCACATCGGGTGGCTCGAAGCTCAAGCCCATCTTCAAGGCGTCCTCATACAAGACCTTGAGCTTGTCGGTGTCGCCCATTTCCACCGTCATGTTGGCGCAAAAGAACTCGGCCGTGTAGTGCACCTTGAGCCAGGCCGTGTGGTAAGCCAGCAGCGAATAAGCAGCGGCGTGTGACTTGTTGAAGCCGTAGCCGGCGAATTTCTCCATCAAGTCAAACACCTCGTCGGCCTTGGCTTGATTGATGTTGTTTTTGGCGGCACCGTCGCGGAAAATCTGGCGGTGCTTGGCCATCTCGTCCGCGTCCTTCTTGCCCATGGCGCGGCGCAGCATGTCGGCGCCACCGAGCGAATAGCCGCCCAGAATCTGCGCCGTTTGCATCACCTGCTCCTGGTAGACCATGATGCCGTAGGTCTCGCTCAGCATCTCGGCCACCAGCGGGTGCGGGTACTCCACCACCTCGCGGCCATGCTTGCGCGCCACAAAGCTGGGGATCAGGTCCATCGGGCCGGGGCGGTACAAGGCGTTGAGCGCAATCAGGTCTTCCAGGCGGGTCGGCTTGGCGTCTTTGAGCATGCCCTGCATGCCGCGTGATTCAAACTGGAACACCGCCTCGGTCTTGCCTTCCTGAAACAGCTTGTAGACGCGGGCGTCGTCCAGCGGCAGGTTCTCAAAGGCGAAGTTCTCCTGGCCTTTGTGGCGCGCCATGATGAAGTCGCGCGCAATTTCCAGGATCGTGAGCGTGGCCAGGCCCAAAAAGTCGAACTTGACCAGGCCAATGGCTTCGACGTCGTATTTATCAAACTGGCTCACCGCCGAATCGCTGCCGGGCTGCTGGTACAGCGGGCAAAAATCGGTCAGCTTGCCCGGCGCAATCAACACGCCACCGGCGTGCATGCCGACGTTGCGCGTCAGGCCCTCTAACTTGCGCGCCAGCTCCAGCAGGGTCTTGACATCTTCTTCTTTGGCCTCGCGCTCGGCCAGCAACGGCTCGGCCTCCACCGCGTACACGGTTTTGTCGTCTTTCTTGCGCTCCGGTGGGGGCAACTGCAGGCTGACGCTGACGCCCGGCTTGTTCGGGATCAGCTTGCTGATGCCGTCGCAAAAGGTGTAGCTCATGTCCAGCACACGCCCCACGTCGCGCACCGCAGCGCGCGCGGCCATGGTGCCGAAGGTGACGATCTGGCTGACGGCGTCCTTGCCGTATTTGCTCTTGACGTAGTCAATCACCAGGTTGCGGTTGGTCTGACAAAAGTCGATGTCAAAGTCGGGCATCGAGACCCGTTCCGGGTTCAAAAAGCGCTCGAACAGCAGGTTGTAGCGCAGCGGGTCCAGGTCGGTGATCTTGAGCGAATAGGCCACCAGTGAACCCGCGCCGGAGCCCCGTCCTGGCCCCACCGGGCAACCGTTGTTCTTGGCCCAGATGATGAAGTCACCGACGATCAAAAAGTAGCCGGGGAAACCCATCTTGACGATGGTATCAAGCTCAAATTCAAGCCGCGCCAGGTAGCGCGGCAGTTCCTTCTCACGCAGCAAAGCATCCGGGTACAGATGGGCCATGCGTTCCTGCAAGCCCTGGTGCGAGGCATAGCGAAAGTACTCGTCCGGCGTCATGCGCTGGCCGTTGACCTCGGGCGTCGGAAAGTCCGGCAACTGCGGCTTGTCCAAAATGAGCGTCAGGTTGCAACGCTTGGCGATCTCCAGCGTGTTGGCCAGGGCCGAGGGCACGTCGGCAAACAGCGCCTGCATCTGCGCACTGGACTTGAAATACTGCTCGCGCGTGAAGCGGCGCACCCGGCGCGGGTTGCTCAAGATTTCACCATCGGCAATGCACACGCGCGCCTCATGCGCCTCAAAATCATCGGGTCCGGCAAATTGGATCGGGTGCGTCGCCACCACCGGCAAACCCGCGCGCGCGGCCAACTGCACCGTGGCCACCACATGCGCTTCGTCGTCCGTGCGGCCGGCGCGTTGCAGCTCCAGGTAAAAGCGGTGCGGGAACACGCCACCCAACTGCAGCGCGACGTCCAGCGCGCGCTCAACATCGCCCTGCAGCAGCGCCTGCCCCACCGGCCCAGCCTGGGCGCCGGACAAGACGATCAGTCCTTCGCCCAGTTCTTTCAGCCAGTCCAGCTTGATGGTGGCCTGCGCCTTGCTGCCCTGCTGCGTCCAGGCGCGCGCCAGCAACTCCGACAAATTGAGGTAACCCTGCTTGTTTTGCACCAGCAGCAGCAGGCGCGACAGGGCGCTGGCGTCCTGGCCCAGGCCTTCGAGCCAGATTTCGGCGCCGATGAGCGGCTTGACGCCGGCTTTGCGCGCCGCCTTGTAAAACTTGATGGCGCCAAACAGGTTGCTCAGGTCAGTAATCGCCAATGCCGGCTGGCTGTCAACGGCGGCGGCCTTGACGCTGTCGCCAATGCGGTTGGTGCCGTCAACGACGGAAAATTCAGTGTGGAGACGAAGATGGACAAACATGCTTCATTCTAATTTGCGGGGTCAGATGCAATGGCACTCGCGCGCCGCGCGTCGCGTTCTTGTCCATAGGCTCAAGAATTTGTATTGACGTGTCACAAAGGTAACCTGATGCGTCCCATGAGCGCACCAAACCCGTGCATACTACGCTTCAAGCATGAATAGACTGCAAATACTCGTTGTGGACGACCACACCCTCGTGCGCGAAGGCCTGTGCCAGATTCTCCAGGGGCTGGGAGAATCGGTGGAAGTGCTGCAATCGCCTCATTGCGTCCATGCTTTTGAGCTCGCCGCCCGCCACCCGGAGCTAGATCTGGTGCTGCTCGACTACGACTTGCCCGGCATGAACGGCCTGGACGGGCTCAAGGTCTTGGGCCAGGCACACCCCGAACTCCCGATCCTCATGCTCTCTGGCATGGTCAACCCGCAGATGGTGCGCACGGCGCTGGCCAGTGGCGCGGCCGGCATCCTGTCCAAGAACGGCGACAGCGCCGAACTGCTGGCAGCCGTGCGCGTGGTGCTGGCCGGTGAACTTTATGTTCCCGTCGATCTGCTGGCGTCGACCAAGACCAGGCCCCAATTCACGCTACGTCAGGGCGAGGTCCTGGCCCTGTTGCTGGACGGGCGTTCCAGCAAGGACATCAGTGACGCCCTGGTATTGAGCGACGACACCGTCAAGAACCATATCACTGCCCTCTTACGCGCCTTTGACGTCAAGAACCGGATGCAACTGGTGCTCGCTGCCAGCCGCCAGGGCTACGCCCCGTCATCCGCACGATCCACCTGAGTCGCCAGGCTCAAACGCCGCAGCAGGCTGCGCAGCTTGGCCGGGCGCACCGGCTTTTGCAACAAGGTGAGTGATGCCGCAGCAGCCGCCTGCAGCAGGGTTGCGTCGGTGTCACCGCTGACCAGGCACGCCGGTATCAAATGGCCAGCCGCTGCCCGCAGTTGACGAATCACCTCAATGCCGTTTTCACCTTCACGCAAACGGTAATCGGCCACGATCACATCGGGCACGGCACCATTTTTGAGCAGTTGGAGCGCCGTGGCCAGAGCGTCGGCCACGGCGACTTCGACCTGCCACGATGCCAACAAGCCCACCAACGCGTCACGCACCAGCGGATCGTCCTCGATCACCAGCACCTTCAGTGCGGCAATATCTTCAAAAGAGGGAGGCCGCAGCGGACCGCGCCGCTCATGCGCAACGTCAGACGGCGCCAGCGGCACACGCAAGCTAAAGCGTGTCCCACGGCCCTCAGTGGAGCGCATGTGCAGCCGGTACCCAAGCAACTCCGCGCTGCGCTTAACAATACTGAGCCCCAGCCCTTGGCCCTTGTCACGATCACGCTCGCTGTTGCCCACCTGGTAAAACTCTTTGAAGACGGCCGTCTGGTGCGCCGGCGCAATTCCAATGCCACTGTCCCAGACCTCGATGCGCACATGCTGAGCATCAAAGCAGGGCCGACAGGCCAGCAACACGCTGCCTGTTGCGGTGTAGCGCAAGGCGTTGCCCAGCAGATTGAGCAGAATCCGATGCAGCAAGGCCGAGTCGCTGAGCACCCAAACCGGTGAGGGGCGCACCTGCAAACGAAGTCCTTTTTGCAGTGCAGTGAGTGCCAGACCGTCGCGCAACTGCTCAAACAGATCGGCCAGCGCAAATGGGCGTACCTGCACCTGCACCGCGCCCGACTCCAGCCGCGAGACGTCGAGCAGGGCATCGAGCAGTGCCTGCAGCGCGTGCACCGAGGCCTCCAGGTTGCCAACCAGACGCGTGGTCGCCGCGTCGTGTGGCAACTGCCCCAACCGCCCCACAAACAGGCCCAGCGCGTGCATCGGCTGGCGCAGGTCATGACTGGCCGCAGCTAGAAAACGGGATTTGGACAAGGTTGCCTGCTCGGCTTCTTCCGTCCTCTCGCGCAGGGCCAGCGTTGCAGTGGCAACGCGCTGTTCCAATTCGTCGCGGCCGGATTCGAGCCGCAGCGCCATCATATTGAGGCCCTGCTGCACGGCACGCAAGGGGTCATCGGGCAAAACCCGGGCACGCGCCGACAGTTCGCCGGCGCCAATGCGATCGATCAGCCTGGCCATGCGCGCAATCGGGCGAATCACGCCACGCCCCAATTGCGCAGCCACCAGGGCGCCAAACAACAGCCCGGCCAACGTGATGGCGATGCCCGTGAACAGCATCTGTCTCGCGCTATGGTTCAGCGCCGCGCGGGAAAACTCCACCAGCACATAGCCTATGGCGGGCTGCGCCGGCCGTGCCGTTGCGGCTTCATCCAAGGTATTGACCTGCGCGGCGTAAAGATCGTCAAGCGGGACCTGGCTGGTGAATATTGGCTGCAGCAGCAGGTCGATCTGGGTGCGGGGCTCGAACTGCTCGCTTTCCAGCAAGCCCAGCCGCGGCGGCGTCGTGTAGCCGGCTTGACCGGCACGCACCAGAATCCCGCCCTGGGCGTCGACAACGGTCATCGACCGGACATCTGGCTCACGCAAGGCGCCTCGGACCAGGGTCTGCAGGTGACTGACATTGCCTGAAAGCACCCCATATTCACACGCCGTGGCAAGTTGTCGGGCGAGCGAGCGCGCGCGCTGCCTGTGCGCGGTGTTGATGTCATCAAAACGCGACAGCAAGAATGCCACCGCGAGCAAGAGCGCCACCAAAGCCACCGGCAACAGCGCAGCCAACAACATCCGGTTGCGGATACCGACCATCTTCATGGCACAGCCTCCGCGCGCAACAAGCGCGTGCGCAAGTCCGCGGCGTCAAGCGCCAAGTCCAGCGAACGCGCCACATGATCATTGACGGCCACGCTGAAATCCCGCGGGTACAGGGGCGTGGCCGGCAGGGTCTTGCCCATTAGCATGGCTGCGACCAGGGTGGCTGCTTGCTGGCCGACCTGCTCGGGCGTGACGTGCAAGGCCAGCAAGGCGCCAGCTCGCACATAGGCGGGCGAAAAAGCCACCAGCGGCGCCTTGGCCCGCAAAGAGGTGAGCAAGATATTTTGAATGCTGCTGGTGTTGTAAACCTGTGGGTCCGCCAGTGCCAGCAGCACATCGGCGCCTGCAACCACCTGCTTGAGCGCCGGAAACAGCTGTTCATCCTGTTCCACGCTGGCCTGCAGCAGGCTCAAACCCCGGGCCTTGGCCAGCGCCATCAAGACCGGCGCCTGCGCTTGCGACTCGGGCCCCCACAGCACGCCGATGCGGCGCGCCTCAGGCAGGGCCAACTGAATCAAGCCCAATTGCCGGCTCAAGGGCTGATCCAGATACAGCGCCGAAAACTGGCTGGAGGCCTTGCGCCCGCTGCTGCGCAACACCCGCTCGAAACTGCTGCGCGGCAGCAGCGCGCACAACACTGGCGCTGGCATCGCGGCCTGCGCCAATGCCTGCGCGGCCTGGGCACCGAGTGCCACAAACAGTTTCGGTCTCAAGTCGTCGACGCCCGCCAGTTCGGCGGCCGTGAGCAGCAACAGGTCATAGCGCGAGCCGCCAATGCGCTCGAGTTCACGCACCAGGGTATCAGCCGCCTGCGCATAAGCCGGGCTGCGTTCACTGCTGACGATCACGACCGTGACGGCCTGCACCGTTGGTGCCGTCAGGCAGCCGAGCCAGAACGTCAGCAACAGGAAACGCAGGCGCACCAGCATGGCAACGAATCAGCCTTAGTTTTCCAGCCGCAGGGTCACGAAGGCGCGGCGCTGGAACTTGAATAGCTGGTCAAAATCGAGGTATGGCGAGCCCAGGTTTTGCACGACCAAGGCGACTTCGCCCCGAGTGGCACCAAATTGCACTGGCAAGGCCAGCCGCAAATCGGTGCGGGTCATCGCCAGGTGACTGCTTGATGAACCCGTCAAAACAACCGGGCCGCTATCCTGGTGCATCAAACTTAGATCAACGCCGCCCGGCAATTTCTGAAGATAGGTCAGAGAACTGGCCACTTCCGGCGCTGGCAGAACGGTACCAGCATCTATCGAATTGATGTTGGTATAGGTCTGATTGAAAATGAACTGAGCATCTCGCCAAGGACGCCATTTCAACTGGTATTCCAAGCCTTTGATGGTGAAATCCTCATCGTTGACATAGTCCCACGGCGTTGATGCCAGCAGGGTTGTGCCAGCTGGCAAAACAGACTTGCTTCCACGAACGAAACCGGCAATCCGCTCGTGAAACACACGTATATCCAAGCCCGCGCGCAGTCGCGGGAAGTCGCCGAGGTAGCCCAACTCGCGCACCAGCAGCCTCTCAGGCTGGACGTCGCCGCTGGCCAACGCAGTAACCTTCAGTAAAACGCCATTCGAGGTGTAGCGCGCGTCGGCAAATTGTTCGAAGGTACTGTTTGAACGATAGGCTCTCGACACCCCAAAACGCAAGGTCTGACCCTGGGCGACGTGCCAGTTGACCATCAGCCGCGGCGCAAAATTGTCGCCCCTGACATTGTTTCTTTCGTACATGCCGCCCGCATTCAACAGGGCGTTGTCGGCAAATCGCCATTCCGCGTTACCGAACAGGCGGGTGTAATCGGTGCGCAGGACGGCATCGGTGTTGTAAAGCGCCCGCGATGCCACCTCCTCACGCCTGAGCTCGCCACCCAGTACCACCCGAAGTACAGAACTGTGGCGCAGGGTGTGCTGCAGAGCCAGCGCGCTGCTGCTCGCGCGGCCGTTGGTATCAATGTCAATACTTTCATCAATACCCGCCACCAGATTCTTGAATTGAATCAGCGCCGGGTTTCCGCCGTCCGGAAACGCCGCTACCTGATTTTTGTAAGAGAGCAGCGAATACGCAAAGCTGTTCCGAAGGGACTCCTGTGTGTGCGACAGACTCAGCGCCACATCTTCATCCGCGCCCAGACTGCGCCGCCAGTCGAGTTGCGCATAGCCAGCGCCGAAAGAACGATCGTGCGGAGGATTGTCAGGCTTGCCCACGTAGCCTTCGCCGGAATCGATGCTTAAACCGCCCGCGCGCAGCCCAACTTCATCCCTCACACTGGCGCGCAGATCAGCGCGAAGGTTCATGCGATTGATCAGGTTGTGACCGTTCGACCCGCTCAGACCGTCGTCACCGCGGCGGTCAAGCCCGAGGCGAAAGGTGGCACCGTCCTGGCCCCAGCCAATGCTGGCCTGCGCATCACGAATACCGTTTTCGCCGGTCGCCACGGTGGCCTGTCGACCCAGCGTATCGACCGTGTGGCGCGTCACAATATTGATCACCCCCAGCATGGCGCGGGCACCGTAGGCAGCGGAGTTGGAGCCGCGCAGCACCTCGATGCGTTCAATATCGGCCATCGCCACGCTTTGCAAACCGGTGGCGGTGCCGCCGAAAAGAAAAGGCGAGTAGACCGAGCGCCCGTCCACCAGCACCTGCATGCGTCCCGAGTAGGCGTCAAAACTACCGTGGTAGCTGGCCAGTGGCGCGCCGGTTTCAAACGAGGTACTGGTCTGAAACCCTGGCAGCAGCCGCAACAGGTCAGCCACGTCGCGCGCACCCGACAGGCGAATCATGTCGCGATCCAGGATGGTGACCGCGCCGGGCGTCTCGTCGAGCCGCTGCGGCAGGCGCGACACCGACAGCACGATCGGCATATCCATCAGAAAGTCGGCCTCGGACAGCGCGCTGGCGTGCGTGCCCCCCGGTTGCAAGGGATCAGGCGCCTGCGCGATGGCCAGTTCGGTGCTGGCAAGCAGGATAAGCGCTGCCCCCCAAGGGCGCAGGCTGAAAGGTAACAGTTTGTTTCTCATCGGACCAATGTACCCGATTGCCAGGCTCGCCCTGCGCCAGCACCAGAACTGCCGCGCGGCACTCGCTCATGGACGCCATAATGGCGCACCATGGCCAAATCCGCACGTTCCAAAGCCGATATCACCGACGCCACTACAGCCGACGCCCCCAATGGTCTGCGTCACACGGTGGGCGACGCCATTTTGGCGCTGGTGTTGCGCGTGCCCGGCTCCAGCGAACGCGAAGTGGCGCAGCCCGACAAGCGCGCCCGCGCGCTGGGGCGCACCGCTGCCCGCCAGGCGGGCGTGATGGCCGGATCGCTGGCGCTGCCACCGGGCTTTCTGGGCTGGCTGACGATCGTGCCGGAACTGGTAGGTGTGTGGAAGCTGCAGGCGCAAATGGTGTCTGACATCGCCGCGGTCTATGGCAAGCACGCCACGTTGGGGCGCGAACAGATGATCTACTGCCTGTTCAAGCACGTCTCGGCGCAGCTTTTTCGCGATGTGGTGGTACGGGTGGGCGACCGCTTCATGGTTCGGACTGCCTCGCTGGGATTCATCCAGTCGGCCGCGCGCTTACTGGGCGTGAAGGTGACGCAGCGCATCATCGGCAAGAGCGCCACCCGCTTTGTGCCGCTGCTCGGCGCGATCGGCGTCAGCGCCTACGCCTACTTTGACACGCAACAAGTAGCCAAAACGGCGATTGACCTGTTTGCTAAAGAAATTGTGCTCGATATTTAAATCAAATTAGCCGCTAGTCCGCGTGATATATGCATGAGCAGCTATTTTTTATATAGCATAGATCAAGCCTCCGGCGGCCGGCTTTCCTTGATTTCCTTCACTTCGGCGTCAATCACATGGGCATCATCGCGCCGGGGTGGGCCAGCGCTCGCTGGTGAACGGTAAAAACGCTGCCACATCGCCTGCCGGTTCACCTGAAAGGTCCAGGGGCTGACGGGCTGCCCGGTCAGCTTGGCCCACAACCCGCGCAGCAGCCACAGCAGCAGCACCAGCAAACCAGCCGCCAGTAAACTGGCCATGAAGATCAAGCCAGCCAGCAGCAGCGCCACGCGCGCCAAAAATCCAAAAATCGTATTCATCATCACTTTCAATTCACAACGTCTGACCCCATTTGCGGCCGCGGTCCCCAAATGCAAGCCAAGCGCTCGTCACGCTACATGGCCCGCAACACGCCCCTTGAGCGCCGCAACACCGCATAGGCGGGCAGGCCTTGCAACATGCGCCGCCCAAAACCCATGGTCAGCAGGCGCCGGTCATAGCAGATCACCGTCGCCACGTCGTCTTCGGTGCGGATCGCGCGCCCGGTCCACTGCAGCAAGCGGATGCCGGTGGCGGGCACCACCAGTTCAGAAAACGGGTCGCGCCCGACACTCTTGAGCCATTCGGAGCGCGCCTCTTCGACCGGGTCCGACGGCGGGCTGAACGGCAACTTGGCAATCAGCACCGTTTCGCACAGCCGCCCCGGCAAGTCCAGCCCTTCGCCAAAGGACTGCAGGCCAAAGATGACCGACGGCCGCCCCGACTCGACCCGCGCCTGGTGCGTGGCCAGCAAGCGCGTGCGGGGCAGTTGTCCCTGCACCAGCACCACGTCCTGCAGCGTGGGGCTCAGCGCGTCCACCGCCGCTTTCATTTGCACGCGCGAGGTAAACAGCGCAAGGGCGCCGTGTTCGATCTGGCTCAAATCGAGCAGCAACTCGGCCACCAGCTCGCGCGTGTAGGCCTCCACGTTCTTCGGGTCTGCCGCCGTCTCTACCACGATCAGGCGGCCTTGGGCTGCGTAGTTGAAGGGGCTGGCGACCTCCAGCGTGGACACGGTGTTGTCGTTGTCAAGCCCGGCTTCCTGCAGAAAGAAATCGAAACTGCCGCAACTCGTCAGCGTTGCGGACGTGATGATGGCGCCGCGCACCTGGCGCCACAGGCTTTGCTGCAACAGCGCGCCCGGCACGATCGGGCAGGCGTGGGCGCTCATGAAGACGAGCCCTGAGCTGGTGTCGGACTTGAGCCATTTGGCCAGCGGTTGCGGGTCATGCGCCAGCAACATGCCGCTGGTGGCCAGCACACTGGAGAGCTTGGGCGCCAGCGGCCCGAGCTTGGCGTACAAGAGCGAGCTGCTCAAGGCCAGCGACGGGTCTTCCTTGGCCCGGCGCTTCAACTCGGCGCCCAAAGCTTCGAGCACACTGGACAAGCCGCGGGCGTGGCCCTGAATCAGCGTCATCGGGTCCTGCAGCACGCTGGGCAGAACGCCATTCTTGAAGCGCTGGGTGCCGTCATAACCGCTGCCACCGCTCTGCAGCAAATCCATGGCGATGCGGCTGACATCGAGCAAGGCGGTCTTGAGTTGCTGCGCCAGCGTGCTCACGTCCTGCTCGGGCACCCGATTGATCTTCTCGCTCACCTCAGCCAAGATTTTGGGCAGTTTGTCGAGCCAGCGCAGGCTTGATAGGTCCATGCTGCTGGAAAACTGGTCCAGCGCGACCGCGGGCAGGTGGTGCCCTTCGTCAAACACCACCAGGCATTTTTCCAGTTCGGGCAGCGCATTCATGCCCAGCGAGGCCAGCACCAGGTCATGGTTGGCAACGATGACATTGGCCTCGGCCAGTTGCGTGCGCGCCTGGTAGTAGCTGCAGTCGCGAAAGCGCGGGCAATGGCGCGCGGTGCAACTGTGGCGCTCGGCCGCCACGGCCGACCAGTCGCGCGCATCGGGCTGCTCCGCCAGCTTGTCGCGGTCGCCGTCCCACTTGCCCTGGGCGAGGGCGCTGGCGAGCGCGTCATAGAGCTTGAAGCGGCGCTCCTCGGAGTCCACGCCCTGCAACTGGGCGGCAAAGGCCGCGCGCGGCGGCGGCGTGTCTTCATCCACGCCAAACAGCTCGTCAGTCAGCTCTTCACCGCCTGGACCTGCGAGGCGCTCGAGCTTGAACTTGCAGACGTAGCGGCCACGGCCCTTGGCCAGCGCGAAGACAAAGGGCGTCTCCAGCACCGCCGCCAGTGCGGGCAAATCTTTGGTCATCAGTTGCTCTTGCAAGGCCACCGTGGCAGTGGAGATGACGACCCGGGTCTTGCGCGCCAGCGCCAGCGCCACCGTAGTGGCCAGGTAAGCGGCCGACTTGCCAACGCCGGTACCGGCCTGAATCACGCTGATGGCCTTGTGGGGCTCGCCATGGTCGCCCAGCGTCACACCGGCTAAGGTGCAGGCTATCTGCTGGGCCATGTCGCGCTGGCCCGCACGCGAGCGAAAGCCCGCGGTGGCGTCCACCATCTGGTCAAAAGCTGCCAGCGACAGGCCCGCCAAATCATCTGCGCTCAAGCGTGGGACTCCTGCTGGGGTTGGTTGGATGGGTTTGGCACAGGCTCCATTACACCGCCTTCATGACATCTAACGCCCAGCACCCGGTCAAAAAAGGGCTTTGCGCCGATGAAAGAGCAGCTTCACGCCGCCACGCTTGCGAATTGTTTGACAGCGAAGGACCAGATCATGCGGGAGGCGTCGGGCCCTGCCGGGTCGCTGTAGGGCTGGCCCGCAGCACCGCCGCTCCAGCCGTGGCCCAGGCCTTGGACGGCGCACAGGGTGGATACCAGTTGGCCGTCGGCCCGGTAGTCGGTCAGGGTCGCGGCATAACGTTTGCCGCGCTGGACCGTGCGCGGCTGGCCCGCTTTGGCCTGCACCCGCGCCGCCCAGAGCCGCGCCGCGTCAAAGCCGTTGCCGGGCGCGACAATGTGATCGGCACTGCCATGGATCACCAGCAGCCCCGGCAAATAAGTGCCCGGCGCCAGTGACGCCAAGCTCACATCGGCGGCGCGGCGCCCGCGCATGGCGCTCAGCGCACTGACTGAGGAGTGGGCAACCCCCGGCGCGATGCCTGAATGCATCACCACCGCCCTAAAACGCGTGGGATGCAGCGAAGCCGCCAGCGCCGCCATCCCGGCACCGGCCGAAAAGCCGGCAATGGCGATGCGCGTGGGGTCAACCGCCTGCTTCAGGCTAACCTGGTCGATCGCGGCCATGATGGCACCCACTTCACTCTGCGCACGCCCGGTGCGGGTGTCAAACCAGTTCCAGCAACCTTGCGGGTTGGAGAGCCGGTCCTGCTCTGGGTACAGCACCAGAAAACGCTGCCGGTCGGCCAGCCGGTTCATCTGGCTGATAGTTGCCAACGCCTGCGCGTCCTGCGAGCAACCGTGCAGCATCACCAGCAGCGGCAGGCGCTCATTGCGCCGCACGCTAGGGGGCTGATACAGGCGGTAACGCCGCGCACCGGTGGTGCCCAGCGTCACGCCCGTGTGCCAGCCGGGCGTTGCCCGGGTCGGTTTTTTGGCGCTGGACTGAAGCGGCAGGGGCGCAGCACGCAAAGCCTGCGTCACAGCTTTGGTGCTTGCACGCATTGCCGTGCGCGTCACGGCCTTCATCGTGCGCTGAAATGTGCGGCTCCAAAGGTTGCCGGTGGTACGTCTTGTCATGGGATTGGGAATCAGGGTTGTTTTTGCGTAGGAGCGGCCTGGACCGGGGCCCGCTAAGGCTCATTCCGATCGTCATGACCCGCTCAAGGTGAGCCCGAGCATGTTCATTTTCTACAAGCCGGTCTGTTCGCTGGCATACCGACAGGGCTGGCAACAAAGGTTGAAAACACGGCTTGATTATCCAAATAATTTATACCAAATAGGGCTCTAGCCCACGTCTAATAAGCCTAGCATGCTATTGATTTATACAAACGGAAAGCGTCACCGGGCGGTCCAAGCCAAATGCTATGCTGCACCCCCAAACACAGGAAGATTACCGATGCAAGAAGGAACGCGCCTGGCGGCTGTCGATTTGGGCTCCAACAGCTTTCGCCTTGAGATTGGTCGGATTGAACACGGTCAGTTCTTTCGCACCGAATATCTGAAGGAAACCGTGCGCCAGGGCAATGGCCTGGACCATGAACGAAACTTGACGCCGCAGGCGATGCAGCGCGGCTGGGATTGCCTGGCCCGGTTTGGCGAACGCCTGGCGGGCTTTAGTGTGGGCGAGGTGCGCGCCGTGGCGACGCAAACGCTGCGTGAAGCGCGCAACCGCGACGAATTCCTGACGCCCGCCAATGCGCTGCTGGGCTTTCCGATCGATGTGATCTCGGGCCGTGAAGAAGCCCGCCTGATCTACCAGGGCGTGGCCCAAACGCTACCGCACAGCGATGAGCGCCGCCTGGTGATCGACATTGGCGGACGCTCGACCGAGCTGATTCTGGGCCAGGGATTCGAGCCCACCCAGATGGAGTCGTACCGGGTCGGCAGCGTGGCCTGGTCATCGCGCTATTTTCCCGACAACCAGTTCACCCCGCGCGCCTTTGAAATGGCCGAAATTGCAGCCAAGGCGGTGCTGGACGAGGCGCTTAGCATCTACCGGCGTGACGCCTGGGATGTGGCCTACGGCTCGGCCGGCACCGTGAACGCAGTCGCCGATGTGTTGGCCGGCGCCGGTTGGCCGAGCAGCCACGTCAGCCGCGCGGGACTGGACTGGCTGCAAGACAAGCTGCTCAGCGCCCAAAGCGTCGATCGCGTCCGCTTGGCGGGCATGCGCGAGGACCGGCGCGCCATCATTGGTGGCGGTTTGAGCGTTTTGCGGGCGGTGTTCGACTTGCTGCAGATCGACCAGATGCAGCAAGCCAGCGGCGGGCTGCGCCACGGGCTGTTGTTCGATCTGATGGGCGCCGCGCAGGACCAGTCGGATGTGCGCGCGCGCTCGGTGCAACGACTCGCGACCAAGTTCGGCAGCAACACGGCGCATGGCTTGCGTGTGGGTCAGGTCGCCAAGAATTTGCTGGCACAGCTTCAAGGCAGCAGCTTTGACGCGCTGAACCCAGCGGCGCATCCGGCCGAAGAACGCTTGCAGCGCAAGCTCGAATGGGCCGCCCAGTTGCATGACATTGGCAGCCACATCTCGCACAGCGACTACCACAAGCACGGTGCCTACATTCTGGACAATGCCGATGCCATGGGTTTTACATTGCCCGAACTGCACAAACTCAGCCTGCTGGTGCTGGGGCACCGGGGCAAGCTGCGCAAACTCGAGGTCGACTTTGCCGACGAGCTGTTTGTGCAACAGTTGCTGTGCCTGCGCCTGGCGGTCATTTTGTGCCACGCCCGGCGCGACCCCGATGTCGCGGGCTTGACCCTTGAGCGCGCGCGCAAGGCCAACGCCTTCCACCTGGACTGGCGCGCCGGCTGGGCCCAGTCCTTTCCCCAGTCCGCGCACCTGCTGCGCGAAGAAGTGCTGGCCTGGCAAAAAACGCCGTGGTCGTTGACGCTGGGCGAGAGCTGAGCGCCAGCGCTCACGCACCGGCGGGTGCGACTGGCAGCGGCAGCTTGACACGCCTTGATCAAACTGTATAAACTGTATATATCGTTATTTTCAAGGAATACAGCATGGCAACCACAACCGAAAAGCCCATCACCATGAGCACGCCCAGTGCGACCCAGGCCCCCGCGCCAGTTCAGGCCACGCCTGTGACGAGCGTCAAGGCGCCGGTGAAGGCGGCACGCAAGCCGGTCGCAAAAAAGCCAGCCGCACCTTTCAAGACAACGGTCAAGCCGGCAGTCAAAGCGGCCGTCAAAGTGGCTGTCAAGCCTTTGGTCAAAACTGCATCCGTCAAAACCGTGGCCAAGGCCGTGAAAAAGCCGGCGACACTGCCCAAGACCGACAAGTCCAATAAGGACAAGAAGCCCAAGCTGGTGCGTGACAGCTTTACCATTCCCAAGGCGGAATACACGGTGCTCGATGAACTCAAGCAACGCACCGGCAAGCTGCTGTCCACTGCCAAGAAAAGCGAATTGATCCGCGCCGGCATCAAGGCCCTGGCGGCCATGTCCGATGCTGCGTTTTTGGCGGCCTTGAAAGCCGTACCCGCGATCAAGACCGGTCGACCGAAAAAATAATGGCCTGCGCGGGGCGCTGATGCGTCAGGCTCGCACACCGCCCGCCCGCTCAACCCTTGCCACCTCATAACCAGGCTCGCGATGGCACTGAACAACATGCTCATGTTTCTGACCTTGACCGGCCTGTATGAACCCTCTGCGGTCCAGCAGTTGCCGGACGGGCGTTTCCTGGTGGTTGAAGATGAAAAAGAGCAGCCCTTCAGTCTGATCAGCATCAGCCCGGATGGCAAGGTCAACAGCAAGGCGCTGACCCCGGGACTGTTCCAGTGGGGCGACACCTTCTGGAAGCTCGACGACCTTGAAGCGCTGGCGCTCGACCGCTCGGGCTATGTGTATGCCAGCACCTCGCATTCTCGCAACAGCAGCGGCGACGAAAAGAAGCACCGCGACAAACTGGTCCGATTCAAAATCGAGCGGGACAAGGTGGTCGGGCCTCAGGTGGTCACCGGGCTGAAATCCGCTTTGGCAGCAAAGCATCCGGTGCTGGCTGCGGCCGCCGCCCTGCGTGATGTCAAGACGGACGGCGGATTGAATGTCGAGGCGCTGGAAATCAGCCCCGACCAGCGACTGCTGATCGGTTTTCGCAGTCCACTGCAGGACGATCGGGCACTCATCGCCAGCGTCGAAAACCCTGGCGCCATGTTCGATAACGACGCGCCGGCCCAGGTCGCGCCAACGCTCTTTACGCTGGATCTCGGGGGCGACGGGATTCGTGGCATGGCCTACATTGCCGTTCTCGGCGCTTACCTGATCATCAGCGGCCCGGTTGGCAGCCAGACGGCGAATTTTGGGCTCTGGTTCTGGAGCGGGGAACCAACTGCGCCAGCGCGCCGGGTCACCGTGCCGGGTTTGCCGGGCCTGGAGCATGCCGAAGGGGTGAGCGCCGCGCTGATCGACGGACGGCCGCGCATTCTCATCGTCAGCGACGACGGCAGCCGGCAAGAGGGGCGCTACGCCCGTTATGTGTTGCTTGACCCGGCGCAACTGCAGGTCGCGCCTTAAGCGACAAGCGCGCCAACTGACCCGAAAGACTCATTTCCCATGGAAGACTACCAACTGGCGCTGCGTTTTGCCGTGGCCATTGGTCTGGGCATGCTGCTGGGCCTGGAGCGTGAACGCAGTAAGGTCGAGGACGGCGGCGCCGGGGTGCGCACTTTTGCGCTCATCGCCCTCAGTGGCGCCCTGGCCGGCCATCTCGGCAAGAGCCTGGGGCTTGATTGGCTGGCGCTGGCGCTGTTCGTCGCCATTGCTGCGCTGATCGTCGGCATGTATGTGGTGACGGCGCAGCGCGGCGACACCGGCATTACCACCGAGGTATCGGCCCTGCTGGCATTCTTGCTGGGCCTGCTGTGTGCGCAGGGCCAACTGCAGCTGGCGAGCTGGATCGCGGTGGCCATGGCATTGCTGCTCGCGCTCAAGGACTGGCTGCACCAGCTCGCCAAACATATCAACGCCACCGACGTCGAGGCGACGCTGAAATTTTGCATCGTCACGGTCATCATCCTGCCGCTGGTGCCCGACATCAACTACGGTCCAGCGCCCATGGATGTGTTCAACCCGTACAAGATCTGGCTGATGGTGGTGCTGATCTCGGCGCTGAACTTCAGCAGCTACCTGCTGATCAAGATCGTGGGGGCCGAGCATGGCGTGGGCTTGGCCGGCCTGCTCGGCGGCCTGGCCTCAAGTACCGCCGTCACGCTCGGCTTCTCGCAGCGCAGCCGGCAAACCAACGCAGATGCATCGGCGTTGGCGCTGGGCATTGTGCTGGCCTGGACGGTGATGTTCTTTCGCGTCGCACTCATGACCGCGCTGATCAGCTGGGAGCTGGGCCGCCAGATCGCCTGGGCGATGGGCTTGCTGTGCGTGGCCGGTCTGGGTTCGAGCTATTGGCTGTGGCAGCGCAACAGAAAGCGCGAACGCGGGCAGATCGAGCCCGGCAACAACCCGTTTGAGCTCGCCGAAGCGATCAAGTTTGGGCTGCTGTTTGGCGTGGTGCTGCTGCTCGCCCGGGCGGCGCAGGTCTATCTGGGCGACCTGGGCCTGTATATTGCGGCCGCCGTGGCGGGCTTGAGCGACGTGGACGCCATCACACTCACCATGGCCGACCTGGTGCGCAGCGACGCCTCCAACCTGCAGGTCGCGGCGCGCGCCATCGTGATCGCGGTCATGGCCAACACCCTGACCAAAAGCGCGATGGCGATCGGTTTGGGCTCAGCCGAACTGCGGCGCATCACGCTGCCGATTGCCATCGCACTGCTGGCCACGGGCGCCATCGGTGCGTTGCTGCTGTGAACGAACAGACGACACATCACGTGAACCGTCTGGCGCAATGCCCACCGTAGTTCCCGACTTGGATGGAGCCGATTGGCCAAGCGCTTGTTGATTGGCGTTTTTCTCAATCAATCTTCAAAGTGTCTGCCATCGTCACCGGCTTGTCACAAGACAAAACTATGCTGGTGGAATATGAACATATCCTCCTTTGAAATGAGCCGGCGCAGCGTATTGCGCGGCGCCACGAGTCTGGCGGCTTGCGCCGCAACATCGACCTGGTCACAGCCCGCGAGATCAACAACTGCCGCACGTGCCTTGACAGTGGCCCAGATCGTCGACAACTCACCGAGTCAGTTGGACGTATCGAGGGACTTTTTGATTGGGTCGCGCGCTGCTTGGCAGGAGATCAACAAGAAGGGCGGCGTCAATGGTCGCCCTGTCCAGCACCTGGTCCTGGAAGTCGACGGCAGCGCCACGAGTCTGCGCGGCGCGCTGAACACGGTCCAAAAAACTGGCAATTGCGTTGCTATTTCCGGTACTGCGGGTGACCGAGCTGCGAGCCAGCTCGTCACCTTATTGAAACAGGATCAGCACGACATTGCCCATGTTGCACCGTGGCTTCAGAACTCTGAACTGGCTGGTGACGCGAACACCTTTTCAATTTTCGCATCGCGTCAGGATCAAATCGCGCAAGCCATTAAGTCGCTGTCCTTAATGGGCGTACCTGAGGTCGGTGCCATCTACGCATCTGAGCAGGAATACGCCCTGTACCGCAGCGACGTTGAGCGGGCGAGCGCAGCCTTGAAAATCAGACTGGTGTCTTTCAAACCAACTGCCGTCCTGACACAAGTGGGCAAGAGCCTGAATGCCGATACGCCGCGGATTCTGTTGTTCATGGGCGGCACGCCTGAACTGGTGCAGTTCACTCAAAGCATTGACAAGCAGGCTCGGCAACGCTACGTCCTTGCACTGGCGGATGTAAACCTGCAAACCCTGATGCAGATGGGGGCATCGCGTCAAACACCGATCATGGCCACGCAGGTTGTCCCGATGGTCAACGCCTCGCTGCCGATCGTGAAATCCTATCGTCAGACACTGGCCCGATTTTTTGATGAGCCGCCCACGCCCCAAAGTCTGGCCGGATACATCGCCGCGCGCTACACCAGTGAAGTACTGAGCAGCGTGCAAGCCGCTCTGACGCGTCAGACTGCCTTGCTGGCCTTCCAACAGCGTCAGGTGGTTGACCTGAATGGGTTTCGAGTCAGCTTCAATGCGCAAGGACGCGGTGGCTCGTACGTCACGCAAAGCATGCTGACCCCGGACGGTCGATTGGTCGGCTGATGAACCTCAGCTAGTGCTGAAATCAAGGGTGTCGCGCACCAGCAGACCCACACCATGCGTTTTGGCATCATGCTTGGCCCGGGCCGCCGCGGACGCGACCTGCTCGGCACTGGCATATTCGTCGCGTGAGATCTTGACGGCCCCAATCGAGATCGTGGTCAGAGGAAAGAACCGGGGCACGCCGTAGCGATCTTCGGCCTCTATACCTCCCGCCGCTCGGGCCGACGGATCAAAGAGCTCGACGGCGCGCTCTGAAAATTCCGCGACGAACTGCTCGCACTGCGCCTGCCAGTGGGCGCTTTGATACAAGATGATGAAATCGTCGCCACCGACATGTCCGACAAAATCACGCCGCGGATCGCAATGCGCCAGCGCGAGTCGGGCCACCAGCCGAATCATCTCATCACCGCGCCAATAGCCATATTGATCGTTAAAGGGCTTGAAATTGTTCAAGTCGGCATAGCAGGCGACAAAATCAACACCACTGGCCAAAAGCCGCTCAATGTGCTGACTGATCGGGATATTGCCCGGCAAAAAAGTCAATGGATTGGCATGGCGCGCGGCTTCGATGCGTGTTTCCGTGACGGAGCGAACCAGCTGATCGCCGGTGCCCAAGCCGACATAGCGACCGTTGTCCGTCACGATGAAACCATCGCTTAGGTAACGTTGGTCGTCCGAGGTAAGAATGCCGATCAACTCGTCGACATTGTGGTTGCGCTCGATCAAGCGGGGCTCCAGGTTGACATGCATCATGCACGCTTTGCGGCCCCACACCTCGCGGTAATACAGCTTGCTGTATTCGTTCATGAAACTCGAACGATTGATCAAGCCCACCGGCTCGGTCCCCTCAAGCACGGCCACGGCATGTAGCTTGTTATGCAGCGTGAACAACGCGGCTACTTCATCATTGGT
>JBBQQX010000042.1:0-28875 GCA_038215405.1 Burkholderiales bacterium
GCGCCCATGCCGTCGGCGCCCGGTGTGCCGCTGTTGGGTTGACCCGAGGCCGTGCTCTCGGCGTACAGGTTTTGCCCCTTGGGGTCAAGGCCGGCCGGATTGACAAAGCTTGCTAAGCTGATGCTGCCAATGCCCTGCGGCGTGGGTGAACCCGGGATCTGCGCGGTGACGGTGCCGTCGCCGGCAATGGCAATGCTGGTGGCGTTGGCCGGCACCGTGACGCCACTGGCGATGGGCAGCCCGGTGGCGGTGACCAGTTGCCCGGTCGCACTGACCTGAAAGGAGCCATCACGCGTGTAGTTGGTGGTGCCGTCGGGCATGGTGACCTGAAAGAAGCCATTGCCCTGAATCGCGACATCCAGTTTGTTGCCCGACTGCTGCAAGTTGCCTTGGGAAAATGAACGGCTGGTGGCAACCGTGCGCACCCCCAAGCCCACTTGCAGACCGGTCGGCAGCTGTGATTGCTCGGAGCTGTTGGAACCCACCTGACGCAGGTTCTGGTACATCAGATCCTCAAACACAGCGGTGGCGCGCTTGAAACCGTTGGTTGACACGTTGGCCAGATTGTTGGAAATGACATCCAGCTGCATTTGCTGGGCTTCCATGCCGGTCTTGGAGATCCACAGAGAGTTGATCATGATGCTGTCCTTGGCTTAATTGAATGGAGAAGAGCCCTAGCCCTGCAGGCCCAGCAGTTGGGCGGCGGAACGGTCGTTTGATTCGGCGGTTTGCAGCAGGCGCATTTGGGTTTCAAACTGGCGCGCGGTCTGGATCATGCCGACCATGGCTTCGATCGCGTTGACGTTGGAGCCTTCCAGCGAACCCACTTGCACGCGGGCGTTGGTGTCATTGGGCAAGGGGTCGCCAGAGGTGGCGCGAAACAGACCATCGTTGCTGCGCTTCAGGGGATCATCCGCGGTCGGGGTCACGAGCTTCAGGCGGCCCACACCGGTGGGCGGCTGGTTGCCGACCCTGGCGCTCAGATTGCCGTCAAAACCAATCGCCACTTCAGCCCCGGTGGGCACGGAAATGGGGGCACCACCGTCGCCCAGGACCGTGAGGCCGCTGCTGGTGACCAGCGTGCCGTCCGGCGAGACCGCAAAAGAACCACTGCGGGTATAAGACTCGGTGCCGTCCAGGCCTTGCACGCTAAACCAGGCGTTGCCCGTGGTCATGGCGTCCAGGCTGCGCCCGGTGCGCTGCGCCGACCCGGGTGTATCAACGTAGCCGGCGGTCGCTTCGATTGCCATGACGCGGGTGCTGGCACCGTCGCCGCGCACCGGCACGGCGCGAAAAGCCGACAGCTCGGCCCGAAAGCCATTGGTGGAGACGTTGGCAAGATTGTTCGACAGCACCGCCTGTCGTTGGGCCGCGGCATTGGCGCCCGACATCGCGGTGTAAATCAGATGATCCATGACGGCTCCTGTTCAGTAACGGGCTAAGGGCCAGGGGCTCTTAGCGCAGGTTGACCAGGGTTGACATCACCTGGTCCTGCGTCTTGATGGTCTGGGCGTTGGCCTGGTAGGCGCGCTGCGCGGTCATCATGTTGACCAACTCGGCGGTGAGGTCCACGTTGGAGTCTTCCAGCGAACCCGAGCGGGCAGTGCCAAACTGGCCGCTTCCTGGGGTTCCGCCGACGGCAGCGCCAGAGGCAAAGGTTGCGGTCCAGTTGTTGCCGCCACTGGGGGCCAATCCCTGCACATTGGCGAAGGTGGCGAGCTTGAGCTGCCCGGTGGGCACCTGGACGCCGTTGTCGTAGCTGCCTAGGATGACGCCCTTGTCGTCGATGTTGATGCTGACGAGCTTGCCAGGCTTATGTCCGTCCTGGCTCAGACTGCCGACCGAAAACCCAGTACCGAATTGCGATACCTTGGACAGGTCCAACTTCGGGATCGTAGCCAGGGAGCCGTTAACCGAGGTCATCGGAATATCAACCGGGACTTGCCATGGGCTGGCCGCGTCCAGTGTGCCTGTGGCCTTGTCAAATACCATGTCGGAACCCAATTGGGTTGGTGACCCTGCAGGCACACTGGTGCCGGTGAGGTCGTTGGTCCATACCTGCCAGCTATTAAGGGCCGACTTGGTGAAGTACAGACTGACTGGAACCGGGATCCCCTGGCCGTCATAGGCGGTCACGGAGGTGCCGTAGGTTGCCAGCGGCGGGACCAATGTGGGGGGTGTCGCCTTGGGGTTGCCGGCAGGGGTGCCGAGGATGTTGCTGATGTCGGCTGCCGCATTCAGATTCAATTCCGCCTTGATCGTTTTCGTGGCCGCAGCAGGTATGCCTTCGCTCGAAGTCAGGGACAAGGGTTCAAGCTTCCCTCCGGGAAGGATGACCCCCGTCACGGGATCCGGCTTGATGCCCAGAACCTGGGCCCCGCCGTTGGTCACGAGATTGCCCACGTTGTCCAGTTTGAATTGGCCGGCACGCGTATACGCCGGGGTCTTGTCCGGCATTTCCAATTGGAAAAAACCGCCGCCGTTAATGGCGACGTCAAGATTGTTTCCGGTGACGGTGATGCTGCCTTGACTGAATTGCTGTGATACGGTCTCCACGGCAACACCGATGCCGGCACCGGTTCCGCCGCCGACGCCCAAGGAGGAGGCCACGACGTCGGCAAATTCAGCGCGAGAGGCTTTCATGCCGACGGTGTTGGCGTTAGCGATGTTGTTGCCGATCACGTCCAGGTTGCGACTTGAGGCGGCCAATCCTGATAGACCTGTTTGAAATGACATGGTGGGTTCCTTTGAAAATTCGCTGTGAAGTCTAGAGAATGGCCTTGACGCTGCTGTAACCCACGGCGGCGCGCCCTTGCAGTTGTACTGTCATGGCACCGTTGTCGCTGCCGACCGAGGTAACTGTGTCGCGCGCCAGTGCCGTGCTGTCGACAGGATTGCCACCCAGCGTGGCGGTGACCCTGTAGCTGGGTTCGCCGGTGCCCTTGTAGTTTGACGCATCCCAGTCAAACGAATGCCGACCCGCGCCCAGCGCGCCCAGGTTGAGGGTATCGAGTACTTGGCCACCGGGCGAGAGAATCTCTACCCTGACCGCATCGGCCTTGCCCGCCAAATCAAGCGCGCCGCTGGCAACGCCGGCGTTACGGGTCAAGGTATTGCTTGCGACCAATACGCCGTGCCCGACCATGGAAGTGCCTTGCAGCACTTGCAGCGAGGTGAACTGGTCTGCCATACTTTTGAGCGTTTCGTTGACCTGCTGAATGCCGGTGACGGTGTTGATCTGCGCCATCTGGCTGGTCATCTGCGCGTTGTCCATCGGATTCATCGGATCCTGGTTGTTGAGTTGCGCGACCAGCAATTTCAGAAAACGGTCCTGCGAGACATTGGCATCGCTGGCAGCCGTGCTGGGCTTGGATGCAGCGGCGCCGATCGTGGCAGTCGACACCGGAGTGGCAGAAGTGGCGGAAATCATGGCAATATCCTTTAATTTTCTATTGACCCATTTGCAGGGTTTTGAGCAGCAGTGTCTTGGCGGTGTTCATGACTTCGACGTTGTTCTGGTAGGAGCGTGAGGCTGAAATCATGTTGACCATTTCTTCAATCGGGTTCACGTTCGATTGCGTGATGTAGCCATCGGCGTCGGCCGATGGGTGGCTCGGGTTGTGCACTTTGCGCAGCGGTTCATTGCTTTCGCTGACGCGACTGACGCGCACCCCGGCCGAGGCGTCCGAGCCCATCGGGACGGTCTCGAACACCACTTGCCGCCCCTTGTAGCCCTGGCCGTCCGGCCCCGCCACGGCGTCGGCGTTGGCCAGGTTGCTGGCGACGACGTTGAGGCGCTGGGACTGCGCGCTGATGGCACTGCCCGACACATTGAAGATGGAAAACATGGACATGGGGTATATCTCCGCAGGTGTTGTCGTTTACTGACCCTGAATTGCGCTCAAGATGGTCTTGGATTGGCTGTTGATAAAGCGCAGGGTGGCTTCAAAGCGCACCGCGTTGTCGGCGAAATTGGCACGCTCACGGTCCAGGTCAACGCTGTTGCCGTCCAGACTGGGTTGGCTTTGCACGGTGTAGGCCAGGTGAGCGGGGCCGCCTCCCGTGGCGGTGGTGCTGCCCGACAGCGCAATGTGGTTGGCGTGCGTCATGCCGTTGGAGCCGCCGCTGGCGAGCAAGCCGGAGCCGGTGTCGGCGCCGGTGGCCGCAGCCATGGCTTCCTTGAAGTTCAGGTCGCGTGCCACATAGCCGGGCGTGTCGGCATTGGCAATATTGCTGGCAATCACCTGTTGCCGTTCGGCACGCAGCACCAGAGCCTTCGCCTGGAAGTCCAAACCGCTGGTCATATTTGTGATCATGAAACACCTCAACTTTCAGTTTTCTGGGCCCCACTGTGTCAGTCCGGGACTTTGATGTGAGGTGATTATGAAAAGTGCTCTGGTTTTCTAAACTTCAAATAACAAGGTAAATAGCCGCCACTTGCCTGTTTTGTCGCCGCGCGGCGCTGCCTATAGTTGTGCCAACGCTCTGGAGGGCTGTCGTGTTCAAGCAATTTACAAGTTCACCCCTGTCTTTATGGCGGGCCATGGTATTGGCGGGTGCCGCCTTTTTCGCCGTGGGTGCCCTGGCCCAGTCTGATGGCGTGCGGCCCGATTTCATGGACAGCACGCAGCAATGGCTGGACAACGCGGTGGCTGGCAATCTCCCCGCGGGCGGTTCGCCGCTGCGCATGGTGGTCACGGTGGGCGAGCTTGACAGTCGCTTACGGCTGGCGCCATGTACCCGGGTTGAGCCGTACTTGCCGGTGGGAACGCGGCTGTGGGGCAAGACCCGCCTGGGTTTGCGCTGTCTGGAGGGCAGTGCCAAATGGAATGTGTTCTTGCCCGTGACCATCAAGGCCTATGGCCAGGCTTGGGTCGTCAAGGGTCAGGTGAGCGCGGGCGCCGCCTTAACGCCCGACGATGTGATGGAGGCGGAGGTTGATTGGGCCGAGCAGCGCGAGGCCATCATCAGCAATCCGGATCAATGGCTGGGGCAGGTGGCGAACCGGGCACTCACCAGCGGCCAGGCTTTGCGCCAGGGCATGATCCGACCAGCCCAGGTGTTTCGGGCTGGCGCCCAGGTGCGGGTGCTGGCGCAAGGGACCGGCTTTTCAATCACGTCAGACGGGCAAGCCCTGTCGGCCGGCGTGGTGGGCCAGTCAGCCCGAATCAAGATGGACAACGGTCATGTGATGTCCGGCGAGGTTCTGGACAGCCGCACCGTCAGGCTGGAGATATGAGACTTTTCAATCGCGCGCAATTAGGGCTCAAGCTTGCCAGATTTACGCCGATAGTGAGCATACGAGGCTACATTTGCAGTAGTTTTGGAGAGCATCATGAAAATAGGTCAACCTTCAGATAATTCCATCCCGGTCAGCAGCAATGCAACGTCCGCGTCGCCCAAGGGCGGTCAGAGCGCCAACGCGACTGCCACAGCCACCACGAGCGCCCAATCCGCGGGCGTGGCGGTGACGGTGTCGCCCCTGGCGCGCTCGCTCAGCGCCAGCCGAGCCGCTGATGCGTCCGTGATTGATGCGAAAAAGGTGCAAGCCGTGCGCTCTGCCATTGAGCAGGGTACTTACGTCGTGAATGCAGAGGCGATTGCCGACAAACTGCTGGCGAACGCCCAGGAAATGCTCAAGCCCGCCAGTCACTGAATTTGAATTCTTTTTTAAGTCTCCATCATGTTGCCTGCTCACCTGGAAAAAGCGCTCGCTGAAGTTGAATTTCATTTCAACGACGTGTCGGCGGCGTTGGTGAGTGGTGAACCGGTGGCGCTGACCGTTGCCGGCGCGGCCTTGCGCCAGGCGGCCATTGAGTTTTCGGCGCTGTTGCAGCGCTTGAGCCCAGCCGATATCAAACACCAGGCGCTCAAGCCCCGCCTGATACAAATTTCGAATGGCATGGCGCTCCAGCGCGAAAGCCTGCTGCGCCGCACCGCCTTGGTGGAGATGGCGCTCCATACGGTGATGCCCTCGGCCCCCAAGGCCACTTATGCGCAAACGAGCGGTCCCTACGCCAGCGTGGGGCGACAATCGGGCGCCTTCAAGTACCTGGCAGCCTGAGCGCTGCGGCGCTTTCCCTGTTTGCGGGAAATTCAAGCTAAATCGGGCGCTAGCCCGCGTGGAATAAGCCTGAGCAGCTACTAAATAAATACTGATTTTTCCCTTAATGGGTCCGCATCTTGGCGCGCAAGCGGGCGATCGATTGGCTGTGCAGCTGGCAGATGCGCGACTCGGTGACATCCAATACGGCGGCAATCTCTTTCAGATTCATGTCCTGCTCGTAGTACATGCTCATGATGAACTGCTCGCGCTCGGGCAGGTTCTTGATGGCGGCCACCAGCGCCTGGCGCAAGCGCTGGTCGCGCAGCATGTTCATCGGGTCGGCTTCGCTGTCGCCGACATGGCGATCCAGAAAAGTGTCATCGTCGTCGCTGCCGCGCGCCATGTCTTCCAGGTACACCAGCTGGGTGCCACGCACTTTGCCCAGCAGTGACTGGTAGTCGACCAGGCTCAGGCCCAGATCGGCGGCAATTTCGCTCTCCAGCGGGGTTCGGCCGAGCTTGTGTTCCAGCCGACGTAGCGCCTGTTCAATGTCTTTCTGGCTCTTGCGCGAGCCGCGCGACATCCAGTCGTTGCCGCGCAGCTCGTCGAGCATGGCGCCGCGAATGCGCTGGGTGGCAAAGGTTTCAAACTGCACTCCCTGCGCGGCCTCGTAGCGGGTCAAGGCCTCTGACAGGCCAATCAGACCGACCTGAATCAGGTCGTCGACTTCCACGTTGGCTGGCAATTTGGCCATCATGTGGTGGGCCAGGCGCCGTACCAGCGGCTGGTACTGCCGGATCATGGCGTTGCGGTCCAATTGCCCGTTGGCGGTGTACATCAGTGACTCCCCCTGAATTGGTGACGGTGCAGCGGCATGGCGTTCTCCAGCAGGCGCAAGGCCAGGCGGTATATGTCGTCAGAACGGCACTCTTGCGGCTGCAAGGCGCGCACGGCGAGCGCATCGAGTCGGTAGCCCAGGAAGTTCATGGCACAGTGCTGCAAATTGGCGACTGGCGAGTGGCTGGGCGAGCTGCTGTTCAAACTGGGTTCTCCCACAATGGCTGCCATGGTAGGTCTTAGTTTGGTGTTTAGCAACATCTGCTTGAGCGCCTGATAGGCGGTGACAGCCGACATTTTGACAGGTGCCACGGTCAGCAGGGGCTCAATACCGCTGTCAGGCAACAAGTCGGCCAACAAGCCGGCACGGGCGTAAATGACAAGGACGCCAAAATGCTGAAATAATTCGCTCAGCGGCGCCAGCGGCCCGCCTGAGCGTGCCGCGGGGTGGCACAGTTGCGCCAGGCCCAGGGCCGACGGGACGACCGACCAGGACGGGGGCGCGGCGCTGTCGTCATCCTGCATTTCAGCATCATCGAGCAGCTGCGCCAGTCCCGGGTTGTCCACTGACTCCAGCGTGGTGGCGTCCAGCACCGCAACCGAGTGCCCCAGATCGACCAGAGTGGTACAAAGGCTCCACAGCAGAGGCAATTCGCCTTGCTGCTGGCCATGACTGACCACCGCCATGACGCGGGGCGCTGCCTGCAGGGCCATGCGTTGCAGCCCGGCCCCCTGATTGACGCCAATGTCAAGCATCGAAGCGTCCTGCCTGGGTGGCGCTGGCGGGGGTGAAGAAGAAGTCCAGGTCGGCCGGTTTCGGGTCAAACGCTGACTTGGCTGGCGCGCGCATGGACTGGCGCACCAGCTTGGCGGCGTTTGCGGCCTCCCAGTCCTCGGGCACTTTTTGGCCCGTCGTGACGCCGCGCAGCAGCAACTGGTGGCGGATGATGGCATCGAGGGCCGGGCCGAGCTTGGCCGCTTCATCGGTCTTGGACAGAACTGCCTGCTGCACGCCGGTGGACTTGAAAGAAGAGACGACATCGTCGAGCGTGTCGCCATGGCCGCCTGCATTGAGAACCAGCAAGCGGTTTACGCCCGGCAAATCCAGCACGTCGAGCATGCTGCGCTTGCGCGGGTCATTCGGCGCCAGGCCGGTGGTGTCAATCAGGACCATCTTTTTGTTGCCCAGCAGGCTCAGCAGGTCTTGCAGGGCGGCGCGGTCATGCGCCAGATGTGCCACCACGCCCAGCATGCGGCCAAAGGCGCGCAACTGTTCGTGCGCGCCGACCCTGTAGGTGTCGAGCGTGATCAGGCCGACGCTGCCGGGGCCATGGGTGCGGGCACAAAGCCCCGCCAATTTGGCGGCGGTGGTTGTCTTGCCAACGCCGGTGGCGCCGACCAGCGCGTAGGTGCCGCCCTCTTCATGGATGGCGGGCGCTGCGGCGTCGGTTTTCAGGTTGCGCTCCAGAATGTCCATGACCCAGCGCACAGACTCGGTCGCGCCGATTTCGTCGGGCATGCGCTCCAGAATGGTGCGCGCCAGCGTAGGCGAATAGCCCGCGCGAATCAGCTTGAGCATCAGGTTGGACTGAATCGGGCTTTGGCGTGCCTGGCCCAGCCAGGTCAGCGTGTTGAAGCGGTCTTCGATCAACGCCTTCATGGCGTGCAGCTCGTTCACAATGCCTTGCGACAGGGCGGGCGTCTGCACCGCGGCCTGCACCGGGACGGGTCTGGCAGCAGGCACCGCTTTGATCGTTGGCTGGGCTTCTATTCTTTCCACGGCCTGCGGGCGCGCAGCTGCAAACTCCTTGACGGCGCGCACGGGAGCGGCGTGGGCGCTGGCGGCTGCTGGTGGCGTCGCGCCGTTCATCGACTCGTGGCGGCGGCGCAGCATACGTTCGCGCACATAGTCCTGAAACGACAAGGTGCTCATCGCCAGTTGAGTGGCGTCATCCTCCACCGGGGTGCTGGACTCGGGCGCGCTCGGGAGCGCGTCGCGACGCAGCGCGGACTGGTCCTGGCTGCGATTGGCAAAAGAATCTGCCGTGTCCAGTGCCGCCAGTGTGTCCTCCGCCGTGGCGACCACTTCCACGCCGGTAGCGGTGGGACGATTGGACAAAATCAGGGTGCCGTCGCCAAAAGCGTGGCGGGCCTTGGCCAGTGCCTCGCGTGCCGTGGGTGCATTAAAGCGTTGAATGTTCATGATTAGGCACCTTTAAGAATGGGACCAATGCGGATGGTGTGTGATTCAGGAATCTCGCTGTGTGCGAGCACCTGCAGCCGGGGCGCAACCCGGCGTACCAGCCGGGAGATCGCGCTGCGAATTTGATCCGGCACCAGCAGGCAGGCCGGGATGCCAATTTCTTCCTGCTTTAGCGCCACCTCGGCGGCGTTGCGGGTGAAAACGTCGGCGACCCCGGGGTCGAGTGCTGGCCCGTTGGCGTTGCCTAGTGCCTGCACCAAGAGCCGCTCCAGCGGCGGATCAATGGCAATCACATTGAGCTCCCGTGCCGGGCCGTAGATTTGTTGCACGATGGCCGGCGACAAGGCAATGCGCACGCGCCGCGCCAGCTCTGCCGGGTCGGTCACGGTGCTGGCGTGTTCGGCCAGGGATTCAATGATGGTACGGATGTCGCGGATGTGCACCGACTCGTCGAGCAACAGTTGCAGTACTTTCTGGAATACCGCGATCGGGACCATCTTGGGGACCACTTCTTCTATCAATTTGGGGGCCAGTTTGCTCACGTGTTCAACCAGTTGCTGGGTTTCGGTACGGCTCAGTAATTTGGAGGCCTGAACCTGCATCAAGTGTGACAAATGCGTCGCCATCACAGTCTCGGAATCAACCACGGTAAAGCCGGCCATTTGCGCGGCTTCCTTTTGCTGTTCGTCGATCCAGTGCGCCGGCAAACCAAAGGCCGGATCGGTCGTGGCGGTGCCAATCAGCGGCGTCGTGATGCCGCCCGGGTTGATGGCAAGGTACATGCCGGGAAACGCTTCGCCTTCGCCCGCGATTACGCCGCGCAGCGTGATGCGATAGCCGCTGGGCTTGAGCTCCAGGTTGTCGCGCACATGCACGGGCGGCGGCAAGAAGCCGACCTCCTGCGCGAATTTGCGGCGCACACCTTTGATGCGGGTCAGCAAGTCACCCTGGCGCGTTTTGTCGACCAGGGCGATCAGACGGTAGCCCAACTCGAGGCCCAGTTGATCCACGGGTTGGAGGTCGTCCCAGGAGGCTTCGCCGTCGGAGGTCACCACCGGTGCCAGCGACGCTGGATCCGGCGGCAAGGGTTTGTGGGCCAGTTCCCAGGCCGCATAGCCCAGCACCAGCGAAAGGCCGAGGAACACCACATGCGGCATGCCCGGAATCAGACCCAGAACGCCCAGAATGCCCGCGGTGATGCCGAGCACGCGTGGTGATACAAACATTTGATCAACGATCTGGCGGCCCAGGTCCTGGTCCTTGCCGACGCGCGACACCACCATCGCTGCCGCCACCGAGATCAGCAGACCCGGAATCTGCGCCACCAGCGCGTCGCCGACGGCCAGCAGGATGTAGGTGTCCGCCGCTTGCCCGGCGGTCAAGCCGTGCTGCAGCACGCCGATCATGAAGCCGCCAAAAATGTTGATCAGCAGAATCAGAATCCCGGCCACCGCATCGCCGCGCACAAACTTGGAGGCGCCGTCCATCGAACCAAAGAAGTCCGCTTCTTCCGACACCTCGGCGCGCCGGCGTTTCGCCTCTTCTTCATTGATCAGGCCCGCGTTCAGGTCGGCGTCCACCGCCATCTGCTTGCCTGGCATGGCGTCCAGCGCAAAACGCGCCGAGACCTCGGCGATACGCTCGGCGCCCTTGGTCACGACCACAAAATTGATGACCACGAGAATCGAGAAAACGATCAAACCGACAGCGAAATTGCCGCCGATCAAGAAGTGTCCGAAGGCCTCGATAACCGCGCCGGCGGCGCCCGGACCGGTGTGACCTTCCATCAGCACGACGCGGGTGGATGCCACATTGAGCGACAGGCGCATCAAGGTGGTCAGCAACAGCACCGCGGGAAAGGCCGCAAAGTCGAGCGGACGAATCATGTAGGCCGCCACCATCATCACCATCAGCGCTACCGCGATGTTGATAGTGAAGAACGTGTCGAGCAGCCAGGTCGGCAACGGCAACACCATCATGGCCAGAATGGCGACGACCAGCATCGGCGCTGCCGCACCCTTGATCAGGGCCGAATGGCCGCCAAACCATTGCTGGAACTCTTTGAGTTGGGTGTTCATGCGGCGCTCGCGTTGGCCACGACCTTTGACAAGGGATCAAGCTCGGGCGGCACAAAGGGTTGCGGTGCCTCGCCCGGCATCGGGCCGTCGCCGCGCAGCGCGGCCTTGAGCCGGTAAATGTAGGCCAGCACCTGCGCCACGGCGGTGTACAGACTGGCTGGTATGTCCTGGTCGAGCTCGGCATTGGCATACAGTGCGCGCGCCAGCATCGGCGACTGCAGCACCGGGATGGAATGGTTCTTGGCGATGTCGCGAATCTTCATGGCCAGCAGATCGGCGCCCTTGGAGACGACCTGCGGCGCGCGCATGGTTTTGTCATCGTACCGGATGGCGACGGCAAAGTGGGTCGGGTTCATGAGCACGAAGTCGGCCTTGGGCACCGCGCCGATGCTGTTGCCCTGGGAAATTTCGCGCTGACGCTGGCGCAGCTTGCCTTTCATCTGCGGGTTGCCGTCGGACTCCTTGTGTTCCTGCTTCATTTCCTGGTGCGACATCTTCATCTTCGACTTGTGCAAAAAGCTTTGCAGCGGCACGTCGACCATCGCCACCAACAAAATCACCACCAGCAACAAAGCCATGCCTGACGTCAGCCAGTCGGTCAGCATCGGCAGGGCTGCGCGCGAGGGTTGCAACACCAGCATCGCGAGCGAGTGCATGGTGGAGCTCAAATAGGTGCTGCCCAGCGCGATCAGCATCGCTGCGATGAAGCTCATCTTCAGCACTTCAGTGAACTTGTCTTTGGTGAACATGCGACCCAGGCCGGTGAGCGGATTGAGGCGGCTGAAGTCGGGTGTGATCGGTTTCAGGCTGGTCACCCAGCCGCCGGCGCCGACCGTGCTGATCAGCACCGCCAAGGTCGTGATGGCGGCAAAAATCACGCAGCCCATCAACGCAGCCGCAGCCATGTCTTGCATGCGGTTGAGCATGACAGTGGGGTCGTTGATGGTTTGGACGTCGAACGAGAGTTGCTGACGCAGCAGCACTCGGAGCCGGTCAAACATCAAAGGCCCCAGTGCCATCAGGCTCAGGGCACCGGTCCCCAACACTGCCAGATGGCCCAGATCCCGCGAGCGGCTAACCTGTCCGTCATCACGCGCCTTTTGTAGCTTGCGCTCGGAGGCGGGTAAATTGCGGTCCTGACTGCTTTGTTCCATGGCGGGGAGGCTGTTGAGTTCCCACCATTGTCGTGACGCGATTCCCTAACTAAAGGGCAATAAGCGGGGATTTAACCCACCACTTCAGGCCGGTTTCAGAAGCCCAGGCTGGCCAGCAAATCATCAACTTCGGACTGGCCTGTCACTACGTCCGGGTTGTTCTCCAGGCTGACGACTGGCCCCTCCAGCACCGGTTGCAGTCCAGCCGGCGCAACTGGTGTGTGCACTTTGGCAATCGAATCCGCCGGGGCGGTCTGGACCAGCATTTTTAGCAACTGCTCTTCCACATTTGCCACCAGGGTGACCACCTTGGCAATCACCTGTCCGGTCAGGTCGTGAAAGTCCTGCGCCATCATGATTTCGGTCAGGTGCTGGTCAACCTGTTGGGTCGACTGTTCAACATCGGTCAAGAAGTTCATCACGTGGCCCTTGGCGACGGCGCCCACCGGGTCTTTCACAATCAGCGCGCCAATGCGCCGGGTCTCCGATGCGATGTGGTCATGTTGAGCTTTGGCCATGTCGACCCGGTTCAGTACCTTTTCGGCGGCCTCACCGGTCAGACGTGCGATATAGGACAGTCGGCTTTTGGCATCGGGTATTTCCCCGGCCCAGCCCTTGACCTTGTCGGTCAGGCCCAGGCCGTTCAGTGCATCGTGCAATTGACGCGTGAGCATGCCGATGGATTGATGAATATCGGCTGCCAGAACCGGGCTTGCAGCAGGGATTGTGGTGTTGCTTTGCATGATGTTACTTCAAGCCCAGCTTGGTGAGAATCAGGCTGACTTTGTCTTCCAGTGTGGCCTTGGTAAACGGTTTGACGATGTAGCCGGCCGCACCGGACTGGGCCGCCAGTACGATGTCTTCCTTGCGCGCCTCGGCCGTCACCATCAGGACCGGAATATGTTTGAGTTTCTCGTCTTTTTTTATTTCAGACAGAAGTTGAAAACCATTCATATTGGGCATGTTGATGTCGCTGACGACGAAGTCAAAATTGCTGTTGCGCAACTTCTGCAGTGCCACTACGCCATCTTCAGCCTCGTCGGCCTCGGTGTACCCACTTTCCTTGAGCAGATTGCGCACAATTCGCCGCATGGTGGAGAAATCGTCAACAACCAAAAAGCGAAGCTCATTTGCCATGGGTCACCCTTTCAATGGCGTTTGTCCGAACAGTTAATAGGAAAAACAGAATCATGTTGTCTCACTGCGATGGGCTGGTGGGCGGGGTGACGGGTGCTGCGACCGGTTCTGGCGCTGGCAGCGGGCGCGCACTGCCCATCAGTCGCTCTTCAGCTTCACGCGTCATTATCGTGATGCTGATTCTACGGTTCACCGCGCCGGTCGGATTCTCGGGGTCGAGAAGAATGCTTGATGCCAAGCCAACCACCCGCGCGAGCTTGTCGTCCGGCATGCCCGCGGCCACGAGTTCGCGCCGTGACGCGTTGGCGCGATCGGCAGAGAGTTCCCAGTTGCTGTAGCCGCGTTGGGCGCTGCTGTAGGGCGAACTGTCGGTGTGGCCGTCCAGGCTGATCTTGTTTTCGACCCCGTTCAAGGCGCCACCGATTTCACGCAAGATGTCGCGCATATACGGCTTGACCATCGCGCTGCCGCTGTCAAACATGGGGCGCTTCTGATCGTCAACAATCTGGATTTGCAGGCCATCGGGAGTCGTCTCTAGTCTGATCTGCTTGCTGAACTCAGCCAATTTCGTATTGCTGGAAATGAGGGAGCTGATCTTCGCGCTGATCGTGGCCAGTTTCTTGGCGTCCTGCTTGGCCACTTCGGCCTTGGCTGCGGCGCTCTGCCTTTTCTTTTGCAGCGGGTCGCTGCCGTCGCCACGTTTGGATTGCCCGCTTTTCTGCGTCAAATCGCCGCCTCCACCGGGGAGGATGCTGTTGCTGGCTCCCGCGCCGCTGCCGCCTTGCATGGAAACCTTCAGCGGTGCCGTAAAGTAGTCGGACAAACCTTTTTTGTCGCCCTCGGAGGTGGAGCCCAGCAGCCACATCAGCAAGAAGAACGCCATCATGGCGGTCACGAAGTCGGCGTATGCAATCTTCCAGGCGCCACCATGCACGGCGTGGCCGCCCTTTTTGATCTTCTTGACGATGATCGGCTGTAGCTTCTTGGCGTCAGTGGCCATGGCAACTCAACGTGCGTCTATTTCTTGCCGCGCACATAGCTCTCTAGCTCGATGAAAGTGGGGCGTTCGGTGGAGAACAGCACTTTGCGACCAAATTCAATGGCAGTTGACGGGTTGTAACCCTGCATGCTGGCCAGCAGCGTGGTCTTGATGCACTCCAGCTCTTTGGCACTGTCTTCGGTCTTTTGCTCCAGCAGGCCCCCCAGGGGCTCGACCACGCCATAAGCCAGCAGAATCCCCAAGAACGTGCCCACCAGTGCCGAGGCAATCATGCCACCCAGCACCGCCGGCGGTTGCCCGACCGAGCCCATGGTGTTCACAACCCCCAACACGGCCGCAACAATGCCGAATGCCGGCAAGGCGCCGGCCAAGCGCGCAATGGCGGCGATCGGGGCGTGCGATTCGGCATGGTGGGTGTCAATCTCGCTGTCCATCAAGGACTCGATCTCATGCGCATTCAAGTTGCCAGAGACCATCATGCGCAGGTAATCGGTCATGAACTCGACCACATGGTGGTCGCTGCCGACGGTGGCGTATTTCTGGAAAATGGCGGAGCTGTGCGGGTCTTCCACGTCTTTTTCGATCGCCATCAAGCCCTCTTTGCGGGCCTTTTGCAGGATGTCGTAGAGCAGTGCCATCAATTCAAGGTAGCGCGCCTTGGTGTACTTTGAGCCCTTGATCGCCAGCGGAATGAGCTTGATCGTCGCGCGCAACACCTTGGGTTGGTTGTTAACCGCAAACGCCCCCAACGCGCCGCCAAAAATGGTGATCAGTTCAAATGGCAAGGCCTTGAGAATCACCCCGATGTTGCCGCCATGAACGATATACACCCCAAAAATGCAACCCATTGAGACGGCATAACCAATAATAACTATCATGTTTTATAGCGTCAAAATGAGAAAAATCAACCTTGGGGGAAGGAGCAACTATAGCGTGCGGTGCCTCATTTTATGGAACATCAGCCGGTCGCAAAAAAAGAAAAGGGCGCATAAAACGCCCTTTCAAGAGTACTTACCGCGATTGGCTCAGTGCAACAGGATGCCACCGGCGCTGGCGCTCTTGCCTGCACGTGCCGGGGGTGTGCACAGGCCGCATTCAAAGTGGCGCGCGTTTTCATAGGCTTCGGTGACAAAGTGGCCGCCGCATTTGCAGCACTTGGTCATGGCCAGCATGTTGTTGTTCACAAACTTGACCAGACGCCAGGCGCGCGTGATCGACAGCAGGGGCTCAACGCCGCAGGCGGCAATTTGTTCGCTGTACAGTCGGTACGCTTTCATGACGGCGTCAATGTCGTCGAGCTCGCTCACCTTGCTCAGGTATTCATAGGTATTCAAGAACAGCGAGGCGTGGATATTGGGTTGCCAGGTCAGGAACCAGTCGGTCGAGAACGGCAGCTGACCTTTGCTGGGTGAGCGTCCGGCTACCTCTTTATAGAGGCGCAGCAAGCGCTCATAGGACAGGCTGGTTTCACTCTCGAGCACCTGCAGGCGCGCGCCGAGCTGAATCAGCGCGACGGCACGTTCAACTTGCCGGGAATCATTCAAAACGCTTTTGGTGGATGCGGTGGCCATGTTGGGTGCTCCTTACATCGCTTCGGCAAAGCGACCGGCCATCAAAATGCTGGCGTGCAGTTTGGTGGTGGCATCGTTGTCGACTTTGGTTGCTGTATGGTTGGTGAGCAGGCTCCAGACCATGTCGTCGTCCACCCGAAAGCGGCACAGCAGCATCGGGCTGGCGGCGATTTTCAGAATTTGCGCTGGCGACAAGGTCGCAATCAGGTCGGCCGATTCCTCGGACACGCCCAAACGAAACAGCGCCTCCGCTTTGTCCTTGCGAATCACGTTTTGCGCTAGCATCAAATAAGTGAGGTTGGCTTCGCGGATTTCAGTGGTGAGTTGGTCGTCGGTCATGGTCGGGTCCTGCGTTGGGCGAAACCCGTTGGGCATCGCGATGGAGCTGATTCTGAACGGCCTCGTCAGGAACTTGAATCGGTATCTGCCTGTACGGCCTGTCAGGCAAAGGGCGCACGCTTGTAAGGGAAACTCTTACTCTTACTGTTACGGTGATCCATGTTCAGGAATGGCGCAAAGCATGGCTTTGTCGGGGCAAATGACCGACAAACTAGTCAATTTCGCGACGGGCCTGCGAAGCTGACACGGCCTCCGTCACAACCGCCTGTCACTTTGGGTTGGCAAGTCTAAGGGAAAACCCTTATAGTGCGGCGCATGACTGAAACCAAAGAACGAGTGATCCCCGTGTTGGACAAGGACGAAATAGCGTGGTTTCCCCCCTTGGAGGGTGAGGCTGCGCCTGCGCCGCGCCGGGCAGCACCCTTGATGGTGCCGATCCGCTCCCTCGGCGCTAACCACCGCGAGCGCATTGCGCGCCACCTGTTGGCGCTGGAGCCGCATGACCGTTACCTGCGCTTCGGCTTTGCTGCCAATGACGCGCAAATTGAGCGCTATGCCGACAGTCTCAATTTTGAGCGGGACGAGATTTTTGGCATCTACAACCGGCGGCTGCAACTGATTGCCATGGCACATCTGGCGTTCGAGCCTGACAGCAAGCTGCGTGATTGCGCCGAATTTGGTGTCTCCGTGTTCAAAGCAGCGCGCGGTCGGGGTTATGGTGGGCGTCTGTTTGACCGGGCGGCCATGCACGCGCGCAATGAAGGGGTGGGCCGCATGTTCATTCACGCCCTGAGCGAGAACACCACCATGTTGAAAATTGCCCGCAAGGCCGGCGCCACCGTGGCGCGCGACGGGTCGGACTCCGAGGCCCATTTGTTGCTGTTGCCCGCCACGCTGGACTCGCGTTTGACCGAGCTGGTTGAAGAACAGCTGGCCCAGACCGACTACCGCATCAAGGTTCAAGTGAAACATTTTCGCGATGCGCTGAACGGGATGGTGAGTTCGCGCAAGGCCGACCCAGAAGCGCGGCGCAGTGCCAGCAAATAGCTTGGCTTGGGGCTTTGGCGCCACGGCGTCGCGCCAATCCGTTATCCTTGAGGCCTGCAAACAACCGCATGTCCTGCGCTCCTGACTGTGTCAGAACCCCATCCCACGCGTCCCGATCGGGAAGATAAACGCACCTTTCTGCGAAAGCTCGCCGAGTTCATCCACCCCGGGCCGGATTCGACTGACGAGCTGATCGCCACGCTGGCGGACGCCGAAGACAACGACATCATTGGCGCCGAATCGCGCCGCATGTTAGAGGGCGTCATCCGCATGGCCGACATGACGGCTGGCGACGTGATGGTGCCCGCCACCCAGATGGAACTGGTCAATATTGCGGACCCCTACGATGTGATGATGCACGGGGTGATTGACACCGCGCACTCGCGCTTTCCGGTCTATGACGATGAGCGCGAAAACATCATGGGCATCCTGATGGCCAAGGACTTGCTCAAGCTCCAGCGTGCGCCCGAGCTCAACATCCGGGCCCTGCTGCGGCCGGCAGTTTTTGTGCCGGAAAGCAAGGGGCTTAATGACTTGTTGCGCGATTTTCAGAGCAACCACAACCACATGGCGATCGTCATCGACGAATTTGGCCGGGTCGCCGGCCTGGTCACGATCGAGGACGTGCTGGAAGAAATTGTGGGCGAGATCGAAGATGAGTTCGACATTGACGAGGACGAAGGCGATGTCTACGCTTTGGCCGACCGCACCTACCGCGTCAGTGGCGACACGCCGATCGAGCGCGTGGAGAACGCCTTCGGCGTTAAGCTCGCCGGCACCGACCCAGACGACGAGTTCGATACCATTGGCGGGTTGATTGCCCATGAAATGGGCCATGTGCCCAAGCGCGGCGAGCGTCATATGCTGGCCGGCTTCAATTTTGTGGTGATGCTGACCCAGGGCGGGGCGGTGAAGTGGTTCAAGGTGTCGCCGGTGGCCGATGCATCGACTTAGCGCGCCGCCCAGCGGGTCTGGCCCGCTGGTGACGCCCGCAACAGGGATCACGCTGTGGCGCTTGGCGACCGTTTTGCTGGCCGGGTTGGCGCAGGCGGCCAGCTTGGCTTGGCCCTGGTCCCTGGTGGAGACTCCCTTTGGATTGCTTGGATTGCGTGCGGGCCAACCGGTTTGGTGGCTGCAACTGCTGGCACTGGGCGCGTTGGCTTGGCTGCTGCAAAGCTGCCGCGAAACCGGTGATGCCGGTGGCTCCTGCCATAGCAACTGCCCCTCCAACTGGCGCCTGGGTGCGCTGTGGGGCTGGTTATTCACCACCGCGTGGTTGGTAGCCTCTTTTGGCTGGACTTATGTCGCTATGCACACTTTTGGTGGTTTGCCGAGCGTTCTGGCCGCGCTGGCGGTGTTGGCGCTGGCCGGTCTGCTGGCGCTGTACTATGCCGCAGTTTGCGGGCTTTTTATGGCTCTAGCCCCTGTCAAAAGGGCGTTTGCAGCTATTGTTTTTGCTTCTCTTTGGGTGCTGGCTGAATTGGCCCGCGGCATCTGGCTGACCGGCTTTGGCTGGGGCGCGGCGGGTTACGCCCACGTTGACGGGCCGCTGGCGGCTTACGCGCCATGGCTGGGCCTGTACGGTTTGTGTGCCTTGGCGGCGTGGCTGGCGATGAGCGGGGCGCAACTGGTTCAAAGCGGTCAACCCTGGCGCCAGCGCGCGTTCATTCTGACCGCCGTTTTGGGGCTGCTGGCAATGCCTGCGCTGCTGCCCAGCGACGCTGCGGGCGGCGTGCAGTCCAGCGGGCGTCTTGGCGTCACGTTGTTGCAGGGCAACATCCCGCAGAACGAAAAGTTCGAGCGCGGCAGCGGTGTGCCGCTGGCCTTGCAGTGGTACGCCGAGCAATTGAGCAGCAGCGCCAGCGCCCTGGTGATTGCGCCTGAAACGGCGATTCCGTTGCTGCCGCAACAGTTGCCACCGTCCTACTGGGTCGCGCTGCAACAGCGTTTTGCCAGTGGCCAGCAGGCGGCCTTCATTGGCGTGCCGCTGGGCAACGCGCAAGAGGGCTATACCAATTCCGTGGTCGGCCTCAAGCCGGGGCAAGCAGAGCCGTGGCGCTACGACAAGCACCATCTGGTGCCCTTTGGCGAGTTCATTCCGCCGATGTTCAAGTGGTTTACCGCCATGATGAACATCCCGTTGGGCGACTTCAACCGCGGCGCGCCCAGGCAGGCGCCGTTTGTATGGCAGGGGCAGCGCTTGTCGCCCAACATCTGCGTGGAGGATTTGTACAGTGAAGAACTGGGGCTGCAGTTCAGTGACCCGGCCCTGGCGCCCACGATTCTTGTCAATGTCAGCAATTTGGCCTGGTTTGGCGATGGCCTGGCGATGGACCAGCACCTGCAGATCGCTCGGCTAAGAGCGCTGGAGTTTGCGCGCCCCCTGGTGCTGGCCACCAACACCGGGCTCACGGCGATCGTGGATCACCGGGGCCGCGTCACACACACGCTGGCGCGCAACACGCGCGGTGTCTTGGTGGGCGAGGTGGAGGGCCGCAATGGCGTGACGGCTTATGGCTGGTGGGTCTCGCGCTATGGTCTTTGGCCGCTGTGGCTGCTGGCCCTGAGCCTGGTCGGTCTGGCCACCCGCAGCCGCTTGCGAAAGCGCCAGTGCCAGACTGATCGGTCGTGCTAGGCTGGCGCGGCCCTAAGCCTCGTAAAATCCGCCTGTGCGCGCGAACGAGACGCGTGTCCTTATCCAAAACTCCGGGCGTAGCCCGCACCCGCACCGCTATGTTGACCTTTCAGCAAATCATCTTGAAACTGCAGTCCTACTGGGCTGACCAGGGCTGCGCCTTGTTGCAGCCCTATGACATGGAAGTCGGCGCTGGCACCTCGCACACCGCGACATTTTTGCGCGCGCTCGGTCCCGAGCCCTGGAAATGCGCGTACGTGCAGCCGAGCCGCCGCCCCAAAGACGGCCGTTACGGCGACAACCCGAACCGCCTGCAGCATTACTACCAGTACCAGGTGGTGCTGAAACCGGCCCCCAGCAACATTCTGGAACTGTACCTGGGTTCACTCGAGTCGCTGGGTTTTGATCTGAAGAAGAACGACATCCGTTTTGTCGAAGACGACTGGGAAAACCCGACTCTGGGCGCCTGGGGCCTGGGCTGGGAGGTCTGGCTCAACGGCATGGAGGTCACGCAGTTCACCTATTTTCAGCAGGTCGGCGGCATCGACTGCCGGCCCATCACGGGCGAGATCACCTACGGCCTGGAGCGCCTGGCGATGTACCTGCAGGGCGTTGACAACGTCTACAACCTGCAGTGGACCGAGGGCCTGCGTTATGGCGACGTCTACCTGCAAAACGAAAAAGAGCAGTCGGCCTACAACTTCGAGCACAGCGACGCCGACTTCTTGTTCACGGCGTTCAGCGCGCACGAGCGCCAGGCGAAACACCTGATTGACGTGCAGTTGGCCTTGCCGGCCTACGAGCAGGTGCTCAAGTGCGCTCACAGCTTCAACCTGCTCGACGCCCGCGGCGCCATCAGCGTGACCGAGCGCGCCGCTTACATCGGGCGCATCCGCAATCTCGCGCGCGCCGTGGCGCAATGCTATTTTGAGAGCCGCGAACGCCTGGGCTTCCCGCTGGCGCCGCGCGAGTGGGTGGCCCAGATGACGAAGAAAGCGGCATAAAAAATGACGACCCAAAACCTTCTCGTTGAATTGTTTGTCGAAGAGTTGCCACCCAAGGCGCTCAAAAAACTGGGCGAAGCCTTTGCCAGCGAGCTCGCGCAGCAACTGCGCGCGCAGGGGCTGGCCAGTGCCGAATCTGTGGTGACGTCCTATGCCTCACCGCGCCGGTTGGCGGCCCACATCACGCTGGTCTGGCGCAAGGCAGCGGACCAAGCGATGCAGCAAAAGCTCATGCCGGTCAGCGTCGCTCTGGACGCCACCGGCCAGGCCACGCCCGCGCTGCTCAAGAAACTGCGGGCGCTCGGCGCTGATGTGAGCGACCCGGTGGCTGCCGTGGTCGCGTTGCGCCAAGCCCCGGACGGCAAGGCGCAGGCGCTGTTTTACGACAGCCTGGTGACGGGCGCCACGCTGGACACGGGCCTGCAAAAGGCGCTGGAGCAGGCGCTGGCCAGGCTGCCGATCCCCAAGCTGATGAGCTACCAGCTGGAGACCGACTGCGAGCTGCCGGGCTGGAGCAGCGTCAACTTCGTGCGCCCTGCGCATGGTCTGGTGGCGCTGCACGGCAGCACCGTGGTGCCGGTCAAGGTGCTGGGGCTCACGGCGGGCAACAGCACGCAGGGCCACCGTTTTGAGGCCCGGGTGTCGCCGGTGCTGATCGCGCATGCCGACGACTACGCCGCCACACTGGCGCAAGACGGCGCCGTGATGGCCAGCTTTGACGAACGCCGCGACAACATCGTGCAGCAGTTGGCCGGCGCTGCCGCCGCGCTCGGTCACAGCGACCCGCGCGGCACCCATGCGGCGGTGCACCCGATCGAGGACGAGGCGCTGCTGGACGAGGTCACGGCGCTGGTGGAGCGCCCCAATGTGCTGGTGTGCCAGTTTGAGCCCGAGTTCCTGGAGGTGCCGCAAGAGTGCCTGATCCTCACGATGAAGGCGAACCAGAAGTACTTTCCGCTGCTCGACGCGGCGGGCAAGCTGACGCACCAGTTTCTGGTGGTCAGCAACATCAGCCCGGTGGACGCCAGCTTTGTCATCGGTGGCAACGAGCGCGTGGTGCGCCCGCGCCTGGCGGATGCCAAGTTCTTCTTTGACCAGGACCGCAAAAAGACGCTGGCGTCGCGCGTGGCCGGGCTGGACAAGGTGGTTTATCACAACAAGCTCGGCACGCAAGGCGAGCGCACCGAGCGCGTGCGCGCCATTGCCGGCGCGATCAGCCACCAGTTGGGCGATGTTGATGTGACCGTTGCCGCGGACACTGCGGCGCGGCTGGCCAAGACCGACTTGCTGACGGACATGGTGGGCGAGTTTCCGGAGCTGCAGGGCATCATGGGAGGCTATTACGCCCGCCATGACGGCCTGGGCGAAGACATTGCCTGCGCCATTGAAGATCATTACAAGCCGCGTTTTGCCGGCGACGACTTGCCGCGCCACTTGAGCGGCGTGGTCGTGGCGCTGGCCGACAAGCTGGAAACCCTGGTTGGCATGTTCGGCATCGGCAACTTGCCCACTGGCGACCGCGACCCGTTTGCGCTGCGCCGCCATGCGCTGGGTGTCATTCGCATGTTGATCGAGAAGGACATGCCGCTGGATTTGGACACGCTGTTGACCGCGACCGCCCCCTGCTTTGGCGACAAGATCGCGGACGCAACGGCCGCGCTCAGCGACTTCATTTTTGAACGCCTCGCCGGCAGCCTGCGCGATCAAGGCTACAGCGCCAACGAGGTCGACGCGGTGCTGGCGCTGCGTCCGCAGCGCCTGGGCGATGTGGCCCGGCGCCTCGCCGCCGTGCGCGCCTTTGCCGCGCTACCCGAAGCCCCTGCGCTGGCCGCGGCCAACAAGCGCATCGGCAACATTCTGAAAAAAGTGCCTGATGTCGACCCGCATGTCAGCGAAGTGCTGCTGCAGGAACCCGCCGAAATTGCCCTGTTTGCCGCGATGCAGTCGCTGGTGCCGCAGGCCAATGCGCAGTTTGAGGCGCTCGATTACACCGCCTCGCTGCAAACCCTGGCGGAGCTGCGCGCACCGGTGGACGCATTCTTTGACGATGTCATGGTCAATGCCGACCAGCTGGACTTGCGCCTGAACCGCCAGGGTCTTCTCAAAAGCCTGCACGGCGCCATGAACCGCGTGGCCGACCTGGCGCGGCTCGTGGCCTGAGCCACCGCGCGCTGAAGCGACTGCAAGCCATGGGAACCATGAAACTTGTCATCCTCGACCGTGACGGCACCGTCAATCAGGACAGTGCCGAATTCATCAAGACGCCGGAAGAATGGCTGCCGCTGCCCGGCGCGCTGGAGGCGATTGCCAGGCTCAATCACGCCGGCTGGCATGTGGTGATCGCCAGCAACCAGTCCGGGCTGGGGCGCGGTCTGTTTGACGTGTCGATGCTCAATGCAATTCACGCCAAGATGCACAAGATGCTGGCGGCGGTCGGTGGCCGGGTCGATGCCGTGTTTTATTGCCCGCACGCACCCGATGACGGCTGCCATTGCCGCAAGCCCGAACCCGGCCTGTTCGAGCAGATTGGCGAGCGCTACGGGGTCGATTTGCAGGGCGTGCCGACGGTCGGTGACACTGCTCGCGACCTGTCGGCGGGCGTGCGCGTGGGCTGCGAGCCGCATCTGGTGCTGACCGGCAAGGGCGCGGCCTATCGTGGCCGACGCTTGCCACACAACTTCCCCAAGTCGACGCAGGTGCACGACGATCTGGCGGCCTTTGTTGACTTTCTGATTGCGCGCGATGCCGCCAAGGCTGCGCTGGCGCCTGCCTAATCATTCAAAAATAAGAGCTGCTCACACAGCAATCACGCGGGCTAGAGGCCTAAAACCTATAAAAATGCTATTGATTCGCTCCCTGTTGCACATGGCCTGGCTGCTGATCACGGTGATTCCGTGGGGGCTGGCGCTGGTGCTGATCTCACTTTGGGTGCGCCGAACCACGTTGTGGTGGTTTGCCGTCGACTGGTTTCGCCTGGTGATCTGGGGCACGCGCGTGTTCTTGGGCGTGCAGGTGCGCGTGCACGGCCTGGAAAACTTGCCGGTGGGTGCCACGACGCCGGCGATCTTGCTGTCCAAACACCAGTCCACCCTGGAAACGCTGCTGATTCCGACCCTGATACCGCACCCGCTGGCCTTTGTGTTCAAGCGCGAGTTGCTGCGCATTCCGTTCTTTGGCTGGTCGATGGCGCGGCTCAACATGATCCACATCGACCGAGAATCGCGCGCCCTGGCGATGAAGCACGTCATTGAGCAAGGCAAGCAACGCCTGGCGCAAGGCACCTGGGTCATGATGTTTCCCGAGGGCACGCGCATGGCGCGCGGCCAAAGCGGCACCTACCAGACCGCGGGCACCCGGCTGGCGGTGGAGTCGGGGGCGCCGGTGGTGCCGATTGCGGTGTCGTCGGGCAAGTGCTGGCCGCGCCAGGGCTTCATCAAATACCCGGGTGTCGTGGAGGTCTCGATTGGCCCGGCCATCGCGAGCGTCGGGCGCGAGCCCAAAGAGCTGATGCGCGAGGTGCAGGGCTGGATCGAGGCCGAAATGCGCCGGATCGACCCCGACGCCTATTTGTAGGCGGTCTGCGATGCATCCCTTGCTGCGCTTCACGCTCGATCTTTTTGAATCAGATAAGGCGCTAGCCCGCGTCGATCATGCGCAATCAGCTCCTGAAATAATAGTATCAAAGACCTTGCCTGGCAGCCCACCCGCGCCGCCGACAGCGACGGCCGTGCCCTGCGCACCCAGCAGCATGCGCCACCCGCGCGCCAATCGGGAGGCACGACTGGGCGACGTGATGGTGGCCTACGAGTTCAAGCGCGGACAGCGCCGCAGCATTGGCTTTGTGATTCGTCCCGAAGGGCTGGTGGTGAGCGCGCCCAAATGGGTGCCGCTGCAGCAGGTCGATGCGGCGCTGCAGGATAAATCGCGCTGGATCGTGCAGAAACTGGGCGAGACCCAGGCGCGCCAGCAACGCCTGCTGGCGCGTGGCATCGCGTGGTGCGACGGCGCAGTGATTCCGTACCTGGGGCAGCCGCTGCAATTGCGGCTGGTGCCCCAGGCGGCGCAAGGAGGCAAGGTCCTCAAGTTCAAGACCGGGGGCCTTGGCACGGCCGAACTCACCGAGGTCGATGCGCCGAACCCAACGCTGCGCCTGACGCTGCCAGCCGGCGCGACGCAGGACCAAATTCGTGACGCCGCGCAAGCCTGGCTCAAGCGCCAGGCGCACACGCTCTTCAAGGCGCGGCTCGACCACTTTGCGCCGCAGTTGCAGGTGCAGTGGCGCAGTCTGGCCCTGAGCAACGCCCGTACGCGTTGGGGCAGCGCCCGCATCGACGGATCGATCCGGCTCAATTGGCGCCTGATGCACTTTCAGAGCGCCGTCATCGACTATGTGGTGGTGCATGAACTCAGCCATCTGCGGGTGATGGACCACAGCCCGCGTTTCTGGGCCACCGTGCACGCCGTCATTCCAGACCATCTCGCGCTGCGTCGGCAACTCAAGGACGAGGCCCTGCCGCACGGCCTGTGACCCGTGCGGCGGGCTTGGTCGGGGTTGCGGGCTCTGGCTTTGGTTCTTGACGGGCGCGCTGCGTGCTAAGCTGGCAAGCTTCAAAGCAGGGCGGTCCAGCCCCTGCCCAGTCCAACTGAAAAAGGAGAAGCCATGTCCGGTTTGTTACCCCACGTCGACCCCGACGGTCTGCTCGAGTTCTCCGTGGTCTACACCGACCGCGCGCTTAACCACATGTCGCAAAGCTTTCAGGGCGTGATGCGGGACATTAGTGCGATGCTGAAGGAGGTTTACCACGCCAGGTCAGCCGTGCTGGTGCCGGGCAGTGGCACGTTTGGCATGGAAGCGGTGGCGCGCCAGTTTGCGCACGACAAGAAAGTGCTGATCATCCGCAACGGCTGGTTCAGTTACCGCTGGACGCAGATTCTGGACATGGGCCAGATTGCGGCGCAGTCCACGGTGCTGAAAGCGCGCCGGGTGGGCGCCGACCCGCAATCGCCCTGGGTGCCGGCGCCGATTGACGAGGTGGTGGCCGCCATCCGCGAGAAGAAGCCCGACGTGGTGTTTGCCCCGCATGTTGAGACTGCCAGCGGCATGATCCTGCCCGACGACTACCTGCGCGCCGTGGCGGCTGCGGTGCATGAAGTCGGTGGCCTGTTTGTGCTGGACTGCATCGCCTCGGGCGCGATGTGGGTCGATATGGTGGAGACCGGCGTCGATGTGCTCATTAGCGCGCCGCAGAAGGGCTGGAGCAGCTCGCCGTGTTGCGCCATGGTGATGCTCAGTGAAGCGGCCCGCGCGGCCATCGACGCCACCAGCAGCAGCAGTTTTGCCTGTGATCTGAAAAAATGGTTGCAGATCATGGAGGCCTACGAGAACGGCGGCCATGCCTACCACGCCACTCTGCCCACCGATGCGCTCACCCGCCTGCGCGACACCATGAAGGAAACGCAGGCTGATGGCTTTGCCAAGGTGCGCGCCGAGCAGATCGACTTGGGCACCAAGGTCCGTGCACTGTTTGAGAGTCGCGGCCTTGCCAGCGTGGCAGCCGACGGCTTCAAGGCGCCCGGCGTTGTGGTGAGTTATACGAGCGACCCCGAGCTTCAGTCCAGCCGGAAATTTCTGGAAGTTGGCTTGCAAACCGCGGCCGGTGTGCCTTTGCAGTGTGACGAACCCGCAGACTTCATGACGTTCCGGGTCGGTCTCTTTGGCCTGGAAAAATGGCACAACGTGGACCGCACGGTTGGGCAATTGGCCGCAGCGCTGGACCAGATTTTGTAAGCTGGGCGTATCTCGGGACTTCTGTTGCGCTGGCTATGACGGGGGCGGTTTGAGTGAATGGCCCGAATGCGCTCCTACAATTTAAACAATTTTCAATCAGCAAGGGTTTTTATGAACGTTATCCGCTTTTCCGATCTGTGCGCCCAGGGCCAAGTCGCCGGCAAGCGCGTTTTCATCCGCGCCGACCTCAATGTGCCGCAGGATGACGCCGGGCGCATCACCGAAGACACCCGCATTCGCGCTTCCATTCCCGGCATCCAGATGGCGCTGGACGCCGGCGCGGCGGTGATGGTGACCTCGCATTTGGGGCGTCCGACCGAAGGGGCGTTCAAGCCGGCAGACTCGCTGGCACCCGTGGCCGCGCGCTTGGCCGAGTTGATGGACCGCGCCGTGCCTTTGGTCGCCAATTGGGTCGACGGCGTCAACGTGCAGCCAGGCGAACTGGTGTTGCTGGAAAACTGCCGCGTCAACCCCGGTGAGAAGAAAAACAACGAAGCGCTGGCCAAAAAAATGGCGGCCTTGTGCGACATTTTTGTGCATGACGCATTTGGCACCGCACACCGCGCGGAAGCCTCCACCTACGGCATTGCGCAGTTCGCCAAGGTGGCCTGCGCAGGGCCGCTGCTCGCCGCAGAAATGGACGCCATCACCAAAGCCCTGGCAGACCCGAAACGCCCGCTGGTTGCGATTGTGGCGGGCTCCAAGGTGTCGACCAAACTGACCATCTTGAAAAGCCTGGCCAGCAAAGTGGACCAACTCATCGTCGGTGGCGGCATCGCCAACACCTTCATGCTGGCTGCGGGCCTGAAGATCGGCAAGAGCCTGGCCGAACCCGATTTGTTGGAGGACGCCAAGGCCGTGATCGCCGCCATGAAGGCACGCGGCGCGGCGGTACCGATCCCGACCGATGTTGTCACCGCCAAGACCTTTGCGGCCGATGCCGTGGCCACTGTCAAGGCCGCCACGGACGTCGCTGATGACGACCTGATTCTCGATATCGGACCCCAGACCGCTGCTGCCTTGGCGACGCAGATCAAGGCGGCCGGCACGATCGTTTGGAACGGCCCGGTCGGCGTGTTTGAGTTTGCGGCTTTCGAGAATGGAACCAAGACCATTGCCCGCGCCATCGCGGAGTCCAGCGCGTTTTCAATCGCCGGTGGCGGCGACACCCTGGCCGCCATCGCCAAATACGGCATTGAAAAACAGATGGGCTACATCTCGACCGGTGGCGGCGCCTTTCTGGAGGTGCTCGAAGGCAAAACGCTGCCCGCCTTTGAGATATTGACGCGGCGCGCGGCGGGTTAAGCTGACGCAGTTTTCAGATTCTTGGGTTGATGGCGCTCATGAACGATGGGGACTGGCCGTGGTTAGACCGGCGCTGCGCTTTTCCGGGCGGGTTGCGCCATTGCGCAGGCTTTGTCTGAGCCGCCCGCTGCCATCGGGTGATGCGTAAAACGCCTGCTACCGGATGTGCGGTTCAGCCAGCAGTTGTTCTGGCAATGTAAAGTAAGCCGAACTTGCGCCACGGTGCTCGCGCGCCTGCGTCAATTCATGGCGCGCCACAGTGCGCAAGTGCACTTCATCCGGGCCATCAAGCAGTTGCATGGCGCGGCCCCAGGTCCAGAAATACGCCAGCGGCGTATCGGGCGACAACCCCATCGCACCAAACACCTGGATGGCGCGGTTGACGACTCGCGTTTGCAGCCGCGCCGTCACCACCTTGATGGCAGATACATCGACCCGGCTCTGCGCGTGCGCGCCCTGGTCGAGTTGCCAGGCGGCGCGCAAGACCAGCAGGCGGGCCTGGTCAATCTCCAGCCGCGACTCGGCAATCCATTCCTGCACGTTGGCAAAGTCGGCCAGGTACTTGCCAAAGGCGTGCCGCTCCAGCGTGCGATCGCACATCATGCTGAGTGCCAATTCGCACTGCCCGATCGTGCGCATGCAGTGATGGATGCGACCCGGACCCAGGCGAGCCTGAGCCATCGCGAAACCAGCGCCCTCTTGGCCCAACATGTTGGCAGTCGGCACGCGCA
>JBBQQX010000043.1:0-28499 GCA_038215405.1 Burkholderiales bacterium
GCCTTCCATGTTGTCGTACTCTGCCAGCCCGGCCGCCCAGATCGCCTCGAATACGCCTGCGCGCTCCCACTCCAAAAACCGCTTGTGGATGGCACTGGCACTGCCAAAGCGCTCACTGGGCAAGGCCTTCCACTGACAGCCGGTGCGCAGTACATACACGATGGCCTCGAATACCAGTCGCGCCGCCTTGGGCTTTCGACCCGCCCCCGCCTTGCGCGCGTACTCTTTGCCCTCTGGTCTCTCTCGAATCGGAACCAATGGCTCAACCCTGGCCCAGAACTCATCGGTTACAACCCACGACGCCACCCGAGTCTTTGCCGCCATAACACCACTCCTTGGCCGCGTCACAAGCGGCTTCGGGAGCAATTCTACTATTTACGGATAAGTTCTAAGCCGATTCGTGCCTTTGGCAAGGCACTGTCAGCGCATTCCTACGCCGATTGACGCAGTTCCCCGACAGGGCGATGGCGGGACTGCTTATCGCGTGGACCGACAACAAAGATCACACTTGTCCTATTGGCCCGATACAACTTGCGGGATATCTTTTTCGATCACCCCAAGCGATCAAACATTTCATTCAGACAGGAACCCAAATATGTTGCATTACGCTGTTGTATTTTTTGTCATTGCCTTGATTGCTGCTTTGTTCGGATTTGGCGGCATTGCTGCCAGTGCGGTCAGCATCGGCAAGATATTGTTCATTGTGTTCGCAATTCTGGCCATTGCCAGTTTCCTGTTCGGCCTCATCAGGAAGCGCTGACACCGCACGCCAAGGCAGGCTCAGTTCACCGCCAGGTTCGACGCCCAGTCAATACAGTTTCCATCAAACCTCAACTTTCTTTAAGGAGTCCTCATGTTTAACAAACCAATCAAAGAACCCGCTAGCCTGGCCGACCAAGCCGTCGATTCGGCCACCCACGCCATCCAATCTACCCAGCGCGTGGCCAATGAAGCGCTCGACAGCCTGGCCGGCAGCGTGCAGGACTTGCGTCACCAGGCCAGCGCACTCGCGCATCGGGGGGCGGACAGCGTGCGCGACACTTCACAACAGTTGCGTGACAAGGCGCTGCGCGCTTCGGACAGCACGTTGAACTACATCAAAGACGAACCGATCAAGTCGGTACTGATCGCCGCTGCGACCGGCGCTGCGCTGATGGCGCTGATCAGCATGATGGCAAGTTCTCGGGATCGCCGCTAACTGTCGCTCACCAGGCCATAGCAGCCACTTGGCTGCTATGGCCGCAATGCCTGTTAAGGTAGACCTTGCGCTGCCCGGGCGGTTCTGGTCGGGCCTTGATTTTTCGTTTCTGGAGCTTGACCCTCATGATTCACCCCCTGTTTCTCCTGATCGCGACCCGACCGCAACTTCTGGCCGACCACGCCGAGGCTTATGCCGAACTGGTTGCCGCCGAAGTGGCGCAGGTCTCAGCCACCTGGAAGCGACGTTCGCTGCTCTATGCGCTGGCCTTGATTTGCCTGGCGGTGGGGGCGGTGCTGGCGGGGGTGGCGCTGATGCTTTGGGCCGTAACGCCTGCGGCCAGCATGCATGCCCCGTGGGCCCTGATTGCGGCCCCGGCGGCGCCCGTGGCCTTGGCGCTGTGGTGCTTGCTGGCGGCTCGCTCGCAGGCCCAGGCCAGCGGCTTTGACACCATTCGACAACAAATGAAGGCCGACATGAACATGCTGCGCGAAGCGAGTACCTCATGATTGCACTGTTACCGACACCCTCCGAGCGGCTCACCTTGTCGCGCGAGCGCTTGCGTGTTGCCATGCGTGACATTGCGGTCCCAGCGGGCCAAGCCGCCAGCGCGCGCACCGGTGGTGCCGGGTTGGGCTGGCTAGATAGCCTGAAATCAATTCCTGCAGCGGGTATCGTGATCGAAGCGGTGCGCAGTTGGTGGGCGCAGCATCCGTGGCGTGTCGCCAGCTTGCTGGCCGGCGAAACCGTGAAGACGGTGGTGCAGCCCCTGGCGCAGCGCCATCCGATCGGGCTGGTCGTGGGCGCATTGCTGGTGGGTGGCGTCTTGGCCTGGGCGCGGCCGTGGCGACTTGTCTTCACGTCCTCGCTGTTGGCCGGGCTACTGCCACAACTCTTGTCCAAGGCCGTGACGCAGATACCGATCAAATCATGGATGACGGTACTGACAGAATTGCTGAAACAGCCGCATCAAGCGCAAGAACCGGCCCAAACGGCCGGATTTTCAACAAGCCGGCCTGACTCGCCGACGTGCTGATCGAGGGGCGCGGCATGAAGCCGCGCCTCGAATATGCGCTAGATTCGCCCCATCAGCAGCAAGACGATGATGATGATCACCACCAATCCAATGCCACCACTGGGTCCGTAGCCCCAATTGCGGCTGTGCGGCCAACTTGGCATGGCGCCAATCAGCATCAGGATCAGTACGATCAGCAGTATGGTTCCCAAGCTCATAAGCTACTCCTTGAATTTGTGAAGCAAGAAGCTACTTGGCTGGCTCTGTCGGCACGACGATCACAGTGGTGCCGTCGCCGGTCTTGCCCTTTGCACCTGTGTCGCCGGTTGCACCGGTGTAGCCAGTGGCACCAGTAGTTCCGGTGCTACCAGTGCTACCGGTGTTACCGGTGTTACCGGTTGCGCCCTGCGGGCCCGCAGGGCCGGGAACAGCCACGGGCGCTACGGGGACAGCGACGACTGCGGGTCGGTCGCAAGCGGTCAAACCTAGCGTAGCAAGTAAGGCAGAAATGAGCATCATGCGTTTCATGAGAAATCCTTTGAAGAAAAAAATATGCAGCGTCCGGCATTGAGAACCCGGTCGCAACCAGACTGGTATGACCTTATCGTCACGCTCAGTAGGCTTGAAGCTTAGACCCAAGCGCCACGAAGTTCCGTGCGCTGGCGAACACAGAGCCCATATTTTTTTGCACCTTCGCAGGCGCCTATGTGTGTCATCGCACAGACGCACGAGCAGCGCCGGGCAATACTATCCTCGCGATGCACGGCGCTCACGCGATGGTGCAAGGCAGCAGCATGAACGGCGCAAGTCGGGTCATTCCATCTATCAGTTTTGCGGATACATACAGAGGAAAGCAAATGAAAAAATATGAAAGCTATACCAGAGTCTTGCCATGGTTCATGGCACTGGTTCTGAGTGTTCTGCTCGCCGCTTGCGGCGGCGGAGAGCCTATCTTGGGAGGACCCGGCATTGCCGTCGCCGTCCCGGTGGTGACTGCCGTCGTCCCCGCCAAAAATGCCACTTTGGTTCCGGTCAACACGAAAATCATCACCACCACGTTCAGCAAGGCGATGAACCCAGCCACGCTCACGCCGGCCAGCTTCACGCTCGCCTGCCCTGGCGCCGCGGGCTTGACAGGCGCGGTGACCTACGCAGCCGCAACCAACATGGCCACGCTGACACTGCCAGCCGCAGCACCGAACCTTCCGTTCGCCACCAGGTGTACCGTCGCAGTGACCACGGCCGCCACGGACAGCACGGGCGTCGCCCTCGCGGCCGCGTTCGCATCGGACTTCACAACCGCACCCGCGATCATTGTGGTCCCGACAGTGACATTTGCCACCCCCGCCGCCAATGCCGTTGTTGCAGTCAACCTGAAGAATGTGACTGCCACATTCAGCCAGGTGATGGATGCCACGACGATTACCCCAACCAGCTTTACGCTGGCTTGCGGACCCACCCTCGCCACCGAGACGTTGGTAGCGGGAACGACAGTTGCCTACCCGGTAGGAGGAACCGTGGCAACGTTGACCATACCCGCGGCTGATCTTCCGGTCAGTTCAGCATGTACCGCCACGGTGACCACCGCCGCCAAGGATGCGATAGGCACGGCAATGGCTGCCAACTTTACGCGAGACTTCACGACCGGTTTGGCGCCAGACACAACCCGACCTCTGGTGGTGTCCACCGTACCGGCCACATCGAATCCAATTTTGACCAATGTGCCGACCAACACGGCGATCACCGCAACATTCTCGGAAGACATGGCCCCGGCCACGATCATTGCGGCAAACTTTACGCTGACCTGCGCGCTTCCTTGCGTCTCGCCAGTTAATCCAATGGTGAGCTATTCGAGCAACGCCAAGCAGGCGACCTTGACACCATTGAATCCGCTTGCGGCCGGAACGACCTATACAGCTACTGTGACCAAGGCAGCGACCGATGTGGTGGGCAACCAACTGGCCGGCAATCCCGCTTTGCCAGCAGCGGCCAACGATTACGTCTGGACCTTCACGACCCTCGCGGCCCCCGCGTTGGACGTTGTTGCACCTTGGGTGACTCTGACCAACCCGGCAGACCAAGCCCTCAACGTGCCGGTCACCCAGACCATCAATGCGACTTTCAGCGAGGCGATGTTGGCGACCACCATGATCACCAATAACTTCACGGTGGCGGAGACCTTGATACCTGCCAACACCGTGGGTGGAAATGTGGCCTACGACGCGACGAACAAGATTGCCACCTTCCTTCCCAATGGCGCTGGCCTCAAAGCCGGCACGCAGTACACGGTGACAGTGACGAATGGCGCTACGGATCTTGCGAGCAACGCCTTGGTGACGCCACCTATTCCTAATGGCGGATCTCCGTCGGTGCCCAATCCGTGGACCTTCACAACCGCTGCAGCCCCTGTGCTACCGCCAGCGCTTGCCATTAATCTGCGAAGCGCCGCTAGTTTCGGAATCGCGTCACGCGCAGGTTTGACTACAACCGGCGTGACGGTGGTGAACGGCAATGTTGCGCTACATCCGTTGGGATCGTGCACAGATGCCACGGGTAACGCTGGAGCATCTCAAACTTGCCTGGTCAAAACCTATGTCAGTCCTACCGGCATGACCGTCAACGGCTCTATCTACTGGCCTACCGACTCTGACGCAGGCGCAACCGCCTTGTCGGTGACCAATGACTTGAATACCGCGTGGGTCCAAGGAAAAGCCATGATACCTAACAAGCCGACCGTCGCGGCTGATGATTTGGCTTCGTTCACGTCCGTCTCCCCTGCGCTCCCGGGCATTTATCACAACGCTACCTTGGCTTTGTCCGCTGGCCAGACTGCCACACTCGACGCCAAAGGTGATGTCAATGCCATCTGGATATTCCAGGTCGACAGTTCGTTTGTCGATTCAGGCACGCTACTGCTCCCGACCCAGATCATTCTGAAGAATGGCGCCCAGGCCCGCAACGTCTGGTTTGTGGTCGGTCTGGATATAACCATCGGATCAGGAACAAGCTGGAACGGCAACATTCTGGCGGGTCGCACGGCCACCATCAATGACGGTTCAACGGTTATTGGCCGAGTGCTCGCAGGAGCATCTGGTGCCGGCGCCATCACCTTGACCGGTGCAGCCTCGCCGTCGAGGACCACCATCACGGTGCCAGCCAACTAAAGCCAATGCGTAAATGGCGGCAGGGATCACCCCTGCCGCCATTTAACAAAAACCTCACAACCAATGCTCATTCCAAAAAACGCGACGAGCACAAGAACTTATTCATCTTGCTGGAGAAATTCATGAAATTAATCAAAATACCGGGCACATTGGGATTGATGGCTCTCACCATCCTCGCCAGTTCCATGGCCATGGCGGACGATTCCGGCTGGTACGCCGGCGCCAACGTGGGCCGCTCCGGCGCCCATATCGACGACGCCCGCATCACCAGCGGGCTGCTGGGCGGAGGTCTGACGGTGACGTCGATTTCCGACCGCGACCGCGACACCGGCTACAAGCTGTTTGGCGGCTACCAGTTCAACAAATACTTGGGCGTTGAAGGCGGCTACTTTGACCTGGGCACCTTCGGCTTTACCGCCAACACCACATCACCAGGTGAGTTGGGCAGCGTGAATACAGGCAGCCTGACGGGCGACATCCGGCTCAAAGGTGTCAACCTTGACCTTGTCGGCACCTTGCCCGTTACCGAGAAAATTTCCGTGTTTGGCCGCGCCGGCGTGACGTATGCACGGGCCAGTGACACCTTCAGCGGCACCGGAGGGGTGCAAGTGCTCAACCCGAATCCAAGCAAGCGCGACACCAACTACAAGTTCGGTGCCGGGGTGCAATATGCGTTTACCGACAACCTGGCCATGCGCCTGGAGGCCGAACGCTATCGAATTGACGATGCCGTCGGCAACAAGGGCGACATCGATCTGGTTTCGCTTGGCCTGATCTATCGCTTTGGTGCCAAGACGCCAACGCCTGTGCCCGTTGCTTACGTGCCACCACCGGTGGTGGTTGCCCAAGCGCCGGCGCCGGTGTATGTAGCGCCGCCACCGCCACCGCCGCCGCCAGTCGTGCTGCCGCGCAAGGTGTCCTTTTCTGCGGATTCCTTGTTTGATTTCAACAAGTCCAACGTCAAGCCAGGCGGTCAGCAAGACCTGGACAAGTTGGCGGCGGAACTTAAAGGCACGCAGTTTGATGTCATCAACGTCACCGGGCACACCGATCGCATTGGCTCGCATGCCTACAACCAGAAGCTGTCAGAGCGCCGGGCTGACGCCGTCAAGGGCTACCTCATGACCTCAGCCGGTATTGCTGGTGACAAGATCGTGGCCAAGGGCGTCGACGGCGCTGAGCCGGTGACAAAGCCAGGTGACTGCAAGGGCACCAAAGCCACCAAGGCTTTGATTGCCTGTTTGCAGCCTGATCGCCGGGTTGAAGTGGAAGTCGTCGGTACACGCTAACGCTAACGGCGGCGCGAGGAGACGTCTCAAAGCCTCGCGTTTCTTTGATCTTTAAATCACACTTGGGTGGCATGCACAGACCCAAGTGTCTAACAAATTTTTATTGTTGAGATCTATTTGTTGGTTGTGCGGAGAGCTTTCTATGAACGCCAATACTATTTTGAAATCGCGCTGGAGCACCGCATCATTTGGCGACACCGCTGAGACGTCACCAGTGGAGTTGTCCGCGCTGGGTGCGCACTTTGAACTATGCCAAGAATCGCATGGACGCCTGTTTTTTCTGCAATGCGCGGCGCAGACGATGCACGGCTTTGTGGTTGGACGCTTTGTAACGACCGTGGTGTTGATCGGCCTGTTGATTGGTTTCCTTTCACTGGTGTTGTAGGCGATGGCGCAACGCGAAATGCAGCGCCTGATACCGGACGCTTCACAAGCGCTGCTGGAGATTCTGGACGCGGACCGTGGACCGGTACAACCTCCAATCCGGTCCGAAATATTTGGGCTGCAGCGTTTTGCCCAGCATGGCCGCAGTCTGGGTGCTACCCATCGTGCCGCCAGGGCAAGCGGGCGTGCGCCGAATTTTTTCCCGCGCCTGCGCAGCAACATTGAAGCGTTGCGCGAGGCGCATCTTTACATCGGCGTGCAGGCGAGTACCGGTTATGACATCAGCCCGGCAGCTGAGTGGCTGCTCGATAACTTTCATCTGATCGAAGCACAGCTGAAGGAAATTCACGACGGGTTGCCGCGTAGTTACTTTCGCACCCTGCCGCTGCTGCTGGACGAGCCTTTGGCCGGCTTGCCGCGCGTTTATGGCGTGGCCTGGGCCTTTGTGGCCCACACCGATGGCGCGTTCGATGAAGACTTGCTGATGCAATATCTCAGCGCCTACCAGGAAACTCGTGAACTGAATCTGAGCGAGATGTGGGCGCTGCCGACCACGCTGCGGGTGGTACTGATTGAAAACCTGCGGCGCCTGGCCGAGCGCGTGGCCACGAACAAGGCGGCACGGGAGATGGCCAACTTGTGTTGCGATCACATGGATGCCTATACCGTGCCGGTGCTTGAGCAATTGTTGCCCATGCTGGAGCAGCGCGGCGTCGGCAGCGTCTTTCTGGTGCAGATGGCGCAGCGCCTGCAAGGCCGCCGCACGACCGGTGACGCTGGCTATCCCTCTCAAATTCACGATTGGTTGCGCAACGTGTTACCCGACACGGCCGCGATGCAGACGCAGCAAAGCGCTGACCAGGCTGCTGACAACCTGAGCGTGAGCAATGCTGTGACGTCGCTGCACGCTATCGGCGCCGCCGATTGGCCTGAGATCATCACCCGCACCAGTCCACTGATGCAGCTGATGCTGACCTCGACGTTGTTCAGAGCGGAGCAAGCCGTCACGCGCGACCAGACCTTGCATGGTATTGAGCGGCTGGCCAAGCGCAGTGGCCGCAGGGAGTTGTCAGTGGCGCAGACTCTGCTCGACCTCATGCATGCGGGCGAGGGCGCCAACAGCGCCACTGTTGCAGCCAGTCATTGGTTGAGTGGCGCTGGCTGCCCGGCGCTGCTGCGTGCACTCGGTCTGCATGAGCGCGCGGCTTTGATTTGGCGCGCAGTTGCCCGCCGCGCGACTTTGCCCGTTTATCTGGGCACATTGTTTTTGGGCAGTTTCAGCTTGGTGGTCTGGCTGCTCAGAAACCATGGTGCAGAGCCGGCTGGCGCGGGAACGAACCTCGCGCTGACGCTCCTGGGCGCGGCCTTGATGATGTTTCCGGCGTCTGAAGCGGTGGTGGCGGTGATCAACCGGCTGATCAGCGAGTCGGTCCGGCCCCAACACTTGCCCCGCCTGGCCTTGGGCGAGGGCATACCGCCTGAGCACCGGGTGATGGTGGTGATCCCGGGCATGCTCAGTAGCATTGAATCAACCCGCGACCTGGTGTACCGGCTGCAACTGCACTATCTCGCCAACCCGGAACGCCACGCCCAGTTTGCGCTGTTGACCGACTGGGCCGACGCCGATACCGCGCAGCTGGCTTCGGACGCTCCCTTGTTGGACAGCGCGACGCAGCAGATCCGCGAACTCAATGCTCGGTTTCCCAATGAGGCCCAGGAGACTGGCGCGGCGCCGCGCTTCATCGTGCTACACCGAACGCGCCGTTTCAGCGAGACCGAGCAGCGCTGGATTGGCTGGGAGCGCAAGCGCGGCAAGCTCGAACTGCTCGTCGCTGCATTGGCAGAGGGCTGTGCCACTGCGTTCCTGAACATGGGGGACGAGTCCCGTATTGCTGCTGACACGCAGTACATCGTCACGCTCGACAGCGACACCCAATTGCCGCCCGGACGGCTGCGTGAACTGGTGAGCGTGGCCGCGCACCCGCACAACCAGCCGCAGTTTGACGCCGCAGGACGCACGGTCGGCGGCTACGGTATCTTGCAGCCGCGAGTGGTGACGCCGCTGCCTGCCACCAAGGATTTCACGCTGTACCACTGGCTGTTTTCCGGACAGTGCGGGATTGACCCGTACAGTGCGGCGAGCTCGGAGGTCTATCAGGATCTGTTCGGCGAAGGGACTTTTACCGGCAAGGGGCTGCTCAACGTGCGCGCGATGTATACCGCCTTGTCCGGTCGCCTGCCTGATGGCCAGGTGCTCAGCCACGATTTGCTCGAAGGATCAATGGCACGCTGCGCGGCCGTGACCGACATCACGGTGATCGAGGATGCGCCGTTTCACGCCGATGTGGCGGCCTCGCGCGTGCACCGCTGGACCCGTGGCGACTGGCAGTTGCTGCCGTTCCTGCTGCGCCCCAAGCGCTATCGCATCCGCGTCATCAACCGCTGGAAGATGATCGACAACCTGCGTCGCTCGATCGTGGCGCCCATGTCCTTGCTGCTGCTGCTGCTGGCGCTGGGCGGCGCTGTTGTGTCGCCATGGGCGGCCTTGGTGCTGGTGATGGCGGCATTTTCAGCCGGGCCCATGCTCGGTGCCGTGGCCGGTCTTGCGCCCAGCCGAGACGACCTGGCCAAACGCCATTTTTACCGTCTAGCGGCCATGGACCTGGCACGCGTCCTGTGGGGCGGGTTGTGGCATTTGGCTCTGTTGCTGCAGCAGTCGCTGATGGCAGTGGACGCCCTCGTGCGCGCGCTCTACCGCATGACCATCAGCCATCGCCACTTGTTGCAATGGACCACAGCCGCAACGGCGCAGGCGCAGGCCAAGACCGACCTGAAGTCTCTGGTGCTAGCGCATTGGAGCTTGCCGGTGGTGGCGCTGGTGCTGCTCGGCGTTTTGCTCGCCATCGCCACACCTTACCCCCTGTTGGCGCTGGCGCTCTGCCTGTTGTGGGCTGGTTCACCGGTATGGATTTGGTGGGTTAGTCGGCCGCAACCGGCGCGCGCCGACGCTGCATTGCCGTTGAATGATCAAGCGTATCTGAGCGGCATCGCGCGCGACACCTGGCGTTTTTTTGAACGCTGCGTTGTCGCCGACGACAACCACCTGCCGCCCGACAATTTGCAGACCATGCCGCACGACATGGTGGCGCATCGCACCTCACCCACCAATATCGGTCTGTACCTGCTGAGCGTGGCTTGTGCCCGGCAGTTCGGCTGGATCGGCACACAGGAGCTGCTGACCAGAATGGAAGCCACGTTGGCGACGCTGGCAACGCTCAAGCGCCACCGCGGCCACTTTTTGAACTGGTACGACACGCAAAGCTGCGCGCCACTATTGCCGATGTATGTGTCTAGCGTGGACAGCGGCAACCTCTGCGGCCATCTGCTCGCGGTGGCCCAAGCCTGCATGGAACTGGCGGGCGCGCCACACGACAGTAGCGCATCGCAACGTGCCCTTGAAGCTTCCAGGCAACGACTCGCGCCACTGCTGGCGATGCGGTCCACGCTGACGCCAGCGCTGCGCGCCGAGTTGAGGTGGTGTCTGGTTGATCACCGGGCCACCCTGCGTTCAGCAGCGCTTGACGCGCAGGCGCTGGCGTTGCAAGCGAGCCCTGCGGCGACCGGGCGTTTGCAAGCGCTGGCTGTTGCCTGTGAGCGGCTGGCAGGGGAAGCCGACTTCAGCTTTCTGTACCACCGCAAGCGGCATCTGCTTCACATCGGCTACCGGGTCGCAGAGCAAGAGCTTGATGCGGCTTTTTATGACTTGCTGGCATCGGAGTCGAGGCTGACCAGCCTGCTCGCTATCGCCAAGGGCGATGTGCCCGTGAGCCATTGGGCCTCCCTGGGACGGCTGTTCTACGCCGTCGGTGCGGACGCGGGCTTGCGCTCATGGTCGGGCTCAATGTTCGAATACCTGATGCCACGCCTGGTGCTTGATGAGCCGCATGGCAGCGTGCTGTGTCAGGCCAGCCATGCAGCGCTTCGCGAGCAAATCGATTTCGCGCGGGCGCAAAACGTGCCTTGGGGTATCTCGGAGTCTGCTTATGCCGGGAGCGACTACACGCTGGCCTACCAGTACGCGCCACAAGGGGTACCAAGGTTGGCGCTGCGGCGTACACCGATTGACGAATTGGTGATCGCGCCGTATGCCACGGCGCTGGCAGCGCAAATCGCTCCCCACCGTGCCTCTGCGAACTTTGCGGCGCTGGAAAAGCTTGCGGCTCGTGCGCGCTATGGTTTTATTGAGGCCCTTGATTTTTCTCCCGCGCGGCAAGCGGGTGGCGAGCTGTTCACGCCGGTGAGCACCTTCATGTCGCATCACCAGGGCATGAGCATTGTGGCGCTGGCCAATGTGCTGCTGGACGGCACGGCGCAGCGCTGGGGCATGGCCAATGCCCACGTTGAAGCGGTCGCCTCGCTGCTGCACGAGCGGGTGCCGCGGGAGGTGCCTGTGCTTTATGCGCCGCCCTTGGGGCCGTCAGTGCAAGCACTGGACCGCAGGCGCGCACCAGGCCTGCTGCGCGACGTTGTGCCGGGCGCTACAGCGCTGCAGCCCACACATGTGCTGTCGAACGGTCGCTACAGCGTGTCGCTGCGCGCCAACGGCGCCGGTTGGAGCCGTTGGGGCCAGACCGGTATCACACGCTGGCGGGACGATGCGCTGCGCGATGCTTATGGCAGCTTCTTTTACTTGCGCTGGCTCGATCCGGGGCGCGACGCGGGGCCACAGCGGCCGGTGTCAATCACCCAGCACCCGGCGCCCGATCCGGCTGCCCACTACCGCAGCGTCTACCACGCCGACCGCGTCTGTTTCGAGGCGGCTTGGCCCGAGTTGCAGGCGCACACCACGGTCTGGGTCAGCCCGGAGGACGACATCGAGTTCCGTCAGATCGAACTGCGCAACCTGAGCGATCGCAGCCTCGACATCGAACTGATGTCGGCCTTTGACGTCACCCTGTCTGACCCACGCGCCGATGAAGCTCACCCCGCGTTCACGAACCTTTTCGTGCGCGCCGAGTGGCAGGCTGAGCACCAGGCGTTGCTGTTCGAGCGCAAACCCCGTCTGCCGACCGATCAGGGACTGCAAGTCGCGCATTTCCTGGCCGACAGCGACCCGCAAGTGCGGGGTGTTCGCGGCCAGACCGACCGGCAACGTTGGCTGGGTCGCAACCAGAGTGCGAGTCAGACGCTGGCCTCATTTGACGCCTTGCCGCAGGCGTCAATCGACCAGGCGGTGGAGCTCAACACTGGTCTCGATCCCGTCTGCGCGCTGGCCGTTCAGCTGCGCATTGCACCCCATGGCAAGGCGCGCCTGACCTTCGCCACGGCAGCGTCCGACAATGGCGGCACCTTGCGCGCCGTGATTGACAAGTATGTGCAACCAAGCCACGTTGAACGCGCTTCGTTGATGTCGGCCACGCTGAGCAGCATCCGTCTTCGTGCCCTGCGGATCAGCGCTGAGAATTTCGTCACGATCCAGACCCTGACCACCGCGCTGGTGCTCAGCCTGACACGTGCGCCGTCCGAAGCGGTCGGCTTTGACGGGGCGGCGGCGGTCGTCTGTGACCGGCGCCTGCTGTGGCGTTTCGGCATCTCGGGGGACCGTCCCATCATTCTGGTGTCGGCTGGTGTGACGCAAGGAGTGGGCTTGCTGCGTTCGTTGACCCAGGCATTAAGTCTGTGGTTATGGGGTGGCATCAGTTGTGACCTGGTGGTGGTGAACACCGAACCAGCCTCGTATCTGATGGCGTTGCAGCGCGAGATCACGTCGCTGCGCGAACGCTATGTGAGTGACAGCGGTGAGAAATCTGCGCGAGGCGGCCCCGCAGCCACTGGGTTCTACCTGCTGCGTGCAGACGAGCTCTCACCCGGCGAACTGAGCACCTTGCAAGCTTGCGCGCGCGTGCGTCTGCATGCCGACGGCCGCCCGCTGGTCAGCCATGTGCAGGAATGGGTGGCGATGCATGAGAAGGCCTTTGAGCAACGCCATGACACCTCGACTTTTGCGGTTGCCGTCGCCTCGGGCGCCCTTGCTGACGTGCCCGCATCGGTGGGTGCGTTTGATCCGGCCTCGGGCGAGTTCCGCTTCGACGTCAGTGCCCGGCTGCGCCCGCTTAGGCCCTGGATCAATGTGCTGTCCAACCCGAGCTTTGGTGCCCAGATTTCGGAAACAGGGGGTGGCTACACCTGGGCGGTCAATAGCCGTCTGAATCAGCTCACCGCCTGGTCGAATGATCCGGTGGCCGATCCACCGGCCGAATGGTTCTTGCTTCAGGACCTCAAAACGCGGCAGGTCTGGAGTGTGGCGCCCAGTGCCTGGGGTGATGATGCCGTGGTGTACCAGGTGTCGCACGGCCAGGGCTACAGCCGCATCAGCCATCAGCGTGGAGATCTGGCTGTGAACGCGTCATGGTGTGTCGATGCACAAACATCCGTCAAACAAGTGCAGCTGGAAATCGTCAACCATGGCCGCCAGGCTCTGCAACTGCGTATGGTCGGCATCGCCGAGTGGATGATGGGCGCGAATCGATCGGATCGAAGTACCGTGCGCACCACGCTGTACCGCCAGCGTTTGCCAGAACAAAAGCTCACCGCACTGCTCTGCACGCAACCCGAGCGTTCAGCCGGGTTCGGCGAGGGCACGGCCTTTCTGGGTCTGGCCGGTGGCGCGGACGAAGCCGAGGACTGGACTTGCGACCGGCGCGAGCTGTTCGACGCGCGCGGTCGTCTGGTGCTGCCCGATCATTTCGGGATGAGCCAGGGCGACGGGCTCGACCCCTGCGCAGCACTGTCGACGCGCGTGCTGCTGGGCCCTGGTGAGTCGGCGCAACGCGTATTCCTGCTGGGCTACGGCGACAACGCCGACGCCGCCCGGCAACTCGCAACCCGAGCCGCAGCGACGCCTGCCGCGCAGCGGATGGTGCAGGTGCGCAGCAGCTGGGATCAATTGCTGGGCGCCACCACCGTGAAGACGCCGGACCCGTTATTTGATGCGATGGTCAATCGCTGGCTGCTGTACCAGACGGTGTCATGCCGCTTGTGGGCCAAGGCCGGTTTCTACCAGGCCGGGGGCGCAACCGGTTTTCGCGACCAGTTGCAAGACGCCATGGCGCTGGTGTGGGCCCAGCCCGACACGCTGCGCCAGCAGATCGTGCTGGCCGCGTCACGTCAATTCCCTGAAGGTGATGTGCAGCACTGGTGGCATGCGCCGATGGGCAACGGCGTGCGCACCCATTTCTCTGATGACCTGTTGTGGCTGCCCCATGCGACGCTGCACTACCTGCGCGCGACCGGTGATGCCGCGCTGCTCAATGAAAACGTCGCGTTCCTCGAAGGGGCGGCGATTCCTGGCGGCGCCGAGGACGCTTACTACACACCCACCGTCAGCAGCCAGGTAGCTTCGGTCTACGAGCATGGCGCCCGCACCATTGACCGCAGCCTGGATGTGGGCGCGCATGGTTTGCCCTTGATGGGCAGTGGTGACTGGAACGACGGCATGAACCGGGTCGGCATTGAGGGTCGCGGTGAGTCGGTCTGGCTGGGCTGGTTTTTGTGTCAGGTGGTGGCCGACTTCGCGCCGCTGGCACGAAATCGTGGCGACGAGGCGCGCGCGCTGCGCTGGGAGAACGCCGCACAGGGCTGGAAGGCGGCCTTGAACAGCACGGCCTGGGACGGGCAATGGTTCAAACGCGCTTTCTTTGACGACGGCCAGGCGCTGGGTTCACAGGCCAATCCCGAGGCGCGCATCGACTCGATCGCACAAGCCTGGGCGGTGCTGTCCAAGGCCGCAGCGCCTGAGTTGCGGCGCCAGGCGATGGCGGCGCTGGAGGCGTATCTGGTGGACCCGCAGGCCGGTCTGATCAAGTTGCTTGACCCGCCCCTGGCCCACGCCGTGCCCAGCGCGGGCTACATCCAGGCTTACCCGCCGGGCGTGCGGGAAAACGGTGGCCAGTATTCGCACGCTGGTGTGTGGGCCTTGATGGCGCAAGCTGAAATGGCGAAGCAGCAACCGCACGCGCGCGAGGCCACTGATACGCCGTACCGCTACTTCACCTACCTGAGCCCGGCCCACCGTGCCAGCAACCCGGTGCGTGGCCCGGTGTACGGCATTGAGCCTTATGTGATGGCCGGTGACGTGTACAGCCAGCCGCCCTATGTCGGGAGTGGCGGCTGGAGCTGGTACACCGGTGCTGCGGCCTGGCTGCACCGGGCTGCGATTGAGTCCATCTTTGGATTGCAGCAAGGAGCGCAGGATTTGGTTTTCACGCCTTGCCTGCCTTCAGACTGGCAACAGGCCGAACTGACGCTGGTCCGAGATGAGCGCAGCATGCGCTTCATCCTGGTGCGTGCCACTGCCCGCACTGCTTTGGCCATGACGGCGGCACTGTGCGAACCCCTGGTGGCGCAGCTGTTGCAACCCGGTCAGCCGCTAGCCTGGACAGGCCTGGCCCCGCACAGCTGCTTTGTGATTCCCTTGCTGCCAGACGAACTGGCGCCAACGTCAGCGGCCAGCTGTATGACTGCGCCATTCACAGCCGTCGTTTAAGCCAGTGGCGACCGTGGCATCAACGGCCAACAGCGACTGGCTCAGAGCTGCTCATCGAATCGAATAATGCTTCAAAAGTAATAGCTGTCCACGCATATGCTACGTGGGCTAGCGCCTGATTTCATTCAAATAATGATGGATTTACCTGGGCGCCGCACGCCAATGGCGCTCACGGCCACCGTTTGAATATTGGCGCTCTTGGCCTTGGCAGCGCCTTGGCCAACGGGCCGCGCGCGGGTGACATCTGCCAGCGTGACTTTGTCCAACTCGGCCAGAAAATTTTGCTTTGCGCTCCAGAACACGTTCTTCAACTGGCACTGGGCGGTCAAGGTGCAGGTGTCGTGGCTCGGGTCAAAGCATTCGACCAGGCGGAAATCGGTCTCGCTCTGGCGTACCACGTCACCGATGCGGATTTCAGCCGCCGGTTTGAGCAGGCGCAGGCCGCCGCCGCGCCCGCGCGTGGTTTGCAGCAAGCCCTGGTGAGCCAGATCGTTGACGATCTTCATCAGGTGGTTCTTGGACACCGCATGGCTTTCGGCCAGCTCGGCAATGGTGACCGATCGTTCGGGGTTGAGAGCACAAAACATCAAGACCCGTAACGTGTAGTCGGTGTAGTCGGTGAGTCTCATGGGCGCTTTCAATATGGGTTTTATTGTTCATTTTATAGCGCTTTGATTTAAGATGCATTTAAAATACTATTTTAAATAGTGATGCATCTTGCGTCCTGCCGCCATGAAGCCAACATCCTTACCCATTTCTTCGAAGTCCCAAGGGGCCGCGCAACAGCCTGCGGGTCTGCCCTTTCTGCGCTTGGGCTTTCGACCTTTCTATGTGGGTGGTGCCCTGCTTGCAGCGTTGATCGTGCCGTTGTGGGTGACCCTATTTTTGGGCGGTTGGCAGCTGAGCCCGGCTGCGCCGGGCCTGTTGTGGCACGCGCATGAGATGCTATTTGGCTTTGCGGTGGCCATCATCGTGGGCTTCTTGATGACGGCGGGCAAAACCTGGACCGGCCTGCCCACGCCGCGCGGCGCCCTGCTGGCTGCCCTGGCGCTGCTGTGGCTGGGCGCACGGGTGGCCTCGGTGACCGGGCCTTATGTGCTTTATGCCGTGCTGGACTTGGCGCTGTTGCCGATCGTGGCTGCCATTCTGGTCACGTTGTTGCTGCGTTCCCGCAATTACCGCAACTTGGCCCTGGGCTTGATTCTGGTCTTGCTGGCTGGCGCCAATCTGGGCTTTCACCTGGCCGTTCTGGGCTGGCTGAACGTTTCAGCGATGATGCCCTTGTATGCAGGTTTGGCACTGATCATCATGATTGAATGTGTGATGGCCGGGCGCGTTATTCCGTTTTTCACCATGACGGTGACCCCTGGCCTTAAGCTGGCCGCCCCAGTGTGGCTGGAGCGGGTCACGCTGGGCATCACGGCGCTGGGTCTAACGCTCTGGGTGTTGGCGCCGCCCAGCGTGCTTGGCCTGATCGTGCTGGGCGTGGCCAGTGGCTTGCACACCAAGCGCCTGCTGGCGTGGCGCCCGGGTGTGACGCTCAAGCGGCCGATTCTGTGGATTCTGCATGCCGCCTATGCCTGGATTCCGGTCGGCCTGGCGCTGCTGGCGTTGGCCCAGCTGGGCTGGGTGCCGGTGTCGGCGGGCGTGCATGCGCTGGCCGTGGGCGCCACCGGCGGCCTCATCATCGGCATGATCACGCGCACGGCGCGCGGCCACACCGGGCGGCCGCTCGCCGTGGCCGGGCCTGAGGTGCTGGCCTACGCGCTGGTCATGATGGCGGCGGTGCTGCGGGTGTTCTTGCCGTTGCTGGCGCCGTCGCTCTACACCGGGGCGCTGATTGCCGCCGCCGCGCTATGGAGCGCCGCCTTCTCTGTTTACCTCTGGATCTACACCCCCTGGCTGATGAGCCCCCGGCCCGATGGCAAGGACGGTTGAGCCGCGTCGCAGCGGTCTGGACGCATCAGCATGGACTATTTATGGGTGAAATATCTGCACGTCACTTGTGTCGTGCTCAGTGTCAGCCTGTTTGTCGTGCGCGCCGCGCTGGAACTGATGGCGCAACCTTGGCGCCAGTGGCGCTTGCTCAAGGTGGCGCCGCATGTGATCGACACCGTGCTGCTGACATCGGCCCTGTGGCTGGCCTGGCGCATCGGGCAATACCCGTTCGTAAATGGCTGGCTCACAGCCAAGGTGCTGGCGCTGCTGGCTTACATCCTGCTGGGCATGCGGGCGCTGGGCAAAAACACGCCGTCGGCCCAGCGCTTGCCGTTCTTAGTTGCCGCTCTGCTAAGCGTTGGCTACATCGTCGGCGTGGCTTTGACGCACTCGCCGTCCTGGGGGCTTCTTTTGTAGCAGGGCGAGGGGGTCAGGCCGGGCTTACAAATTACGGGCGCTGAAGGTGTCGCAGGCCTTGACGCTGCCATTTTTCAGACCCGCATCAAACCAGCGCTGGCGCTGAGCGCTGGTGCCGTGGGTAAAGCTCTCGGGCACCACGGCGCCGCCACCGGAGCGCTGCAAGGCGTCGTCGCCGATCTTGGCTGCCGCGTTCATGGCTTCTTCCACGTCGCCTTGCTCCAGAATCTGGCGCGCGCTCTGCGCATGGTTGGCCCACACGCCCGCAAAGCAGTCGGCCTGCAACTCCATCTTGACGCTCAACGTGTTGTAGTCGGCTGTGCTTGAACGCCCGCGCATCTGATCCATCTTGGCGCTGATGCCAAGCAGGTTTTGGACATGGTGGCCGACCTCGTGGGCGATGACATAGGCCTGGGCAAAATCGCCGGGCGCTCCCAGCTTGTTTTGCAGGGTTTCATAAAAGCCCAGATCGATGTACACCTTTTGATCACCCGGGCAGTAGAACGGCCCCATCGCCGCCTGTCCCTGACCGCAGGCTGTCTGGGTGGCGCCGCGAAACAGCACCAGACGAGGGTTCCGATAGGTACCGCCACTCTGGGCGAACAGGTCCTTCCAGACATCTTCGGTATCGGCCAGCACCGTGGACACAAAAGCGGCCATGCGGTCGTCTGCCGGTGGCTTTTGCGCGGGGGTCTGCGACTGCACCTGAGCCGAGGGTGAGTCAGCGCCGCTCAACATGCTCAGGATGGTGAGCGGGTTGATGCCCAAAGCCCAACCGCCCACCAGCGCGATCACGATGCTGCCAATGCCGATGCTGCGCCCGCCCAGCAGGCCACCCCCGCTGGCGCGCCGGTCCTCGACGTTGTCGGATTCTCGATTGCCTTCCCATTTCATGATGACGCGCCCGCAAAGTAGTTGAAGGACTGACTCTACTTGAGAACCGACCGTCGCGCCGATCCAGCTACTAATTGGATAATACGCAGTTCCGGCATGCCGCTTGCGACCTGATCTGCGTCCTCATTCGCGTGATCTTCCCGCCCAATTGGGGTCGCTGGCCTTTGCATCACGCTGCCGGGCGACCCATGGAACGTCATATGAACAGCAATTCGATCACCTCACTCACCCCAAGCCCTGTGGCCCAACCGCCCCAGCAGCCGCGTCTGACCAGCTTGTCGCATGGCGGGGGTTGCGGCTGCAAGATTGCGCCTGGTGTTTTGTCTGAAATCCTCAAAGGCATCGGCGCCATGCCGCTGCCGAAGGAACTGCTGGTGGGTATCGAGACCGCCGATGACGCGGCCGTTTACCGGCTCAACGACGAGCAGGCGCTGATTGCCACCACCGACTTCTTCATGCCCATCGTCGATGACCCCTTTGATTTTGGCCGCATTGCGGCCACCAACGCCATCTCGGACGTCTACGCGATGGGCGGCAAACCGATTCTGGCGCTGGCGCTGGTCGGCATGCCGATCAACGTGTTGTCCACGCAGACGATAGGCAAAATCCTCGAAGGCGGTGCCAGCGTTTGCCGCGCGGCGGGTATCCCGATTGCGGGCGGTCACACCATTGACTCGGTCGAACCGATTTACGGGCTGGTGGCGCTTGGCCTGGTGCACCCCAGCCGCGTGAAACGCAACGCCGATGCGAAGGTGGGCGACAAGCTGATTCTGGGCAAGCCCTTGGGTGTAGGCATCTTGTCGGCGGCGCTCAAGAAAGAAAAGCTCGATGCAGCCGGTTACGCGCAGATGATTGCCCTCACCACGCAGTTGAACACCCCTGGCCCCGAGCTGGCCGCGCTAGACGGCGTGCACGCCATGACCGACGTCACGGGCTTTGGCCTGGCCGGTCATGCCCTGGAAATGGCACGCGGCGCCCGTTGCACCGTGCAGATCGACTGGGCCCGGGTGCCGCTGCTGGCGGGCGTGCGCGACCTGGCGCTGCAAGGCATGGTGACCGGCGCCTCCGGGCGCAACTGGAGTGCCTATGGGCAGGACATTGTCTTGCCCACAGGTTTTTCCGACGTAGACCAGGCGCTGCTGAGCGACCCGCAAACCAGCGGCGGCTTGCTGGTGTCTTGCGCGCCCTCGGCGGTGGATGCCGTGCTGGAGATTTTCAAGCGGCACGGCTTTGCCGCAGCCTGCGAGATGGGTGAGATTGCGGCTGCCTCGGCGGTTCCGACACTGCAGTTGCGTTGAGTAATCTCACATTGAGTGCATCAACCTTGAAAATCGAGTTTCCCGAGTCGCTACCGGTATCAGCCAAGCGCGAAGAGATCATGGCGGCGATGGCGGCGCACCAGGTGATCATCGTTTGCGGTGAAACCGGCTCGGGCAAGACCACGCAATTGCCCAAGATCGCGCTGGCGATGGGGCGCGGCAAGCTCAACTACCCGAGCGGCCAACACGCCAAGCTGATCGGCCACACCCAGCCGCGCCGTATTGCCGCCAGCAGTGTGGCCAAGCGCATTGCCGAGGAGCTGAAGACCACGCTGGGTGATGTGGTGGGCTTCAAGGTGCGGTTTCAGGACCGGCTCAGCCGCGATTCCTCGATCAAGCTGATGACCGACGGCATTTTGCTGGCGGAGACGCAAACCGACCCGCTGCTCAAAGCCTACGACACCATCATCATTGACGAGGCGCATGAACGCAGCCTGAACATTGATTTTTTGTTGGGCTACCTGCGCCAGATACTGCCGCGCCGGCCCGACCTGAAAATCATCGTGACCTCGGCCACCATTGACGCCCAGCGTTTTGCCGACCACTTTGCGTCACGCGCCGGCCCGGCGCCGGTCATCATGGTGTCGGGTCGCATGTTTCCGGTGGAGCAGCGCTACCGGCCGTTTGAAGAGTCGCGCGACTACGACCTCAACAGTGCGATTGCTGATGCAGTCGATGAGTTGTGGCGCGATGTGCACAACAGCGGCGATATTCTGGTTTTTTTACCGGGCGAGCGCGAAATCCGCGAGGCGGCAGATCACCTGCGGGGCCACCTGAGCCACCAGCCGGTGTTTCGCAACGCCGAGGTGCTGCCGCTGTTTGCGCGCCTGAGTCAAGCCGAGCAGGACCGTATTTTTGACGGTCACACCGGGCGGCGCATCATTCTTGCCACCAACGTGGCGGAAACCTCGCTCACCGTGCCCGGCATCCGTTACGTCATTGACGCCGGCACCGCCCGCATGAAGCGCTACAGCTTCAGAAGCAAAGTGGAGCAGCTGCTGGTCGAGCCGATCAGCCAGTCTTCCGCCAACCAACGCGCCGGGCGCTGCGGGCGCGTGGCCAATGGCATCTGCATCCGGCTCTATGACGAGAAAGACTTTGACGCTCGGCCGCGCTTCACCGACCCTGAAATCCTGCGCTCATCGCTGGCTGGCGTGATTTTGCGCATGAAGTCGCTACGCATGGGCCTGGTGGAAGAGTTTCCATTCATTGAACGCCCCTCGGGCCGCGCCATTGCCGACGGCTACCAGTTGCTCAATGAACTCGGCGCCGTGGACGACGCGAACGAGCTGACGCCCATGGGCCAGGAACTGGCCAAACTGCCGCTGGACCCGCGCGTAGGCCGCATGATTCTGGAGGCACGCTCAAGAGGCGCGCTCGACGAGGTGCTGGTGATCGCCTCGGCGCTGAGTGTGCAGGACGTGCGCGACCGTCCCATGGAAGCGCAGCAGCAGGCGGACCAAGCCCACGTCAAGTTTGATGACGAGAAGAGCGAGTTCAGCGGTTATTTGAAGCTGTGGAAGTGGATCAATGACGGCAAGGGCGATAAATCAAGCAGTGCGACACACGGCGTCGCGGGCCAGCACAAGCTGTCCAACCGCCAGTACGAGCAGCTCTTGCGCCAGAACTTCGTCAACATCCGGCGCGTGCGCGAGTGGCGCGACATTCATTCGCAGCTGCACACGGTGGTGGCCGAGCACAAATGGCGGCTCAACACGCTGCCCGCGAGTTACGAACAACTGCACCTGTCGATGCTGTCGGGCTTGCTGGGCAACATCGGCTGCAAGCTGGAAACCGAAGGGGCAGGGGGCGAGTACCTGGGCGCGCGCTCAATCAAGTTTTACCCGCATCCGGGTGCGCACTTGGTCAAGAAGCCGAGCCGCTGGATCGTGGCGGCCGAGCTGGTGGAAACCACGCGCCTGTTTGGCCGCGGCATTGCCGCCATCGAGCCGCAGTGGCTGGAGCAAGTGGGTGCCCACCTGCTCAAGAAACAGTTGCTCGACCCGCACTGGGAAAAGAAGGCGGCCGAGGTCAACGCGCTAGAGCGCGCCACGCTCTATGGCATCGTCATCTACAGCGGGCGCCGCGTCAATTTTGGCCGGGTCGACATGGTCGCCGCGCGCGAGATTTTCATCCGCCAGGCACTGGTTGACGGCCAGTGGGACACCAAGCTGGCGTTCCTGGAAGCCAATCAAAAGCTGATCAAACAGGTGGAAGACCTGGAGCACAAAGCGCGCCGGCAGGATGTGCTGGTGGACGAGGAGCTGATCTTTGCGTTCTACGACCAGCAGTTGCCCTCTGATGTGTGCAGCGGCTACAGCTTCGAGAACTGGTACCGCGAGGAAGTCAAGAAGCAGCCCAAATTGTTGCTGCTCACGCGCGAAGAGCTGATGCGCCACGAGGCCGCCGGCATCACCACGCAGTCCTTCCCCAAAACCATCCGGCTCGGCGGGGTGGACTGCGCGGCGGTCTACCTGCACGAACCCGGCGACGCCAAGGATGGGCTCACCGTGACGGTGCCGCTGTTTGTGCTGAACCAGGTGAATGAAGAGCGCTGCGAATGGCTGGTGCCCGGCATGCTCAAAGATAAGATTCAGGCACTGATCAAGACCTTGCACCAGCGTCCGCGCTCGCGCCTGGTGCCGCTGCCCGACAGTGCCAGCAAGATGGCAGAGGCGCTGAACGTGCCCGAAGTGTTCGGTCACGGCAGCCTGCTGGACGCGGTGCTGAAACTGGTGCGCCAGGCCACCTCGATCGACGTGGTGCGCGCCGACATCAAGGTCGACATGCTCAGCGCGCACTTTTTCATGAACTTCCGGGTCGTCGATGAACACGGCCGCCAACTCGGTACCGGGCGCAACCTGGGTGCGCTCAAGGCCGAATTGGGTGCCAAAGCACGCGGTGCGTTCCAGGTGCTGGCCGGACTCAAAATGGCCAAGGATGCCGCCGCATTGCCTGTTTTTAAGGAAAATCAGCCTCTAGCCCGCGTCAACAGTAGCAAGGATGCTATTAAAAACATGGTGGCTCCAGCTGCCCCCGCAGGCCAGCGCCACAGCGCCTGGACCTTTGGCGAATTGCCCGAGCTGCTTGAAATCCAGAAGGGCGGCCAGACCCTGATCGGCTACCCCGCGCTGATCGATGCGGTTGATGCCGTCATGATCGAGGTCTTTGACGAGCCCGACGTGGCTGCCGCCAAACACCGCGCGGGTCTGCGCCGCCTGTTTTCGCTGCAGATCAAGGACGCACTCAAGTACCTGGAAAAGAACATTCCCGATCTGCAAAAGATGGCCGTCACCTTCATGCAGGTCGGCAAGTCGTTAGAGGGCAGCGGCGGCGGCACGCTGGAAGAGCTGCGCGAACAGATCATCGCCGTGGCGCTGGACCGGGCCTTTTTGCTGGAGCCCTTGCCGACCAACGAAGTTGACTTCAAGCGCCGCATCGACGAGGGCCGGGGGCGCCTGACGCTGATCGCCACTGAAGTGGCGCGGCTGGCCGCCGCCATTCTGGCCGAGTACGCTGTCGCCGCCCGCAAGATCAAGGACACCAAGAATGCGCCCGAGGCGACGCAGGATTGCGCCCAGCAACTGGCGCGTCTGATGCCCAAACGCTTCCTGGCGAGCTCGCCATGGCCGGCGTTGCAGCACTTTGCGCGCTACCAGAAAGCCATCACCGCGCGGCTGGACAAGTACCGCGCGGACCCGGCGCGCGACGCGGCTCGCCTGGCCGAGCTGCGTCCGCTGGATCAGCGCTATTGGCGTTTGGTTGCCGAGCGCAAAGGCGTGCTTGATGAGCGCCTGCAAGAATTCAGATGGCTTTTAGAAGAACTGCGCGTGAGCTTCTTCGCGCAGGAACTGCGCACGCCGCAGCCGGTGAGTGTGAAACGCCTGGACAAGGCATGGGGACAATTGCAATGAATGAAAAAACTTCCACTGCCGGGCCAAAGCCCGGCCTAGCGCGGGCGGGCTTCAGCTCCGGCTTTGGCGTGCTCGCGGCCACCCTGGGCTCGGCGGTCGGCTTGGGCAATATCTGGAAATTCCCGTACCTGACCGGTGCCAACGGCGGTGCCGGCTTCTTGCTGGTTTATGTGCTGGCCACGCTGCTGGTCGGGCTGCCGGTGATGATGGCCGAGATTTCGCTCGGACGCGCGGCCAAGGCCAATCCCATTTCCGCCCTGCAGGCCTTGGCGCCCAAAGGTCAGCCCTGGTGGCTGATTGCCGTGGCGGGCATGGTGGCCGCCTTTTTGATCCTGTCTTTTTACTCCGAAGTAGTGGCTTGGGTCTTTGCCTATGTGGTCAAGGCGCTGCGCGGCTCCATTCTCAGTAGTGATCCGAAGGTGACCGAGGCCGCCTTCAATGCGCTCATCAGCGACCCGCTGCAGTCGCTCTTGTGGCAGTGGGGTGTGCTGGTGTTCATTGGCGGCATCCTGCTCTTGGGCGTGACCAAGGGCATCGAGGCCATGACCAAAAAGCTGATGCCGATCCTGTTTCTGCTGCTGTTGCTCTTGTGCGCCGTCAGCCTGTCGCTGGACAAGGCACTCGAAGGCCTGGTTTTTCTGTTTCAGCCTGATTTCAGCAAGATCACTGCGTCGGTCGTGCTCACCGCCATGGGCCTGGCATTTTTCAAACTGTCGATCGGCATGGGCACCATGATGACCTATGGCAGCTACTTCCGGGACGATCAGAATATCCCGCTCACAACGGTGCGCGTCATGAGCGCCGATCTGTGCATCTCGATGCTGGCGGGTATCGCCATCTTCCCGGCGGTATTTACCTTCGGCTTTGCGCCCACTGCCGGGCCAGCGCTGGTCTTCATCACGATTCCGGCCGTGTTTTCACAAATCCCGATGGGGCAGGGCCTGATGGTGGCTTTCTTTGTGCTGGCGGCTATCGCCGCCACCGGCGCGATGTTGTCCCTGATGGAAGTGCCGGTGGTCATCCTGCATGAGCGTCTGGGACTGTCGCGCCCCAAAGCCACGCTCTTGACCATTGGCCTGCTCGTGGTGCTGGGCGCCAGCTGCGCGCTCAGCAACAGCGCGCTGGCTGACTTCAAGCTGTTCGGGATGACGATGTTTGATCTGTTCGACTTCGTCTCTTCCAACATCATCCTGCCTGCCGGGGGTATTTTTATTGCGCTCTTTGTCGGCTGGGTGTGGGGTGTCGACAAGTTCAGCCGCTCACTGACCAACCAGGGCCAACTGCACAACCAGAAATTGGCCCGCGCGGTGTTTTTCCTGCTGCGCTATGTCTCACCGGTGTTGATTCTGGTTGTGATGCTCAAGGGGCTGAAGTTCTTCTGAGCTGACGCTGTTTCAATTGGGCAGCAGCCTGATCAAGCGCCCCGGCGATTCATCCGTCAGCACATAAAGCAGGCCGTCCGGCCCCTGGCGCACGTCGCGTATGCGCTCACCCAGTTCGGCCAGCAGTTTGTGCTCGCGCAGCACCTGGCCTTTGAAGGGTTCGGACAGCTCGATCCGGTCCAGATAACCAAACTTGAGCGAGCCGACAAACAGGTTGCCGACCCAGGCCCGGCCGTAGCGTTCGCTGCTCAGGAACGCCATGCCCGAGGGCGCAATCGACGGCACCCAGTAGTGCAGCGGTTGTTCCATGCCGGGCTGGGCGGTGATGCCGTCGCCGATTTTGCCGCCACCGTAGTTTTCGCCGCACGTGATCACCGGCCAGCCGTAGTTGCGCCCGGGCTGGGGCAGGTTGATTTCGTCGCCGCCTTGCGGTCCGTGCTCATGCGTCCAGAGCAGGCCGTCGGGGGCGAGGGTGGCGCCCTGCACGTTGCGGTGGCCGTACGACCAGATCTCGGGCAGGGCGCCAGCGCGGCCGACAAACGGGTTGTCCAGGGGTACTCGGCCATCCTTGTGAATACGGATGATCTTGCCCAGGTGGTTGCCGAGCTTTTGCGCATCGTCCTTGCGCACATAGCGCTCGCCCAGCGTCAGAAAAAGCAGGCCGTCGGGCTTGCCGCCCTGTTGACCCTCGACGATGCGGCAACCGAAGTGGGCGCTGCTGATCACCTTGGGTTTCTGGCTGAAGATGATCTTGAGCTCTTCCAGCTGCGTTCGATCGATTGACAGCCGGGCCCGCGCCAGTGCCGTGCTGTTGCCGCCCCGGCCCGGCTCGGCGAAGCAGAAAAACAAGGTGCGGTTGCGTGCAAAGTCGGCGTCCAGCACCAGGTCGAGCAGACCGCCTTGTCCACCGGCAGCCACTGGGGGCAGGCCTTTGAGCGCGGCGCCCAGTTGGCCGCTGGGCTCGATCACCCGCAGGCGCCCGGGGCGCTCGCTCACCAGAAAGCGACCTTCGGGCAAAAAAGCCACGGCCCACGGGTTTTGCAGGCCGGAGGCCACGGTCTCGGGGCGCACGACTTGGGCGCCGACTTGAGCCATGTTGACCAGCAGGACCGCAAAGACGCAGAGTGATTTGATGACAAGTGACACGCCAGCCTCCTGTTTGACCAGAACAGGACATCATCGCAGCTGCTGGCGAATGATCCGTTTTTTTTCTAGAATTTTTTATAAAACCAGGCGCTAGCCCCCGTGAAGCAAGCGCAAGAAGCTATTGTATTTATAGTGATTGCAGGCGCTTCAAGGCAGCATTGAGCGTCTCATCCTTCTTGGCAAAGCAAAAGCGCACCACGCGCTGGTCAAAGCCATCGCCGTAAAACGCCGACAGCGGAATGGCGGCCACGCCGATCTCCGAGGTGAGCCATTGGCAGAACTCGGTTTCGTCCAGGTCGCTGACGTCGGTGATATCAACGCACTGAAAGTAGGTGCCTTGGCACGGCAGTAGTTTGAATGGGGTGCGCTTCAACCCTTCGCGAAACAGGTCGCGTTTGCGCTGGTAAAAGGCGGGCAGTTCCAGGTAGGGTTTGGGGTCGGCCATGTACGACGCCAGCCCGTATTGCACCGGCGTGTTGACGGTGAACACGTTGAACTGGTGCACCTTGCGAAACTCCGCGCTCAAGGCGGCCGGGGCGGCGACATAGCCCACCTTCCAGCCGGTCACATGGTAGCTCTTGCCGAAACTGGACACGATAAACGCGCGTGCCGCCAGGCTGGGGAAGCGGGCCGCGCTGTGGTGTTGTTGGCCGTCAAACACCATGTGCTCATAGACCTCGTCGCTAATGAGCAGCACGTTGGTCGGTGCCAGAATCTCCTCTAGGTGCAGCATCTCATCGCGCGTCCACACCGTGCCGCTGGGGTTGTGCGGCGAGTTGATGATCAGGGCGCGGGTTTTGGGCGTGATGGCCGCGGCGATCTTGTCGAAGTCAGGGCGGAAGGTGCCGGGCATCAACGGCACGCGCACCGGCACGCCACAAGCGAGTTCAATGTTGGGCACGTAGCTGTCGTAGCAGGGCTCGAGCACGATCACTTCATCGCCCGCATGGACCACAGCCAGAATGATGGTGATGATGGCTTGGGTGGCGCCGGCCGTCACCGCGATTTCGCTCGCAACGCTGTAAATATTCGGTAGACCCGTAGTCCGCGACATATCCGAAAAAAATTACTGGACACAATTCGCTTTTCCCGCTACCGTTGCTCCCATGGATGCAGCGGCGAGCCCAAGCAATGCCAATCCGCCCTCGGGCGATTGTGGTGCGGCACCATTCGCCACAGTTTATGTCACGATCACCAAGCAAGAGTACATCCAACTCAAGATATCCGCCCAGCAATGGCAGACTCTCCATCGTAAAGCCATAGGACGCGCCAATTGGCGTGAGCAACGGTACCAGAGAATTCTGCGCGAACTCAAAGCACAGGGGGCAAAGACAGAGGTCCAACTTCGCCGCCAACTGCAGAGGGCACAGGCGCAGATTCGGGATTTGCAAAAGCGCCTGTTTGCAGTCAAGACGGAACGCCACAAAGGCAGCGAGTCCAAGATCCAAGGGGCTGTTTGCCACGCGCACAGAGGTCACAAACACGGCGCCCCTGGTCATGGCCGCACCATGCAGCCACACCTACCTGCTCGCCACGAGTTCGTCGAGATAGAGAAACCACAATGCCCGCGATGCGGTTTGGGGCTGAACCCGTTTCCTGGCACCGAAGACTCAGAGGTCCTGGAGATTGAAGTCAAAGCCTACCGGCGCGTAATTCACCGCCGGCGCTATGTGCCGACATTTCAATGCGGCTGGACGCCATTGGCGAGTTGTATCACCTCAATGGATTGCGCCTGGCGTTTGAAGTCTGCAGCGCCGGGCGTGATGCCGCCCAAGACGCCTTGGAGCAGGCGGTGAGCCACATGGCCATTGCGTGCGCCAGTGCGCTGGCCAATCCCGAACTGTTTCCACCTTGCGATAAAGTCCTGCAAAGCATGTCAGTGCACTGGTCGGGG
>JBBQQX010000044.1:0-28462 GCA_038215405.1 Burkholderiales bacterium
GTGTCTTTCAGCTGGAAATCGTAGGTCACGAGGAAGGCCTTGACAGCCAATCCCGGGATATCCCCTGCCAGCAGGTTGGGGTAATTGCTGGCAAGCACACTGACCGGAAAATAGGTCTTGAGCACTGCTTCGCTGGAGGGGTGCTTGGGGTCGAACTTGAGCAGTTTGATGAGCTGACGCGACTCGGGTTTCATGTCAACGAGCAGTTTGGCCGGCTGGCCTGCGACGACCGCGACCACGTCAACCGTTTTGTCCGTCACCAACTTGGCCAGCGCCTCTTCGTTGGGCAGGTAGCTCACGCTGGCCGGTGCCATGGTTTCGCCAAACATCAAGCGGTAGAGCGTGGCTGAAGTGAGCGCCGTGCCGCTTCCGGCCTCACCCGCATTGATTTTGGCGTTCTTGATCTCGTGGATGTAGTTCCACTCGGAGTCAGCCCGCGCGATGAAGTAGATCTCTTCGTTGTAAAGCGGCATGATCACGCGCAGCGGCCGGATCAGGCTGCGGGCTGCGGCGTTGCCAGACGCCGCAATGTCGATGTAAGACTGGTAAACGTCGGACTGTACCAGTGCCAGCTTCACGCCTGGCTCGTAGCGCAAGCGTCGGACATTCTCAGCTGATCCGGCAGAGGACAATGCTTCCAGGTTGATGTCGGCCGACGGCGCCACCAGTTGGGCCAGATCGCGTCCGATCTTGATGTAGGTGCCACGCTCGGAGGCGGTCACGATTTTGTAGTCGACCGCGGCGATCGTCGCCGTGCCATGGCAGAGCATAGCCGCTGCCAGCAGCGCGCTCAATATCATCTTCTTCATGTTATTTACCTTCCAGTTTAGGCGTCGGGCTGCACAGCCCGAGGGTGGCGACTGCGGGCGGGCAGTCTTCGATTACCGGTGAATCCTGGCGGCTTTTCGCCTCGGGTACGGCGAGCGGTGCCGGGCCAGAACGGGTCCTGGTGCCGGCAACCGGCGCCGCCACGGATGGCGTCTTGTCAAGGTCGACCGTGCCGGCCGCGATCTGTGGCCGTTGGCCTGTTTGCGCGAGCTTGGGCTCACTGCGTGCCGGTGCGGTGTTTTCTACTGGCATCGGTGCGGCCGATACGATTGGGGCAGCTCGCGGCAGGTCTTGCCTGCGCGGCAGTTGCGCAGAAGGTCGGCTGTAAAGATAGGCGGACGCCGCAAACAACGCCAGCAATAACACTGGCAGTGCCATGCGCATTGCGCGCCGCGCCCCGACCGGGCTTGTACCGGCATCGGACGAATCCGTCTCAACCACGGACGGCGCAGCCTGCTCCGGCGCCACATTGGCACCGATGAGCCCAGGATAGGTGGGCTCGGTCTCAGGAATAACGGGCGCGAATGGGGCCTCCAGTCCTAATGCCGCGGGCAAGTTGAAGTCAGCGCCGCATTTGTAGCAGTTCTTCGCGGCCCGGTCGTCGATGGCGCCACACTGGCCGCAGGGTTGCAGGTTCAATTGCGAGCCACAGTCGTTGCAGAAACTGGCGCCAGCGGGATTGAGGTGCTTGCAAAAGAGGCACTGAAGAGGGGGTATCAACGACATCTCGGGCAGCTGAGCGTCAGGTTGGGAGCGAACTTTTATCCACGACATCAGGATTCTGGGGTGCCGTGACGAATGCTGAAGGAAATACGCCGGACAGGTGTTTCATCGTTGATGATTAAGCGCAAGGAGCGGGGAGTTGCCGTTGAGAAAAATCAAGGCACGAACTGCAACAGCGTCGACACCTTGTGCACCGGGTCAAGGATTTCGGGCCGGTTGGTGACGGAAAGAATGATCAAGCCCACGGATGAGTCGAAGCCATCCATTTCCGACAGCAATTGGTTCAGCGTCTGCTCCTTCTCGTCATGGCCCCCAGGCCAGGGAAGGCGCCGCGGGTGCGGCCCAGCGCGTCAAGCTCGTCGCTGAAGAGTCTTGAGTCGACCGACCACGGTGCGCTCGGAAATCGTGACCTCGGCGATGCGCTCTTCTTTGAGCGCCTTTTCAAGCTCGCTGCAGGGCACGGTCTCGACCTGCCTGACACCTTGCCAGAGGTCTTGCAGCAGCAGCACCAGCACCAGCAGCAGCAGCAGCGCGAACAGCCAGTAACCGACATTCCAGTTGCTTTTTTTGTCGAAGTCCCCCAGGCTGTGCCAACCGAAGTCAGCAGGCTACGCGCAGTGTTTGGCGCGCCCATGACAATTCGCAAAGGCGCTGCTGCCGGACGTTTCTAGCATCCATGTTCGCGACTGCGGTGTCGCGCTGCCCTTTGTGGAAGGACAAAGCATGACGCGAAAACAGCGGCTTCTGAGCTTGATGCGGGAGCGGTCCACGGACGCTTGGCTGGTTGCGTTCAGTAACATTGGTTTGCCTGTGGCCCGGGAGCGGGGCTGATGCAGCGGCTGGCCCTGCCCGCAGCGTTTGATGTCAATCTGCTGACCCGCCTGCTGGCGCGCTTGCAGCCGCACTTCGACATTCCGCTGCGGCTGACGCTGTGGAACGGGGCGCAACATGATCTGGGGGCTGATCCGCTGGTGACAGTTCAGCTGGCCGGGCCGGGCGCATTACGCTATTTTTTGCCGCCCAGTCTGGACAACCTGGCCGAGGGTTACGTCAATGGCCATTTTGATGTGCTTGGTCGGGCCCAGGATGTGGTAGATGTCGCGTCCAGGTTGGCCCAAGTGGGCGTACCCATGCGCGGCCGATTTGCCCGCCTGTTCACGCCGCTGCGCCATGACCGTGCGCGCGATGCGCGCGCCATCGAGCAACACTACGATGTTTCCAATGATTTCTATCGTCTGTGGCTTGATGAGGCCATGGTCTACTCCTGCGCCTACTTCCCCCAGCGCAGCGAGACACTGGCTGCGGCCCAGGCGGCCAAGCTTGACCACATCTTGACCAAGCTCATGCTCCAACCCGGCGAGCGGCTGCTTGATATCGGCTGCGGCTGGGGTGCGCTGGGCCTGCGGGCCGCACAGAAGTTCGGCGCGCAGGTGGTCGGCGTCACCTTGTCAAAAAACCAGTATCTGCTGGCATGCGAGCGCGTGCGCCAGGCCGGCCTGGGTGGGCAAGTGGAGATCAGGTTGCAGGACTACCGAGATATTGACGAGCGCGACGGACCCTTTGACAAGATCACGTCGGTGGGTATGTTCGAGCACGTCGGACTCAATCATCTGCAGTCCTATTTCGCCAAGATCTATACGTTGCTCAAGGACGGCGGCTTGGTACTTAATCACGGCATCACCTCAACCGACCCGGACAGCGGTGGCTGCCCGCTGGGTGCGGCCAGTTTCATTGAAAAATATGTGTTTCCCAACGGTGAGCTGCCCCATATCAGCCAGGTGCTCAAAGACATGCAGAGCGCCGGGCTTGAAGCGTTGGATGCGGAGTGTCTGCGCCGCCATTACGCCCGCACGCTGGCCTTGTGGTCGGAGAACTACGAAAGTCAAAGCCACGCCATTCACGCCATCGTGAGCGAGACCACCTACCGCGTCTGGCGCATTTACCTGGCGGGTTGCGCGCAGGCGTTTGCCCAAAATTGGGTCTCGATCTATCAGGTGCTGGCCTGTAAGGGGGGTACCGGCGACGCGCTCAATCCAACACCCTGGTCGCGCGCCTACATGTACCAGAACAGTCATCTCAGTTGACAATTCTCAATTCAGGCACACGGCAAGTGATTACAGTGAAACCGTACCTCGCAAGGAACGCCGGAAGGCGTGCCGACCGGGTACGGTGCTGGGAGGTTCAAGTAATTGGACCGAGTCTTGATGCTCCACATCGAGACGGATGAGGACGTTCCCAGACGCGTCAGCCCGACTCACTGACATGGGTTCCTCGCCACCACCGCCAGCCCCTCAAAAAGGCTGGCGGGTCTTTTTTGGGCGCAGGCAGTGCGCAATCAACAGATCCTTCACTTTTCTTCCGGGTGGGCAGGCGCGTCGGCCGCGCCCCAGTGGGTCAGAGACAGGGCCGCCATGAAGCGAGGCAACTCTTGTTCCGAAAGGTCGTCAATACCTCCCGCGCCAGCGCGCCCGCCGCCGCCAAAGCGGCGACAAAAAGCAGCCGCACCCCTGGGGGCCGCCAGCGGCGCGCGTACGCTGACGAGCAAGCCACCGGTGTCTTTGGCCTTGAGCACGGCGTGCGCTTGTGCGGGTTGTTCGTTCGCCAACTGATTCACCAGAGTGCCGATGACACGACACGCCGACTCCAGGGTGCATCGGGCAGCATGTAGACGCGGGTATGGGCGTCCTGCCAGCGCGCAGTCAAGTTGCCAACCTCGCGCAGATCGCTCTGGCGCCGCGCTTCAAGTTCCTGCGCTATCGACTCCCGCTCCAACAAGGCGAGCGGATGGCGATAGCGCATCATGACCGGGAACAGTCGTGCTGGTGCGATCAGCACATCGTGGACGCTGTCGCCATAAGCGTTGTAGTTGATCGCTTCGCCAAGGGTTTGTAGCCGGCGCCTTTCCTCTGCCCCCAAACCCAGTTGCTCAGCCCGCGCATCGGCCACCTGCGTCAGGTTGTCGCCGTAGGCGCCGACCAGTGCCCAAGGCGTAAACAGACCGCCCAGGTATTGGTCAATCAGCAAGCTGGTGCAAGCATCAGTGGCGCTGTCAATATGGGCGTCCAGCAGGGGATGCGTCAGCGCAGGTGTGAGTTCGTCCGCATCATGGTGATCAAAATAGCGCACCTTGACGCCGGCATCAAGCAGGCGCAAGAGCGCTGCCCGGTTGCGCCGCAGCGACAAGTCGCATACCAGCAGCTCGTCGCCGCGACTGGCTTGCACGCGCTGCACCAGTTCAATTTCGCGCTTCAGGCCAGTGATCAAATGCGCCGCCCGTGGCTCATTCAGACGCCACTGCACCAGTGCACACAAGCCGTCGGCATCGCCATTGCAGACGTCGATATGCGCTGTCATGGACACCTCATTGCTGTTGTTGGGATACCTATAGCCAGCTCGTTTGTAGACCAGGATGGCAAATTCACCTTGCGCGATGTCAATGCGCGGCCCAGGCTCGCTTTGTAACAAGGTGAATCCAGTCACCATCGGGCAGCTCGTGAATTGAGAATACGCAAAACGGGCGCAGCATGAATCACTATCCTTGCCTGCGTCAGGGCGAGGGCCATGACGCGAGCAATGAATTTGATATTTGTGAGGCATAACATGAAGCATCCGCAAAGCAGCACCCACGCGTCGATTGACGTTGCGGTCAAGAAGAAGCCGGTTCGTTCCAGCAAGAAGGGCAATGATGAAGATCAGAGTGCGGTCGATCTGAAGGCCAAGCCCGGCGACAAAGAGCGGGACGAAATAGTTCGCCAGACTGCCTATTCCTACTATGAGGCGCGTGGTTACGTGGGTGGTTTCGACCTGGACGACTGGCTGCAGGCCGAAGCGAAAGTCGGCCAGATGACCGGCAGGGACATGGGCGCTTCTTAGAAGAAATTGGTCCCTTCTGTCGAAATTTGTTTGGTATTTGACAGACTGTGCAGCGGCCAGAGGTACTTACTTCATGCAGGTGACAGGCCGGCAACTGTCTCGGGCCAGGTTATGCGAACAACACAAGAATACGCTTCGAAGCAACAAGGAGACATTCATGAAACACAGGACTGTAGCGCGGGTCGGGCGCGTCGAAAAATTCGAAGACAGGTCGCGTGAGTTGTTCCTCAATCTCAAGTGTTCGATGCCCATGAACTGTCAGGCACCACGCACGAGCCAGCGCTACCCGAGTTGCGAAGGCCAGGTCGAGAATACTGGGCCAGAAGAAATCACCAACAATGAAAGGTCGTCAGTTCACTAAGCCGGGCTGACCCGATCCAGGCGCTGTTTTCGCGGCAGTGATAGTGTCAGCAAGGCGCACGCTTTTTTGCTCGAGCGCATGAAGGTGCACAAGGGCGCCTGCCGTCTTACGAGTGCGCCTGAAGAAATCGACCAATCTCTTCAAACGCTTCCCGACCCTCTGGCAACTCTGGGTGGTAGATTTGCCAGACATGCACCATGTGGCGCCAAGTCTGAAAAGTGACGGGCGAACCGGCGGCGATGGCTTTGTTGACGTAGCGGCGGCTGTCGTCAAACAGCATTTCTGACTCGCTCGCTTGCACCAGTACGGGCGGCAACCTTGACAGGTCACCAAAGACCGGGGACAAGACCGGGTTGTTGGGGCGCAGGCGATTTTGCAGCAAGGTCCCCCACAGCAGCACGCTGCGCGGCATCCGGGTCAGCGGCTTGAACAGGGGCCCCAGCATGGGGTCAGTGTCCAGATTGTTTTTCAGGCTCGGGCTTCCAAAGGAGGCATCGGTGGCGGGCGATAAGGCCACTGCGGCGTTGGGTGCACGCAGGCCCTGGTCGCGCACCCAGGCGATCAGCGACAGCGTCAAGTTGCCGCCGGCAGAGTCTCCAGCGACAAAAATTGCCGTGGCAGGCTCAGGGCTGGCGGGGCCGTGATCGAGCAACCAGCGGTAGGCGTTGCGGCAATCCTCGATGCCCGCCAGTCGCGGGTGCTCTGGCATCAAGCGATAGTCGATCGCCAAAACGGCGGCGTTGGCAATTTCAGAAAATTTGCGGGTCAGGCGGCGGTGGCTCCTGGGGCTACCCATGGTGAAGGCGCCACCGTGGATGTAGAGCAAGCGGCGCCGGCTGTCGACCCCGGTTGCCAGCACCCACTCGGCCGGGACGCCAGCGGCGTCGACGGGAATGATCTGGGTGGTCGAATCGTCGTCGGAGAACAGGTTGTCCATGTAGGTGCGCAGCAACACCAGGTGCTCGCGGCGCGGCGTACTCTTGAGCGTGGTGCCAATACTGCCCAGCGAGGCCACCACCGCGCGGTGCGCCTCGCTGGGCGGGTCATCGGTCAAATGACGCTGACCAACGGGCCGATCGAAAGCGCTCAGGTCAGCACCGCGCAGATACAAAGCGCCGATCGCCCAGACCGCCAGGATCAGGGCGATGACGCCCAAGAGTAGTTCAGTCACTGCGGCTTACTTGCCGGTCTTTTTAGCCTTGGGGTAGCCCAGGCGGGCCAATGCCTGCTTCACCCGCGCGTCAAAGGCATCGCCGACGCTGTTGATGCTGTCGTCAACCACTCGGCTGGCGTCGTTGATGCGGTGCTTGAGCATGTCGGCATTGCTGTCGATCGTGCCGCGTGCCTGGGATTCGATCTTTTCGCCTGCCTTGACCAAGGCTTCAAAGGCATGCTCGCCTTTGGTGCCAGTCGAGGTGGTGACTTTCGCCAGAGCGCCCAGACCGGCCAGCCAGATGGCGCGCTGGGAATCGATCAGCTTGAGCGAGGCGTCACGCGTCATATGGACGACAGAGCTCACTTTACGGCGGCCTTGCGTGGCGACCTGTTTCAGGGTAGTGGCTTTGGCAACGGGGTGGGCCTTTGTTTTGGCGGCTGCCGTTTTGGCTACAGGCGCTTTGCCCTTTTGTTTTGCGACGACTGCCTTGACCACAGCAGCTTTGGTGGCAACGAGTTTTTTGGTCGCCTTGGCTGCCGTCTTCTTGACTGCGGGCAGGGCAGTGGTCGTGATGTTTGTGGTGCTGGTAGGCATGGTTAAATTCCCTTGTTGAGTGATGAAACAGGCTGCCAACTTATTGCATGGCGGCATTGCGTCTACAAGTATCCTCCAGACCCTCTAGGGAACGCACCTTAACTTGGGCTCATTCGCTTGGCGTGTTCGCGGGACGCCGCGGATGGAAGTGGATGGGCACTTCACCCGGCGCCGGCGAACGCGCCTTGCTGGCCTGCTGCAACACCGAGGTCTTGATCTTGCCCATGACATGCATCTCACAAGGCTTGCAGTCAAAGCGCAGCGTGAGCTTGTCTTTACCGTTGACCAGTGTCAACGGCTCGGCCTTGACCGTGCCTTGCACGCCCAGCACACCCTTGGCCTGTTTGGGGCATAGGCTCAAAGAAAAACGCACGCAATGTTTGGTGATCATCAGGCTGACTTCGCCCGTTTCCTGTGCCTCTTCATAGGCGGGTGCCATCAGCTTGACGCCATGGCGAGCGTAAAAGGCGCGGGCGCTCTGGTTGAATACATTGGCCAGGTAGCTCAGCGTGTCCTCAGGGTAGGGTGCTGGCGGTTCCACGGCGAACGCACGTGGCAGCCGCCGCCAGCCTTGCGTGCGCGCGGCTTCCAATGCCTGAACCGCTTGCCGGCGCAACGGGTTCAGGACAGAGCTTGGGATGAACCAGGGCTGTGAAAAATCAACCTGCACCGCCAGCGCGCTGAAAATGCTGTCCCCCATTTTGCTCAGGTGCTCACGCAGGCTGGTGTTGGCCGCCTCTTTGTCTTTGGCCAGCGTGCGGGTCAAAGCGGTGTGGGCGGTTGCCGTCACCCCGGCTTCGTCCGTCAAGGTCAAGGCCAGGCCCTGCGACGTTTGCGTCAGTTGGGCCCAGACGCCAATGCGCCGATCGCTGGATTTCTTCTCGAGACTGCGTACCCATGTCGTATCGCGGTTGCGGTTGACTTCCACGCCTTTGCGCAAGTCCTTCAAGTCGAGCAGCGGGTCTTTGGGGAAGACGCGCCAGCGGCCCTTGCCCGCATTGAGGCTTTCTGCCCGGTTGATGGCCAGACCGACCAGTTCCTTTTGCAGGTCGTAGTAGCAAAGGCCGTCGCCGTTGTGCAGCGTCTGCCCCGGGTCGTTCAACGCCAGTTCGACCCAGTTGGGGCCGACCTGGGTCACAAAGCCAATAGCCTGGCCAGGGTTCTTGGGCGTGTCGAAGGCGCCAATCGTGTCTTGACGGCCTTGTACAAAATAATCAGTGAACTCGCGGTTGAAGTTCTGCTTCGGGTCCGGCGTGAAGCTGAAAGTGGTGTTGCCGCTGGAAGCGCGCGCCAGCGGCCGGGCTGAGCTTTGGCGTTCCTCAATCAGGGCGTCAAGCAGTTGGCGGTAGTGGGCGGTGATGTTCTTCACGTAGCCCATGTCCTTGTAGCGACCCTCAATTTTGAAGCTGCGAATACCAGCGTCCACCAAGGCTGCGAGGTTGTCGCTCTGGTTGTTGTCTTTCATCGACAGCACGTGCTTGTCGTGCGCCACAAAGCGGCCCTTGTCGTCCACCACCTGATACGGCAACCGGCAGGCCTGGTTGCACTCGCCCCGGTTGGCGCTGCGCCCGGTGTGCGCCGCGCTGATGTAACACTGGCCGCTGTAGGCCACGCACAGGGCACCGTGAACAAAGAACTCCAACGTGCAGCGGGCCGGGTCGGTTGCGGCGCGAATGGCCTGGATCTGCGGCAAAGAGAGCTCGCGCGCCAGCACAATCTGCGACAGGCCCACGTCCTGCAAGAAGCGTGCTTTCTCTGGCGTGCGAATGTCGCACTGGGTGCTGGCATGGAGTTGAATCGGCGGCAGGTCAATCTGCAGCAAGCCCATGTCCTGGATGATCAGGGCGTCAACCCCCGCGTCATACAGTTGCCAGGCCAGCTTGCGCGATGGCTCCAACTCGTCATCGCGCAAGATGGTATTGAGCGTCACGAACACGCGGCTGTTGAAGCGGTGCGCATGACGTGCCAGCCGGGCGATCTGGGATACGCTGTTGTCCGCACTGGCGCGCGCGCCAAAGGAGGGGCCGCCAATGTAGATGGCATCAGCGCCATGGTTGACGGCTTCAATGCCAATATCGGCGTCACGCGCCGGGGCTAAGAGTTCGAGTTGATGGTCAAGCAGTGACATGGGCGTGATTATCTCAGTGACGCCATCAGGCCTGTGGCGTCAGGGGTGAATGGGTTATCGTAGCGGCCATGACAAAAAAACCGCCTGCAGTTGCCGCCACTTCGCCGCCGGTTCGCTTTGACGCCGTGGACGCCCTGCGTGGCCTGGCGATGGTGTGGATGACCGCCTTCCACTTCAGCTTCGACCTGAACCAGTTTGGCTACCTCAAGCAGGATTTTTACCGCGACCCGCTGTGGACTTGGCAGCGCACCCTGATCGTGAGCCTCTTTTTGTTTTGTGCCGGTCTGGGGCAAGCCATTGCCGTGGCGCAGGGGCAAAGTTGGCCGCGCTTCTGGCGCCGCTGGGCGCAGGTATTGACTTGTGCGCTGCTGGTCACCTTGGGCTCCTGGTGGATGTACCCGCAAAGCTTTATCTATTTTGGGGTGTTGCATGGCATGGCGCTGATGCTGATCATTGCCCGCCTGACTGCGCATTGGGGTGGGCGTCTGTGGTGGCTGGGTGCCGCTGCTATCGCTACTAAAATAATAGCAGTATATGCAATGAATACCTGGGCTACAGTCGAATTAGCCACTATTTTTAATGCAAAACAGCTTAACTGGCTGGGTTTGGTAACGCAAAAACCGATCACCGAAGACTACGTCCCGCTGCTGCCCTGGCTGGGCGTGATGTGGTGGGGTGTGGCGGCCGGCACCTGGTTAACGCGCCATGGCGCAGCCTTGGCATGGCCCTTGCCCGCGGCGTTCAAACCGCTGGCGATTCTGGGGCGTTGGAGTCTGAGCTACTACATGCTGCACCAGCCGGTGATGATTGGTGTTTTGATGGCGCTGGCGTGGTTGGCAAAATAGCATCCTTGCGTTGCGCCGCTGCATAAAAAAACGCGGCCAAGGCCGCGTTTTTTACAGGGTGCTTGCGGGTCTATTCGATTTTGGCCTTGGCGCGCAGTTCTTCCTGGTACTTGGTCATTTTTTGTTGCTGCAGCTGTTGTCCAATTTGCGGTTTGACATCGTCAAACTTGGGTAATTGGGCATCACGCACATCGTCCAGCCGGATGACGTGGTAGCCAAACTGCGACTTGACGGGCGTGTCCGTCGTCTGACCCTTGCTCAGCTTGGTCAGGGCTTGCGAGAACTCAGGTACGTAGTTGCTCGGATTCGCCCAGTCAAGGTCACCGCCGTTGGCGCCAGAGCCTGGATCCTTGCTGGACTTCTTCGCGATCACTTCAAATTTTCCACCTTTTTTCAACTGGGCAATGATGGCTTTGGCCTCGGCTTCAGTTTCAACCAGAATGTGGCGCGCGCGGTATTCCTTGCCACTGTTAGCGGCGGCAAATTTGTCGTACTCGGCCTTGATGTCGGCATCGGTCACGGGACTGGTTTTTTGGTAGTTGGCAAACAGTTCGCGGATCAACAGCGTCTGGCGCGCCAGTTCCATCTGGTTCTGAAAATCCTCTGTGGTTTCAAGGCCCTGCTTCTTGGCTTCTTGCATGAAGATTTCACGGGCGATGACTTCGTCTTTCAGTTGCGCTTGAATTTCAGGCGTCATCGGGCGCCCCGAGCGGGCCACTTGCTGGGCCAGCGCATCGACGCGCGCCAGGGGCACCGCTTTGCCATTGACGATGGCCACGTTTTGCGCCAAAACCGCTGGCGCCAGCGTGCTTAACAGTGCGGCAGCGGCAATGGCGGACAGAAATTTCATTTTCATTCAGGATCCCTGGTTAACAAAGTTAAAAGACATTCAAACAGTTGGAACTTGGGCTTCAATGGCCAAGGCGTGCAAGCCGCCTGCCATGAAATCGTGCAGCGCATCATACACAAGGCGGTGTCGCGTCACGACCGGCTTGCCCGTAAATAAGTGTGAAGTGATGCGCACCCGAAAATGGGTGCCAAAGCCGCTGCCGTTGGCCCCGGCGTGGCCGTTGTGCTGACCGCTTTCGTCAATCACTTCCAGTGCGCTGGGTTGCAGGATGTCACGCAAACGCTGGTCAATCAGTTGAGCGGTAGGGGCGGTGGAGCGGGTGTCGATGACGTTCATGGGGTTTGCCGGTAGGGTCAATGGGTTCAGGCCTTGGGCTCGTCGGCCTTGAGGTAGCGGGAAATATAGAAGCCCTGGCCGACGATGAAGACCAGTGGAAAGGCATAGCCCCATAGCTTGAAATTGACCCAGGCTTCGGTGCTGTAGTAGGCCGCCACGTAGGCGTTGATCAGCGACATGAAGAGGCAATACACCACCCACACCAGATTGAGCCGCATCCACACCTGATCGGGCAATTCAAGTTGGCTGCCTAGCATCAGTTTGAGGAAATTTTTCTTCCAGACCCAGACCGCCAGCGCCAGTGCGATGCCCATGGCGGCGTAAAGCACGGTGGGCTTCCACTTGATGAAACGCTCGTCATGCAGCAGGAGGGTCAAGCTGCCAAAGACCAATACCAGCGCCAGTGTGATCTTGTGCATGATCGTGAGTTTGCGGTCAAGCGTGTAGATCAGGCCCATTTGGATCACGGTGGCTGCCATCAGGACGGCGGTGCCGACATAGATGTCGTAAGCCTTGTAGGCGCCAAAGAACAGCAGGATGGGGAAGAAATCAATCAGTATTTTCATGTGGGGTGAATTTTAACGAAGCCGAATTGATGCAGTAGCGCAGGCCGGTGGGGGCCGGTCCGTCTTGAAACACATGACCCAGATGGGCGCCGCAGTCCGGGCAATGGACCTCGGTGCGTTGCTGCCACAGTTTGCCATCAACCTTGGTCGCCACGGCCGCCGCGTCGATCGGCTGGAAATAGCTGGGCCAGCCGCAATGGGATTCAAACTTCGTGCTGGCGTCAAACACCGGCTTGTCACAGCAGATACAGCTGTAAACACCCGCCGCCTGCTGCCCTTCGAGACGGCCGGTGTAGGCGCGCTCGGTGGCCTCATGCCGGGTCACTTCAAATGCCAGCGGCTCGGCGCCTTTAGCGGCCAGCAGGGCTTGCCACTGGGCGTCGGTTTTTTCAATTTTGTAGGTCATGAGCTTGTTGTTCCTGAAATTGGGCTTGCAGATGGGCCCTGGATGGCACGGTGAATTGAAAAAGTCAAGAGCTGCAGCTGATCGCGATGCTGCTCGCCCAGTCGGGCGCAAAGCCGGCGAAGTCCTCGAAGCCCGGATGTTCCTCATAGGGTGATTCAAGCAGCATCAGCAAGGTGTCGACTTGAGAAAAGTCCTTTTCTTTCGCCGCCTGGATCGCTTGCTCGCCCAAATGGTTGCGCAGCACAAATTTCGGATTGCTTTTTAGCATCAAATCAGTCGCTAGCCCAGGTGGAATAAGCGTCATTCGCTCTGAATAGCGTAGCAACCACGCGTCTGCGGCAGACCGGTCCACAAACAGGTCGCGTACCGATGACTGGTCAGTGCCGGCGCTGGCGCGGCTCAGGCGTCGCCAGAAAATGGTGTAGTCCACCCTCTCGTTGGCCAGCAACTGCAGGAGGTCCTGCAGCAGTTCACGGTCAAGGCTGGCGCTGCTGGCGTCGGCATCGACTAGGCCCAGCTTGTCAAACATCCGCCGCTCAAAGGCAGACGGAAACACCGTCTTGTAGGATTCCAGCGCCGCGATGGCGAACGCCTGTTCGCCGATCAGCGGGAGCAGCGCTTGCCCCAGGCAAAACAGGTTCCAGTAGGCGATATTGGGCTGCTGGTTAAACGCGTAGCGGCCTTGGGTGTCGGAGTGGTTGCAGATGTTGCCGGGGTCGAAACCATCGAGAAACTGGAACGGGCCGTAGTCGATGGTCAGACCCAGAATGCTCATGTTGTCGGTGTTCATGACGCCATGGCAAAAGCCCACCGCCTGCCACTGTGCCACCATTTCTGCAGTCCGCTGGCTCACCGCCTCCAGCAGGGCGGCGTAGGGGTTGCCGGCAAAATCGCCGCTGGCGCGACACGCCGGGTAAAAGTGGTCAATGACGTAGTCGGCCAGGACCTTGAGCTGCGCCGGTTGGTCGTGGTGGCAAAAGTGCTCGAAATGGCCGAAGCGGATGAAGCTGGGCGCGACCCGTGTCACCACCGCCGCGGTCTCGACGGTCTCGCGCCGTATCGGTGCATCCGAGCCAATGACGCACAGGGCGCGCGAGCTGGCGATGCCCAGGCCGTGCATCGCTTCGCTGCACAAGAACTCGCGAATGCTTGACCGCAACACGGCACGCCCGTCGCCCATGCGCGAGTAAGGTGTCGGGCCGGAGCCTTTGAGCTGCACTTCCAGGCCCGCGGTTTCCCCCAGCAACAGGGCGCGACCATCACCGAGTTGGCCGGCCCACTGGCCAAACTGATGGCCGCTGTAAACGCTGGCCAGGGGCTGTGTGCCGGCCAGCGGCTGATTGCCCGCCAGCACCTCCAGCAGTTCGGGTGAGTTCAGCCACGACGCGCTCAGACCCAGCTCGTGGGCCACCGCGCCACTTCGCCCAACCCAGTAGGGCGCGGGCAGGGGCCAGGGCGCGAGCGGTGTGTAGAAACGCGGGCCCAGCTGGGCAAAACTGTTGCGCCAGGCCAAGCCGAGATCGAGCGAAGTCAATTTTTTTGTAGCCAGAGTCATGGCCGAATTGTGTTGCAGAGCGGCCTTGCACAGAGTCCGCAAGGTTATCGAGGCACTCGTCCCGGCACGGCTCAGGGTGCGCACAAACCTGACTGCTTTTCGGGCGTTGAAGAGATGAAACGCATCAGCGCGTCATCGTCGCCAATATCGACACGCCCAAATTCAAGCGTCACCAGCCCGCGCTGTGCCAATGACTGCAAGGCCCGGTTGGCGGTCTGGCGCGAGATCCCGACCAGACTGGACAGTTGGTCTTGCGACAGACTCCGTTTTCAAGTTCGGCTCCAGAACTGCCGACTCAGGGACAGCGCGACACGCTGCTCGGGCGTGCGCAGACGCGTGGCGTCAATCAGCGCCATGGCTTGGCTGACCCGCAGATTCTCAAATTCGGTCAACGGCAGGCACGACAACTCCGTATCGCGCAACGCCATGACTTCATAGCGGCGCGGCTGGTCCTTCAGGGTTGCGCGGCAAGAGAGCGGGAGCGTGATGAAGCGGACGTAGTCAACATGGGTGAACGTCAATCGCGGTGAGTGTGTTGTCGTGAAGAATTGTGAAAGCAAGGATGCATCAGAGCAGAAGCAGGCTAATGCTCAACTCGATGAGAATTTGTCGCGCGCGCGACAAACTTTGCAAGGGTCCGACATCGGTATCAGACTCGACCTGTCTGGAAGAGTTTGATGGACACGAAATGCAACAACGCCAAGGCAAGCATAGGGCGGTGTTGTGGCGGGTATTCGTTTTGAAAACCGCAGTACCATGCGCTCGGATCAGTAAACCAATAAGCCTATATAGAGGAGATGTTTCATGCTCGGGTTAATGCAAAGCCACCAGTTGTTGATTTCGTCGCTGATCGAGTTTGCGCAGCGCCACCACGGCGAGGGCGAAATCGTGTCGCGCCGAGTGGAAGGCGACATTCATCGTTGCACCTACAAAGACATCGCGTCGCGCTCGCGGCAGGTTGCCAATGCCCTCGACGGGATGCAACTGCCGTTCAGCGAGCGCGTGGCCACCCTCGCCTGGAACGGCTACCGCCACCTGGAACTGTATTTTGGTGTCAGTGGTTCGGGTCGGGTGCTGCACACACTCAATCCACGCCTGCACCCGGACCAGATTGTCTGGATTGCCAACCACGCTGAAGATTCGGTGCTGTGTTTTGACATGAGCTTTTTGCCGATTGTCAAAGCCATTCATGGTCGGTGTACCACCATCAAACATTATGTGGCGATGTGCGATGCCGACAAACTGCCCTTGGATAGCGGCATTCCTGGTCTGATCAGCTATGAAGCCTGGATTGGCGCCCAGACCTCCAACTACCAGTGGCCCTCGTTTGATGAAAATTCGGCCTCCAGCATGTGCTACACCAGCGGCACCACGGGCAACCCCAAGGCCGCGTTGTACAGCCATCGCTCGACCATGCTGCATGCGCTGGCCGGTGCTCTGCCCGACGCTTTAAGCATGAGCGCGCGTGACACCGTGCTGCCCGTGGTGCCCATGTTCCACGTCAATGCCTGGGGCTTGCCCTATTCCGCGGCCATGACGGGGGCCAAGCTTGTATTTCCGGGCCCCGCCATGGACGGCAAATCGATCTTCGAATTGATTGAGAGCGAGCGCGTGTCGTTTGCGGCCGGCGTGCCCACCGTGTGGCAGATGATGCTGAGCCACATGCAAAGCGGCGGCCTTCGCTTCAGCACGCTCAAACGCACGGTCATTGGAGGGTCGGCCTGCCCGCCAGCCATGATTACCGCTTTCAATGACGTCTATGGGGTGGAGGTGCTGCATGCCTGGGGTATGACCGAAATGTCCCCACTGGGGACGGTTTGCACGCTCAAGAACAAGCATCTGGCCATGACCAGTGAGGAAAAGATGAAGGTCCGACTGAAGCAGGGCCGGGGCGTCTTCGGCGTAGACATGAAGATTGTCGACGGCAATGGTGATGAGCTGCCATGGGACGGCAAGGCCTACGGTGATTTGCTGGTCAAAGGCCCCTGGATCATCAGTGATTATTTCAAGGGCGAGGGCGGCTCGCCCCTGGTCGATGGCTGGTTTCCCACCGGCGACGTGGCGACTATTGACGCCGATGGCTACATGCAGATCACAGACCGCAGCAAGGACGTCATCAAGTCGGGTGGCGAATGGATCAGCTCCATTGACGTGGAAAACATTGCGATGGCGCATCCGGCAGTGGCGATGGCGGCTTGCATTGGCATGAAGCATCCCAAGTGGGACGAGCGACCCATCATTGCAGTGATGAAGAAGCCGGGCGCGGATGTCTCGCGTGAGGACTTGCTGGCCTTCTATGAAGGCAAGACAGCCAAATGGCAGATTCCCGACGATGTTGTCTTTGTGGACGCGATTCCGCTCGGTGGCACCGGCAAGATGCAAAAAAGCAAATTGCGTGAACTGCTCAAGGAATACAAGCTGCCCAATGCTTGAGTCTTGAATCACAGCCTGTCGCATGGGTGATTCACTCTACGGGAAATCCCTTATCGGCGCGTGCATCGTTGCTTGTACGCTGGCCGGGTGCTGATCAATCGAACCTCAGGAGATATTTTATGAAGTTGGTGATGAAAATCGTTGCTGGAACAGTAGCCGTCTTGGGTATGGGCGCTGCCTTGGCCCAAAGTGGAACCACCGTCAAGATTGCGTTTATTGATCCGCTGTCGGGTCCGTTTGCCAATGTGGGGCAGAACCAGCTCAAAAGCTGGCAGTTTGTGGCTGAGCGCTTGAGTGGCGCCAAGAACCCGGCGGGGGTGAAGTTTGAAGTGACCGGCTTTGACAACAAGGGTTCACCGCAAGAGAGTCTGAACTCACTCAAGGCGGCCATCGACCAGGGCTTTCGCTATGTGACCCAGGGCAACGGCTCGGGCGCTGCCCTGGCGATCTCTGATGCTGTGTCCAAACACAATGCGCGCAACCCGGGCAAAGAGGTGGTGTTTCTCAATTACGCTGCTGTCGACCCCGCCTTGACGAATGACAAATGCGACTACTGGCATTTCCGACTGGACGCCGACACCAGCATGAAAATGGAGGCCTTGACCGCCTTCATGAAAGACCAGCCAAGCGTCAAAAAAGTGTATTTGATGAACCAGAACTACTCGCACGGCCAGCAAGTGTCGAAGTATTTCAAGGAAGATATTGCCCGCAAGCGCCCCGATGTGAAAATCGTCGGCGACGATCTGACTCCGATTGGTCAAGTCAAGGATTTTTCACCCTATGTTGCAAAGATCAAGCAATCTGGCGCCGATGCCATCGTAACCGGCAACTGGGGTGCGGATTTGACGTTGCTCGTCAAGGCGCTCAATGACGCGGGTCTGAAAATCCCGATGTATACGTACTACGCAATTGTCACGGGCACGCCAACCGCGTTGGCGGCTGGTGGCGATAGCGAGGTCTACGTGATTGCCTATGGGCACTCCAATCAGCCCGGTGAAGTCGGCAAGATCGCTGCGGATTTTAAGCAAAAGTTCAACGACGATTACTACACCTATGCGACCTACAACGGCATCAACCTGATGGCTGCGGCGATGGCCAAGGCCAAGTCCAGCGACCCGGTCAAGGTAGCTGTCGCAATGGAGGGTTTGACGTTCAAGAGCTTTGCGGGTGAAGTGCAAATGCGCAAGTCTGATCACCAATTGCAGCAGTCCATGTTTGTGACCAAGTGGCAAAAGGTGGACAAGAAATATCCATACAGTGTGGAGAACACCGGCTACACCTTCGTACCGGTCAAGCAGTTGGATGCCTTCATTTCCAGCACACCGACCAGTTGTCAAATGAAGCGTCCAAGCTAAACCGGGCGAGCATCCGAACCTCGGGGTGACTTTGGCGGTCGCCCCGTCGTTGGCTGCCGGCGCGGGATGGGCGGCTTTTCTTGAGTCAGCCATTGAGCTTTTCTGCTCTGGCTTCAATTCTCTATTTCACGGGTACTTCATGGAGTTCTACACCATTTCACTGCTGAACGGCATCAGCTACGGCATGCTGCTGTTCATGCTGAGCTCCGGGTTGACGTTGATCTTCAGCATGATGGGCGTTCTCAATTTTGCCCATGCTTCCTTTTACATGCTGGGCGCTTATTTTGCGTACACGGTGACATCGGTGCTGGGTTTCTGGGCGGCCCTGCTGGTGGCGCCGGTGCTGGTTGGCCTGGTCGGCGCAGGCTTTGAAAAATATTTCTTGCGTCGGGTCCACAAGTTTGGGCACGTTCCTGAACTGCTGATCACCTTTGGCCTGAGCTACATCATTCTGGAACTGGTGCAACTGGTTTGGGGGCGCAGTTCGGTCGACTACCGGGTGCCGGTGGCGCTCGATGGCCCTTTGTTCACGCTTTACGGCACCCAGTTTCCCATGTACCGGGGCTTCATGATGGCAGTCGCCCTGTTGATGTTGATCTCTATCTGGCTGTTGCTGACCCGCACGCGCATCGGCTTGGTTATTCAGGCGGCCTTGACGCACCCGGAGATGGTGCAGGCGCTGGGGCATAACGTGCCGCGTGTCTTCATGCTGGTGTTTGGCGGCGGCTGCGCGCTGGCGGGGCTGGCGGGTGTGATCGGGGGCAACGCCTACGTGACGGAGCCGAGCATGGCCTTCTCGGTGGGCGGCGTCATTTTTGTGGTCGTGGTAGTTGGTGGCATGGGTTCCCTGGCAGGGGCTTTTCTGGCATCCATCCTCATTGGCGTGCTGCAGACTTTTGCGGTGGCCGTTGATGCATCGTTGATGTCGGCATTGCAGACCGTGGGCGTGATCCTGACACCTGAAACATTCGGCTATGCCTTGTGGAAGCTCAAGCTCAGTCAGGTCGCACCCATCCTGCCGTATCTGTTTTTGGTGCTGATCCTGATTTTCCGGCCCAAAGGTCTTCTTGGCACGCGGGAGGGCTGAGCGATGAGCAGCAAGGTTTATCAGTTCAAACCGTTCAATGTCGGTCGTGTGCTTATCTGGAGCCTGTTTGCCCTGGTCCTGCTGACAGCGCCGCTGGTGTTTACCAGCAGCCTAAGCCAGACCATGCTCAGCCAGATGGGCATTGCGATCATTGTCTGCCTGAGCTACAACATTCTCCTGGGGCAGGGCGGCATGCTGAGCTTTGGCCATGCGGTCTATTCGGGCATGGGTTCGTTTCTGGCCATTCACACGCTCAATCAGGTGAGTGGGGGCTGGCCCCTGCCGGTGAGTCTGGTACCCATTGCGGGTGGATTGGCCAGCATGATGGTCGCCATCCTGTTGGGCTGGGTCACCACCAAGAAGGCAGCGACACCGTTTGCCATGATCACGCTCGGCATTGGCGAACTGGTGTGGGCCATGTCGCTGATGTTCCCGGAGTTTTTTGGCGGTGAAGGCGGCGTGTCGGGCAACCGCGTGGCGGGTGCCAAGACTTTTGGCATCACTTACGGGCCGCAGATCGAGTTGTATTACCTGATTGCTGTCTACACCTTTGTCTGTACCGGTCTGATGTTTGCGTTTACCCGCACGCCACTGGGGCGCATGCTCAATGCCGTGCGCGACAACCCAGAACGCGTGGAATTCGTCGGCTATGACACGCAGAAAGTGCGCTATTTCGCTTTCATCATCGCCGCCTTTTTTGCTGGCATTTCGGGTGGATTGGCGGCCCTGAACTTTGAAATTGTCACCTCGGAGGTGGTCAGTGGTTACCGCTCCGGCGCCTATCTGCTTTTCACTTTCTTGGGCGGTGCCACCTTCTTCTTCGGCCCCATCCTGGGTGGCATTCTGATGGTGCTCGCGTTTGTGCTGCTATCCGAGTTCACCAAGGCGTGGCTTTTGTATCTGGGCCTGGTTTTTCTGTTCATGGTGATGTATGCACCGGGCGGCGTCGCCTCTTTGCTCATGATGAACTTGCGGGTGGCCAAGTTTGGCCACTTGCGAAAACTTTGGGTCAGCTATCTGGCCTTGGGGCTCACGGCCCTGGTCGTGCTTTTTGGGGCGGCGGCGATGATCGAGATGATCTATCACCTGCAACTCAACGCGGCACTCGGGCCGGAGTTGAGTTTTCTGGGTGCGACCCTGAACTCGAAAGGTCTGAACAGCTGGTTTGGCTCCGCGTTCGTCATGTTGACGGGCCTGGGCCTGTTTGAACTCTGCCGCCGCCAGTTTGCGCGCGAGTGGGGGCAGATTCAGGAAAGTATCGAGAAAGAAATCAAACGGATGGAAACGCTATGAGCTTCGCTCTGGAACTCAAGGACTTGCGCAAAAGTTTTGGCAAGACGGCGATCATTCGTGGCATCAATCTGGCTGTGCCTCAAGGCGAGCGCGTCGGCATCATCGGCCCCAATGGCGCTGGCAAATCGACCCTGTTCAACCTGATCAGTGGCCGCTTCGAGCCCACCAGCGGCGATGTACTTCTGAACGGTCAGCGTCTGAACGGCAAAAAACCGTTTGAGATCAACCGCATGGGCTTGAGCCGCAGCTTCCAGATCACCAATATCTTTCCCAAACTCAGCGTGTTCGAGAATTTGCGCTGCGGCGTCCTGTGGAGCCTGGGCTATCGCTACACTTTTTTGAAATTTCTGGCCGATCTGGATGACGCCAATGAGCGCGCCGATGAACTGATGCAAATGGTCAAGCTGGACAAAAAACGTGACGTGCTGGCCATCAACCTCACGTATGCCGAACAGCGGGCTTTGGAGATCGGCATCACCATCGCCGGGGGCGCAGGCGTCATTCTGCTCGATGAACCCACGGCCGGGATGAGCAAGTCAGAGACCAGCCGCTTCATCTCGCTGATCAAGGATGTGACGGTGGGAAAAACGTTGTTGACGGTGGAACACGACATGGGCGTGGTGTTTGGCCTGGCTGACAAGATCGCGGTCGTGGTTTACGGCGAACTGTTGGCCTACGACACGCCGGAGGCTGTGCGCGCGAACGCCCTGGTGCAAGAGGCGTACCTTGGCTCTTCCGTGGCGGACATGCAGGCAGGGGGGCACTGAACATGTTAAAAATAGAAAATCTGCACGCCTTTTACGGCAAGAGCCATGTGCTGCACGGCGTTCACTTTGGCGTTGCGGCCGGAGAAATTGTTTCTCTGTTAGGGCGCAACGGGTCCGGGCGCTCCACCACCGCCAAGGCCATCATGGGCCTGGTGGATTGCGAGGGTTCGCTCTTGTGGCGCGGGCAGGAGTTGCTGGGCAAGAAAACCTTTGAGATCGCGCATCTGGGCCTGGCCTACGTGCCCGAAAGCCGTGACATCTTTCCTAACCTGACGGTGGAACAGAATTTGTACCTGGGGCAGAAAAATGCCCGCAAGACGGGGCGCTGGTCATTGGACGACATGTACCAGATGTTTCCCCGGCTCAAGGAGCGGCAAAACATGCTGGCCGGCGTGATGTCCGGTGGTGAGCAGCAAATGCTCACGCTGTGCCGTTCGCTCATGGGCGACCCTGATTTGATCATCATCGATGAGCCCACCGAAGGCCTGGCGCCCAAAATTGTAGAACTGGTGGCGCACTACCTGAAAGAGCTGAAAAATAGGGGCATTTCGGTGTTGCTGATTGAACAAAAATTGACCATCGCCATGGATATTTCGGATCGCTGTCTGGTCATGGGCCACGGCAGCATCGTGTTCAGCGGCACGCCAGACGAACTGCGCAAAGACAGCTACACCCGCAAGGAGTGGCTGGAGGTTTAGTTGCTTTGTCCCACCTGCGACAAAGCCGAAGTGGACTCCTGGGTATAGTTGGCATTTGCAACTTAGCGCACGATCGTTCTATTTTTTATTACCGAGGAATGCAAGCATGACCGCTGACTACAAAGTGCATGGCGACATCGCCGTGATTACGCTCAACAACCCGCCTGTCAATGGTCTGGGTTATGCCACACGGGTGGCACTTACGGACGGTTTGTCTAAAGCCAATGACGATGCGGCCGTGAAAGCGATTGTCATCACCGGCGCCGGCAAAGCGTTCTCGGGTGGTGCAGACATCAAGGAATTTGGCAGTCCCAAAGCCTTGCAGGAGCCCAATCTGCACAGTGTCATCCTGATGGTTGAAAACTCAGGCAAGCCAGTCATCGCCGCCATTCATACGGTCTGCATGGGTGGTGGGCTGGAATTGTCACTGGGCTGCCATTACCGCATTGCTGCGCCCGGGTGCAGCGTGGCGCTGCCTGAAGTCAAGCTCGGTTTGCTGCCCGGTGCCGGCGGCACGCAGCGCCTGCCGCGCGCGCTGGGCGTGGAGCCCGCGCTGAACATGATCGTCAGTGGTGAGCCGGTCAAGAGTGAAATGCTGGCCATGCTGCCGGGCCAACAGTTGTTCAACAAAATGGCCACGTCCAGCGAGTCCTTGTTGCAAGAAGCCCTGGCGTATGCCAGCGAGGTGGCCGATGCGCGGCCGCTGCCCCTGGTCCGTAATCTGCCTTGCAAACACCCGCAAGGCGATGCCTATTTTCAGTTCGCCCGCAATATGGTGGGCGGCATGTCGAAAAACTTTCCGGCGCCGCTTAAATGCGTGGATGCCGTGGAAGCCGCCGCCAAGAAGAAGTTTGATGACGGCTTGCTCACTGAGCGCGAGCTGTTCATCAACCTGATGTGGACCCCGGAGAGCCGGGCTTTGCGCCATATTTTCATGGCACAGCGCGCCGCCTCGAAGATTCCGGATGTGGCAGCCGACACGCCGACGCGCGAGATCAAGTCCATTGCGGTCATTGGTGCCGGCACGATGGGTGGCGGTATCTCCATGAATTTCTTGAATGCCGGTATTGCGGTGAAGATGCTGGAGATGAAGCAGGACGCACTCGACCGCGGTATTGCGATCATTCGCAAGAATTACGAAGCACAAGTCAAGAAGGGCAAACTCAAGCAGGACAAATACGAGCAGCGCATGAGCCTGCTCAGTACCACGCTGAACTACGACGACCTCAAAGACGCCGACATGGTGATCGAGGCCGTGTTTGAAGAAATTGGCGTGAAAGAAGCGGTGTTCAAGGAGCTTGACCGTGTCATGAAGCCAGGCGCCATTCTGGCGAGCAACACCTCCACGCTGGACGTGAACAAGATCGCTTCCTTCACCCAGCGTCCGCAAGACGTGGTCGGCATGCATTTCTTCAGCCCGGCCAATGTGATGAAGTTGCTTGAAGTGATACGCGGTGAAAAAACCGCCAAGGACGTGCTGGCCACCGTAATGACACTGGCCAAGAAAATCAAGAAGACCGCCGTGGTATCGGGCGTGTGCGACGGTTTCATTGGTAACCGCATGATCGAGCAGTACGGTCGTCAAGGCGGCTTTCTGCTGGACGAAGGCTGCACGCCAGCGCAGGTTGACAAGGCGGTGGAAAAATTTGGCTTTGCCATGGGCCCGTTCCGCATGGGTGACTTGGCCGGCAATGACATTGGCTGGGCCATTCGTAAACGCCGCTACCTTGAAAAGCCCAACATGAAGTACAGCAAGACGGCTGACCTGTTGTGCGAGAAGGGCCGCTATGGCCAGAAGACCGGTGCCGGCTGGTATGACTATGTGGCGGGCAAGCGCGACGCGATTCCCAATGCCGAAGTCGTGAAAATGATTGAAGACCATCGCGCCGCACTGGGCATCACACCGCGCAAGATTTCGGACGAAGAGATTGTGCAACGCCTGGTTTATTCGCTGGTCAATGAAGCGGCGCACATCCTGGAAGAAGGCATTGCCTCCAAAGCCAGCGACATCGACATGGTGTATCTGATGGGCTACGGTTTCCCCATTTGGCGGGGTGGTCCGATGAACTACGCGGACGAAGTGGGCCTGTTCAACGTGGTGCAAGCCATGCACCGCTTTGCCAAGAACCCGCTCGACGATGCCAAGTTCTGGCAGCCTGCGCCCTTGCTGGCCAAGTTGGCGGCTGAAGGCAAAACGTTTAATTGAAAACTTGCGGGACAGACCGCCGCCACACGAAGTGGGCAAGCTCTGTCCCCAACACATTAGAAAGATCAAAATGACTGCAGCCGTAATCGTTTCCACCGCCCGCACGCCGCTCGCCAAGAGCTGGAAGGGTTCTTTCAATATGACCCATGGCGCCACGCTCGGTGGCCACGCCGTCGAACATGCCATCAAGCGCGCCGGCATCGAGGCCGCTGAGGTCGAAGATGTCCTGATGGGCTGCGCCACACCGGAAGGTGCGACCGGCGCCAATATCGCCCGGCAGATCGCCCTGCGCGCCGGATGCCCGGTGACCGTGCCAGGCATGACCATCAATCGTTTTTGCTCCTCCGGTCTGCAAACGATTGCCATGGCGTCGCAGCGCATCATTGCGGGCGAAGGCGACATTTTTGTGGCCGGAGGCGTGGAAGCGATCTCCTGCGTGCAGCAGGAGATGAACCAGCACATGCTGACCGACCCTTGGCTGCTCAAGAACAAGCCCGAGGTTTACCTCAACATGCTGCAAACCGCCGAGATTGTGGCTAAGCGCTACAACATCAGCCGCGACGCAATGGACGAGTACGGTGCCGCCAGCCAGCAGCGTGCCACGGCGGCCCTGGCCGCCGGTCTGTTCAATGATGAGATTGCGCCGATCAGCGTGATCATGGGTGTGGCCGACAAGGTGATGGGCCTGACGACCAAAAAAGTGACCGTCAGCCAGGACGAGGGCATTCGCGCTGGAACCACCAAAGAGGGCATCAGTGGGCTGCGCTCGGCCGTGCCGGGCGGCCTGATCACCGCTGGCAATGCCAGCCAGTTCTCGGATGGCGGTGGTGCTGTCGTGGTCATGCACGAATCGGTTGCCGAGAAAAAAGGCCTCAAGCCGTTAGGACGTTTCCTCGGCTTTGCCGTGGCCGGTTGCGAGCCCGACGAGATGGGCATCGGCCCGGTGTTTGCCATCCCCAAGGTGTTGGCGCGTCTGGGCTTGAGCGTCGACGACATCGACCTGTGGGAGCTCAATGAAGCTTTCGCCGTGCAGGTGCTGTACTGCCGCGATCGGCTGGGCATTCCCCATGACCGGCTCAACGTCAACGGCGGCGCCATTGCCGTGGGTCACCCCTATGGCGTCAGCGGCCAGCGCCTGACGGGTCACGCCCTGATTGAGGGCAAGCGCCGCGGTGCAAAAAAAGTTTGCGTCACCATGTGCATTGGCGGTGGCATGGGTGCAGCTGGCATATTTGAGGTGCTGTGACGGTTCGCCGCTCGCGGCGTGATGAACATGGGTCGGGCGCAAGCAGGTGAGCGGCCCGACCCTTTTTTTTGATGGGATGCGCGACCATGTCTTTACGTTCTACGCTTGATTTTCTGCTGTACCAGTGGCTTGACGCGGAGTCCCTGAACCAGCGGACGCGTTTTCTTGAGCATTCACGCGAGACCTTTGACGCGGTGTTTGACACCTGCGAGCGCATTGCGCGTGAAAAATACGCGCCCTTCAATCGCCTGGTGGACACGCAGGAACCCCATTTTGACGGTGTCAAAGTGATCTTGCCGCAAGCTACCTATGAGGCGCAGAAAGCCTACGCCGAATCCGGCATGCTCAGCGCAGCGCAGGATTTTGAGCAGGGCGGCATGCAGTTGCCGTACACGATCGAGGCGGCGGCCAATGCGTTTTTCGCCATGGCCTCGGTCAGCATCGGCTCGGGCATGCTCAGCACCGGCAACGCCAACTTGCTGATGGTGCACGGCACGCCGCTGCAAAAACAGGTATTTGCCAAGAACGAATTTTCAGGCCGTTTCTCGGGCACCATGTGCCTGTCTGAGCCGCAGGCAGGCTCGTCTTTGAGCGACGTCGCCACGCGTGCAACGCCTGACGGTGACGACTTTGCGCATGACCCGCTGGGTGCTCGCTATCGCCTGCGCGGCAACAAGATGTGGATTTCGGCCGGTGACCACGAGTTGACGGAGAACATCATCCATCTGGTGCTCGCCAAAATACCCGGGCCGGACGGCCAGTTGGCGGCCGGCACGCGCGGTATTTCGCTGTTCATAGTTCCCAAAAAATTGGTGAACACGGCGGGCGAATTGACCGGCGAACGCAACGACGTGGCGCTGGCAGGGCTCAACCACAAGCTCGGCTGGCGTGGCACGGTCAACACCTTGCTCAACTTTGGCGAGGGCAAATACCCGGTCAGTCGCACAGGCGGCGGCCTGGATGGCAAGGGCGCTGGCGCTGTCGGCTACTTGGTCGGCCAACCGGGCGATGGCCTGCGCTGCATGTTCCACATGATGAACGAGGCGCGCATCGGCGTCGGTATTGCGGCGGTCATGCTCGGTCTGGCCGGTTATGAAGCCTCGCTGGACTACGCCAAATCCCGGCCGCAGGGCAGGCCTAGCGGCCCCGCCGGCAAAAACGCCAGCCAGCCACAGGTTCCCATCATCGAACACGCCGACGTCAAGCGCATGCTGCTGGCGCAAAAATCCTATTGCGAAGGGGCGCTGGCGCTTGCCCTTTACTGCGCCCGCCTGGTCGACGAGCAGCACACCGGTACAGCCGTGGCCGCGGATGAGTCGCGCCTGCTGCTTGAAGTGCTGACCCCGATTGCCAAGAGCTGGCCGAGTGAATGGTGTCTGGAGGCCAACTCGCTGGCGATCCAGGTCCACGGCGGTTATGGCTACACGCGCGATTTTCCGGTAGAACAATACTGGCGCGACAACCGCCTGAACATGATCCACGAAGGCACGCACGGCATTCAGGCGATGGACTTGCTGGGCCGCAAAGTGCTCATGGAGAACGGGCGCGGCCTGGCGCTGCTGGCTGGGCGCATTCAGGCCACGGCCGCAAAGGCGCAAGAGCGGCCCGAATTGGCCGCGCATGCTTCGGCTTTGCGGGCTGCCTGGCAGCAGGTCCTTGACGCCACGCAGGCGGCCTGGGCCACTGGCAAACCGGGTGACGCGCTGGCCAATGCGGTGCCGTATCTGCAGGCCTTTGGCCATACGGTGTTGGCGTGGATCTGGCTTGATGTGGCGCTCAGCGCGCCGGGCCAGCCGACTACGCAATCAATAGCTGCTCAGGCAGGAAGGACGGGGGCTACAGCCTATTTTTATCATTATGAATTGCCAAAAATAGGCGCCTGGCTTCAGGTGGTGGCCAGCCGCGACCAGACCTGCGCCGACCTGCCGGTCGAGGCGTTTTAGTATCGAGACCTAAGGGCACAGCCCGGTCAAACACCAGACCGTGCCCGATTTACTCGGCGCGGCGCAAGTCGAGCGTGAACGGGAACTCGAGGCTGCCCGGCACGTTGATGGTGGCGGGCGGCACCTGCAGCACGCCCGGCGTGTGGCCCATGGCGACAAAGCGTGACATGCGCCGGCTCTCCGCCTCGTACGAGTTGACCGGAAAGGTCTCGTAGCTCAGGCCACCCGGATGCGTCACGTGGTACTGGCAGCCTCCGAGCGAGCGTTTCATCCAGGTGTCCACAATGTCGAAGGTCAAAGGGGCGTGGATGCCGATACTCGGATGCAGGCTGGACGGCGGGTTCCAGGCCTTGTAGCGCACACCGGCCACAAATTCGCCCGTGGTCCCGGTGGACTGCAGCGGCAGGGCGCGGCCATTGCAGGTGATCAAGTAGCGGCTCTGGTTCAGGCCCGAGACCCGCACCTCGATGCGTTCCAGAGACGAGTCCACATAGCGTGCGGTGCCGCCAGGTGCGCCTTCTTCCCCCATCACATGCCAGGGTTCCAGCGCATTGCGCAAGGTCAGTTCCATGCCCGCCGACTGGACTGAGCCCACCAGCGGGAAGCGGAATTCGTAGTGCGGCGCAAACCAGCTGTCATCAAAGGCGTAGCCTGCGCTGCGCATCTCACCCATCACGTCGTCAAAATCCATCTTGATGAAGGTCGGCAGCATGAATCGGTCATGTAACGCGGTGCCCCAACGCGTGGCAGGTGCCTTATAGGGCGCTTTCCAGAAGCGCGCCACCAGCGCGCGCAGCAGCAATTGCTGCACGCTGCTCATGTGCGGGTGCGGCGGCATCTCGAAGGCGCGCAACTCCAGCAGCCCAAGGCGTCCGGTGGCCGAGTCGGGTGAGTACATCTTGTCGATGGATATCTCACTGCGGTGGGTGTTGCCGGTGGCGTCAATCAGGATGTTGCGCAGCGTGCGGTCCACCAGCCAGGGCGGCATGCTGTGGCCGTGCAATGCACGGCTTTGGTAGATCTGCTCAATCGCAATTTCCAGTTCGTAGAGTTGGTCGTTGCGGGCCTCATCCACGCGCGGCGCCTGGCTGGTCGGGCCGACAAACATGCCGCTGAACAAGTAGCTCAGCGCTGGGTGGTTGTGCCAATACAGCAGCAAGCTGGCCAACAGCTCTGGTTTGCGCAGAAAAGGACTGTCATCCGGTGTGGCGCC
>JBBQQX010000045.1:0-27997 GCA_038215405.1 Burkholderiales bacterium
GTTGTTGCGTGCCATCTTTGGTGAAAAAGCCAGTGACGTGAAGGACACCTCGCTGCGTGTGGACCAGGGTTCGCAAGGGACCGTGATTGATGTGCAGGTCTTTACCCGCGAAGGCATCGTGCGCGACCGCCGGGCCCAGCAGATCATTGATGACGAGCTCAAGCGTTTCCGGCTTGACCTGAATGACCAACTGCGCCTTGTGGAAGCGGATTCATTTGACCGGATCCAGAAGTTGCTGATCGGCAAGATTGCCAATGGCGGTCCGCAAAAATTGGCCAAAGGAACCAAGATCGACCAAGGGTATCTCACTTCGGTTGAAAAGCACCACTGGTTTGACATCCGCCCGGCTGAAGACGACGTTGCCGCTCAGTTGGAGAGCATCAAGAATTCCATGGAGCAGACCCGCCATAGCTTCGATCTCGCGTTTGAAGAAAAGCGCAAGAAGTTGACGCAGGGCGATGAGTTGCCCGCAGGTGTCTTGAAGATGGTGAAGGTTTATCTGGCGGTCAAACGCCATCTGCAACCGGGTGACAAGATGGCTGGCCGGCATGGCAATAAGGGCGTGGTGTCCAAGATTGTGCCGGTGGAAGACATGCCGTTCATGGCGGATGGCACGCCCTGCGATATTGTGCTCAATCCGCTGGGTGTGCCATCGCGGATGAACATTGGCCAGGTTCTCGAAGTCCATCTGGGCTGGGCCGCAAAAGGTATCGGTCAACGCATTGGCGACATGTTGCAGGCTGAAGCCAAAACCGCTGAATTGCGCAAGTTCCTTGATGAACTCTACAACGGCGCTGGCCGCAAAGAAGACCTGGCTCAACTCAGTGATGACGAAGTCCTGGAAATGGCCGGCAATCTGACGGAGGGTGCGACTTTTGCGACTCCGGTGTTCGATGGTGCTTCCGAAGCAGAAATCAAGGCCATGCTGCAGTTGGCTTACCCTGAGGAGGCTGCCAAGGCCAAGGGACTTAACGAAACCCGTACACAGGCCTACCTGTTTGACGGCCGCACTGGTGACCGCTTTGAGCGGCCCACGACGATCGGCTACATGCACTATTTGAAGTTGCACCACTTGGTGGACGACAAAATGCATGCTCGCTCGACCGGACCCTACAGTCTGGTCACGCAGCAACCCCTGGGCGGCAAGGCTCAATTTGGTGGTCAGCGTTTCGGTGAGATGGAGGTCTGGGCGCTCGAAGCCTATGGCGCTGCTTACACATTGCAGGAAATGCTCACCGTCAAATCAGATGACGTACAAGGCCGTACCAAGGTGTACGAGAGCATAGTCAAGGGCGAGCACTCGATTGAAGCCGGCATGCCGGAATCTTTCAATGTGCTGGTCAAGGAAATTCGCTCCCTCGGTATTGATATCGAGTTGGAACGCGGCTAAACACGGACAAGAAACGGATTCAACATGAAATCACTACTCGACCTGTTCAAGCAGTTCACGCCGGATGAGCATTTCAATGCCATCAAGATCGGCATGGCTTCTCCCGAGAAGATCCGTTCGTGGTCATTCGGCGAAGTCAAAAAGCCAGAAACCATCAACTACCGCACTTTCAAACCCGAGCGTGATGGCCTGTTTTGCGCCAAGATTTTTGGTCCTATCAAGGACTACGAATGCCTGTGCGGCAAATACAAGCGCCTGAAACACCGGGGTGTGATCTGTGAAAAGTGCGGTGTTGAAGTGACCCAGACCAAGGTGCGCCGCGAGCGCATGGGCCACATCGATCTGGCCGCGCCTTGCGCGCATATCTGGTTCCTGAAATCGCTGCCGTCACGGCTGGGCTTGGTGCTCGACATGACTTTGCGTGACATCGAACGCGTGCTGTATTTCGAGGCTTATGTCGTGACCGATCCAGGCATGACGCCTTTGAAGAAATTCAGCATCATGTCGGAGGACGACTTTGACGCCAAATTCAAGGAATATGGCGACGAGTTTCAGGCCAAGATGGGCGCCGAAGGCATCAAAGATCTGCTGCAAAGCCTGGACATTGATGGCTCGATCGAAAAGCTGCGTAACGACCCCACCGGCTCCGAGCTGAAGATCAAGAAGAACACCAAGCGCCTGAAGTTGCTTGAAGCCTTCAAAAAATCGGGCATCAAGCCCGAGTGGATGGTGCTCGAAGTCTTGCCCGTGTTGCCGCCGGACCTGCGTCCCCTGGTGCCTCTGGACGGCGGCCGCTTTGCCACTTCCGATCTGAATGACCTGTACCGACGCGTCATTAACCGCAACAGCCGCCTACGCCGCCTGCTTGAATTGAAGGCGCCGGAAATCATCGCCCGCAACGAAAAGCGCATGCTGCAAGAAGCGGTGGACTCACTGCTCGACAACGGTCGTCGCGGCAAAGCCATGACCGGCGCCAACAAGCGTGCGCTCAAGTCGCTGGCCGACATGATCAAAGGCAAATCGGGGCGTTTCCGCCAGAATTTGCTGGGCAAACGGGTTGACTATTCGGGCCGTTCCGTGATTGTGGTGGGCCCCACACTCAAGCTGCATCAGTGCGGTCTGCCCAAACTGATGGCGCTTGAATTGTTCAAGCCGTTTATCTTTGCGCGTCTCGAAGCCATGGGCGTTGCCACCACCATCAAGGCGGCCAAGAAGGAAGTTGAATCCGGCACGCCGGTGGTGTGGGACATCCTGGAAGAGGTGATCAAAGAGCACCCGATCATGCTGAACCGGGCGCCGACGCTGCACCGTTTGGGCATCCAGGCCTTTGAGCCCATCCTGATCGAGGGCAAGGCGATTCAACTGCACCCGCTGGTTTGCGCTGCTTTCAACGCCGACTTTGACGGTGACCAGATGGCCGTTCACGTGCCGCTGTCAGTGGAAGCGCAAGTGGAATGCCGCACGCTGATGCTGGCCTCCAACAATGTGCTGTTTCCGTCGAACGGCGAGCCGTCGATTGTGCCGTCGCAAGACGTGGTGCTGGGCTTGTACTACACCACCCGCGAACGCATCAATGGCAAGGGTGAGGGACTGATCTTTGCCGATGTCGGAGAAGTGCAACGCGCGTTTGACGGCGGTGCCGTGGAGCTGAACTCCCGCATCAATGTGCGGCTGACGGAGTACACCAAGGACAAGGAAACCGGCGAACTGGTGCCTTCAACCAAGCTTTGGGAAACCACCGCAGGTCGCGCACTGTTGTCGGAAATCCTGCCCAAGGGCCTGCCATTTGAGAACATCAACAAGGCCCTGAAGAAGAAAGAGATTTCCAAGCTGATCAACGTGTCGTTCCGCAAATGCGGGCTCAAAGAGACCGTTGTGTTTGCCGACAAGCTGCTGCAATATGGCTTTCGCCTCGCCACCAAGGCAGGTATTTCTATCTGCATCGACGACATGCTCGTGCCCACCGAGAAGCCCGGCATCATTGAGCATGCCGAGCAAGAGGTCAAGGAAATCGCCCATCAGTACACCTCGGGTCTGGTGACTTCAGGCGAGCGCTATAACAAGGTCGTGGACATCTGGGGCAAGGCTGGCGACGAAGTGTCCAAGGTCATGATGGCCCAGTTGTCCAAGGAAATCGTCACCGACCGCCATGGCAAGCAGGTGCAGCAGGAGTCTTTCAATTCCATCTACATGATGGCGGACTCCGGCGCGCGTGGCTCACCCGCACAGATTCGTCAGGTGGCTGGCATGCGGGGCCTGATGGCCAAGCCCGATGGCTCCATCATCGAGACGCCGATTACCGCGAACTTCCGCGAAGGCCTGAACGTGCTGGAATACTTTATTTCCACCCACGGCGCCCGAAAAGGCCTTGCCGACACGGCCTTGAAGACCGCCAACTCCGGCTATTTGACGCGTCGTCTGGTCGATGTGACCCAGGATCTGGTGGTCACCGAACAGGACTGCGGCACACACGCCGGTTACCTGATGCGCGCCATTGTTGAGGGCGGTGAAGTCATTGAATCCTTGCGTGATCGCATTTTGGGTCGTACCGCAGCCGATGACATCTTGCACCCGGAAAATCGTTCCGTGCTGGCGCCCGCCGGCACCATGCTCGACGAAGACCAGATTGATGAGCTTGAAGTGGCCGGCGTCGACGAAGTCAAGGTGCGTACGGCGCTGACCTGCGAGACCCGTTTTGGTATCTGCGCCAAATGCTATGGCCGCGATCTGGGTCGCGGCGGTCTGGTCAATGGTGGTGAAGCCGTCGGCGTGATTGCCGCGCAGTCCATCGGTGAACCTGGCACGCAGCTGACCATGCGGACCTTCCACATTGGTGGTGCCGCCTCTCGTGCCGCGATTGCTTCCAGCGTGGAAGCCAAGTCCAACGGCAATATCGGCTTTAACGCCACCATGCGTTATGTGACGAACGGCAAAAAGGAATTGGTGGTGATTTCCCGTTCCGGTGAGATCGTCATTCATGACGAGCATGGCCGTGAGCGTGAACGCCATAAAGTGCCTTATGGCGCCGTGTTGGCGGTGAAGGCGGATCAAACCATCAAGGCAGGCGCAATCCTTGCCAATTGGGACCCGTTGACCCGTCCGATCATTACCGAGTTTGCCGGTAAGGCTCACTTCGAAAATGTCGAAGAAGGCCTGACGGTGGCCAAACAGGTGGACGAGGTGACCGGTCTGTCCACCATGGTGGTGATCGATCCGAAGCATCGTGGTTCGGCCAAGGTCATCCGTCCGATTGTCAAACTGATTGACGCAACCGGCAACGAGGTCAAGATTCCTGGCACGGACCATTCCGTGACCATTGGCTTCCCGATCGGTGCGCTGGTTCAGGTGCGCGACGGTCAGGATGTGAGCTCCGGCGAGGTGCTGGCACGGATTCCCATTGAAGGCCAAAAGACTCGCGACATTACCGGCGGTTTGCCGCGGGTTGCGGAGCTGTTTGAGGCCCGTTCACCCAAAGACAAGGGCGTTTTGGCTGAAATGACCGGTACCGTGTCATTTGGCAAGGAAACCAAAGGCAAGATTCGCCTGCAGATCACCGATCCGGATGGCGCTGTCTGGGAAGACCTGGTGCCCAAGGAGAAGAACATCATTGTTCACGAAGGCCAAGTCGTCAACAAGGGTGAGAGCGTGGTCGACGGCCCGGCTGATCCGCAGGACATCTTGCGTTTGCTCGGTTCCGAAGAACTGGCACGCTACATCGTGGACGAAGTGCAGGATGTGTACCGCTTGCAGGGCGTGAAGATCAACGACAAGCACATTGAAGTGATTGTTCGCCAGATGTTGCGCCGAGTCCTGGTTGAGAACGCGGGCGACTCCACTTACATCAACGGTGAACAAGTGGAACGTTCGGAAATCCTCAATACCAACGACGCCTTGCGCGCCGAGGGAAAGATTCCGGCCAGGTTCACCAATCTGTTGCTCGGTATCACCAAGGCGTCCTTGTCGACCGACAGCTTCATCAGCGCGGCGTCCTTCCAGGAAACCACGCGTGTGTTGACTGAAGCGGCCATCATGGGCAAACGCGACGAGTTGCGTGGCTTGAAAGAAAATGTCATCGTGGGTCGATTGATTCCTGCCGGCACCGGCATGGCTTATCACGAAGCCCGCAAAGTGCGCGAGAACATGGACGACACCGAACGTCGCGCCATCGCCGAGGCGGAAGCGGCTGAACTGGCAGGCCAGGCAGAGGCCACGGAGGCCAACGAAGGAGCAGCCACCGAGTAAGATCGGTATGCTATCGTAAGAATAGCGCCTCAAGCCCGTACGACAAGGGCTTGAGGCGTTTTTTTTATAAATTCTGACGATTGCAGACGGCAGCATGTGCTCTCATGCTGACGCAGCAGGAGCAACTTCAAATATGGACGCAAGCGAACAGAAAATTCCTTTATGGCGGCAGTTGCAGGCCGTCGCTGCAGTTTTGCAGAATGTGCGCACGGGCATGTCGGCAACGGCGGCATTGGACGGTGTGATGGTCGATCTGCGACCGGGTGTGCAGGCGCTGGTTTTCCATGCGCTGCGCTCACTGGGCCGCGCTGAGGCGCTGCGCCAGTTGCTTGCGCCGCGGAGCCCGCCGCCGCACGCTGATGCCTTGCTGTGCACGGCATTGGCGTTGGCGTGGCGTGACCAGGATGCGCCCTATGAGGCGTTTACTCTGGTCAATCAAACGGTGGAAGCCGCCAAGAGAAGCGCGGCGACTGCGCCCCAGGCCCGCTTCATCAATGCCTGCCTGCGTCGATTCTTGCGTGAGCGTGACACCTTGGTGCAACTCACCGATCAAAATCCGGTCGCGCTGTGGAACCATCCCGCATGGTGGATCAAACGGGTCCAGAAAGACTGGCCGGGCCAGTGGCAAAGCATTCTTGCTGCCAATAACCGCCATGCGCCCCTGACGCTGAGGGTTAACTGCAGGCGCTCCAGCGTGGCGCGCTACCTGCAGACGCTGACGGAGGCAGGCTTGAACGCCAACGCGGCGGGATGCTCGGGCGTAACCCTGGAACAAGCCCGGCCGGTGCAGGCCTTACCGGGCTTTGCCGAGGGGATGTTTTCGGTGCAGGATGCTGCCGCTCAGTTGGCAGCCCCGTTGCTCTTGTCGGACTTTGCCGCCACTGGGCCTCTGCAGATACTCGACGCCTGTGCCGCTCCGGGCGGAAAGACCGCGCACCTTCTGGAAATTGCCGATGGCAACGTCACGGCGCTCGATGTTGATCCCGCGCGATGCGATCGGATTCATCAAACGCTGCAGCGACTGGGGCTGCACGCCAAGGTTCTAGTGGCTGACGCGGCAAAGGTACCCGCCTGGTGGGATGGCCAGTTGTTCGACGCCATCTTGCTGGACGCACCCTGTTCTGCCTCGGGCATTGTGCGGCGGCACCCTGATGTGCGCTGGTTGCGGCGTGAGTCCGACATTGCCCAGTTGGTCGCGACCCAGGCCCGGCTGCTAAAGGCGCTGTGGCAAGTGCTCAAACCGGGTGGGCGGCTCTTGTATTGCACCTGTTCGGTTTTCAGGGCTGAGGGTGAGAATCAGATTGAAACGTTCCTTGCGCACAACACTGACGCCAGTTTGCTGCCCTCACCTGGGCATTTATTGCCTGTTGAGGGGGTGAATGTCGACACAGTCCCGGACAATCCCATTGGTGACCATGACGGCTTTTATTACGCACTGCTTGAGAAATGCTCGACTTGACCTGATCGGCTTGCTGGCCTGTGCCTGTGTGTTTTGGGGCTCGCCGGGTGTCGCTCGGGCGGAAACGTCGCCGGCGCACATTTCAAGTTTCAAAGTGGAGCGTGCGGGCGACGAGATTGTCCTTTCTGCCAACGTTCAATTCGAACTGTCGACCGCGGTTGAAGACGCACTGCTCAAAGGCGTGACCATAATTTTCGTGGCCGAGGCGGATATTTTGCGCGAACGCTGGTACTGGACCAACAAAAATGTGGTGCACGCAGAGCGTCATATGCGCCTGGCCTATCAACCGTTGACGCGCCGTTGGCGCCTGAATGTGGCCTCCGGTCAAACCACCAATGCGGGACTTGGGCTTGCTCTGAATCAGAACTTCGATGCCTTGCCCGACGCTTTGGCCGCGGTGCAGCGCCTGTCGCGCTGGAAGATTGCCGGGGTTTCTGACCTTGATCTGGACCAACGTCACCTGATCGAGTTTCGATTTGCGCTAGACGTTTTCCAACTGCCACGCCCGCTGCAAATTGGCACTTTGGGGCAGACTGACTGGGATATATCGGCATCTTGGCGCCAAGCTCTCGTGCTAGAGACATTGCCGTGAGTCGAGCAGGCACCTCCATCGATCCAGTTGGCCGCTTTTCCCTGCGGAACTCACGCACGCTGCGATGGACCGTGGGTGTTGGTTTGGTCGTCATGGTGGTGGTTGGGCTGGTGCTGCTGTTCCTGCTGACGCAAGCGACAACCAATCGAGACATGTACGAGCGCAATTACGCGCGACTTTTTGTACTCAACGTCGTGGTGGCCAGCCTGTTGCTGCTCGTCATCGTCTGGATCGCTTACCGATTGCTAAAGCGCTTGCGGCAGGGTAAATTTGGCAGCCGCCTGCTGGTCAAGCTGGCTGCTGTTTTTGCGTTGGCCGGGTTTGCGCCGGGTCTCCTGATTTACGTGGTGTCCTACCAGTTTGTGTCGCGTTCCATTGAAAGCTGGTTCGACGTCAAAGTGGAAGGTGCGTTGGATGCGGGCCTCAATCTCGGCCGGGCCACGCTTGAAGCGCTCTCAGATGACCTGGCCGGGAAGGCCCGTGCCGCGGCCTTACAGCTGACCAATGCGCCAGATACCAGTGCTGCTCTGCCATTGGAGCGCGTGCGTGAACAGTTGGGAGAAAGTGACGTCTTGCTGTGGAGCGCCAATGGGCAGCTGGTGGCCGCCGCTGGCCAATCGCGCTACCAACTCAATCCGGAGCGGCCCAGTCAGCAGCAGTTCCGCAGCGCACGTGCTCAGAGATTCATCACCTGGATTGAAGGGCTGGACGATATACAGCCGGGAACAGTGACCAATGCGCGCATCCAGGCCCTGGTCCTGGTCAGCAGCAGCAGTCTGGGTTTGTTGGAACAGCCGCGTTTTCTGCAGGTATCGCAAGCCATGCCGTCCACTTTAGTCGCCAACGCGCTGGCGGTCACGCAAGCCAACCGTGAGTACCAGGAGCGGGCGTTGGCGCGCGAGGGGCTGCGTCGCATGTACATTGGCACCTTGACGCTGAGTCTGTTTCTGGCCGTATTTGGCGCTGTGCTTTTGGCTGTCGTGCTGGGCAATCAAATTGCGCGCCCGCTGCTCTTGCTCGCTGACGGCGTGAGCAAGGTGGCCGCGGGAGACCTGACGCCCAAGGCGTCGTTGCAGGGGCGCGACGAACTTGACGGCTTGACCCGGTCTTTTGCCGACATGACCCAACAACTCTCTGAGGCCCGTCAGGCGGTCCAGGCCAGCATGCAGCAGGTGAACGCAGCGCGTGCCAATTTGCAGACTATTCTCGACAACCTCACGGCTGGCGTGATCGTGATGGATGCGCAAGGTGTCATCGTGTCTTCCAACCCGGGAGCAACACGCATTCTGCGAGTGCCGCTGGCTGCCTATGAGGGGCAGCACCTGAGCGCTGTTGAGGGCTTGCAGGATTTTGCTGCCAGCGTCCAGTCGCAGTTTGATTCCTTTCTGTCATCCAACGACCAATACCGTCTCGATCATTGGCAGCAGTCCTTCGAACTGGGAAATGATGCAACCAACCTGGCCGGGAGGCAACCCGCCGGCACTGTCGTTTTGGTTGCGCGTGGCGCTTCTCTGCCGGGCGCTGCAAGGCTTTTGGTCTTTGACGATATCTCTGAAATTGTGTCCGCGCAGCGGGCCCAGGCCTGGGGTGAAGTGGCCCGCCGTTTGGCGCATGAGATCAAGAACCCCCTCACACCGATCCAGTTGTCGGCCGAACGGCTGGAGATGAAGCTGACCGGTAAGATCGCTCCACCAGAGCAGGCGCTCCTGACCAAATCCGTCAAAACCATCGTGACGCAGGTTGATGCCATGAAACGGCTGGTTAATGAGTTTCGCGACTATGCACGGCTACCCGCAGCAGAGCTGCAACCGATTGATTTGAATTCGCTGGTGACTGACGTCTTGCAGCTGTATGCCAGCGAGACCTCGCTCGTGCCAGTGCGGATGGAGCTGGACCCGCACACGCCAGCTGTCTTGGGCGATTCGCAGCAGTTGCGGCAAGTGCTGCACAACCTGCTGCAGAACGCCCAGGATGCCTCGGAGTCGGCTGGTAACACGGACGCCGGACACCCCGTGATTGTCAAGACACAGTGGCTGGAGAAAACTGGACTCGTTCGCCTGAGCGTGCTCGACTGCGGCACAGGATTTCCTGACAGCATTTTTAAGCGTGCGTTCGAGCCTTACGTCACCACCAAGTCCAAGGGAACGGGTCTGGGCCTGGCAGTAGTCAAAAAAATTGCTGACGAGCACGGTGCTCGCGTGGACATCGCCAACCGCGTCGCGGGTGGCCAAATTATCGGCGCGCAAGTGTCGTTATCATTCGCCACAGAGAATGTCGTCGCGGGCTAGCCGGGCGACTCTTGCATATTCCCAAGGAACTCGCGAAATCATGGCAAACATTCTGGTGGTTGACGACGAACTCGGCATCCGCGATCTGTTACGGGAAATTTTGAACGACGAGGGGCATAGCGTCGAAGTGGCTGAAAACGCGGCGCAAGCTCGCGTCGCCCGTTTGCGAGAGCGCCCCGATCTGGTGCTGCTCGACATCTGGATGCCCGACACCGATGGCGTGACCCTGCTCAAGGAGTGGTCGGCCACGGGTGCTCTGACCATGCCGGTCATCATGATGAGTGGACACGCCACCATTGATACGGCCGTGGAGGCCACCAAGATCGGTGCACTGGCCTTTCTGGAAAAGCCAATTACGCTGCAAAAGTTGCTCAAGGCGGTCGAACAGGGCCTGGCGCGTGGCGCGATTCGCAAGTCAGCGCCACCTCTCATTGACTCGCCGATCTTGCCACTGGTAGATGTGACCGCAGTGGTCGGGCCGTCAAGCGTTGCTGTGGTGCAAGCCTTGGCACCCTCGCTGCAAAGCTTCATGCTCGACAAACCTTTGCGCGAATCGCGCGATGAATTTGAGAAGGCGTATTTTGAATACCACCTGGGCAAAGAAAATGGTTCAATGACCCGAGTGGCGGAAAAGACCGGCTTGGAAAGGACCCACCTCTACCGTAAATTGAAGCAGTTGGGTGTTGATTTGACCCGCGGCAAACGCAACGGGGTTTGACATGCCGTCCGTTATTACGCGCGGAGATACTGCTATAATTTGCGGCTTGGCCTGGTAGCTCAGTCGGTAGAGCAGAGGATTGAAAATCCTTGTGTCGGTGGTTCGATTCCGCCCCGGGCCACCAAGATAACCCGCATGGGTAAAGGAATGTCTGCTATCTAATAGGTGGCAGGCTATTTTTTTGTCTGGACGATGTGGCGGTGGATGTAAGACGGTTTCCCGAATGCAGCATCAACAAGCAAGCCAGCAGACCTAAAGAAACCAACGGCTGGCTTTTGATATTTCGCATCGCTTGTTCCTGGTGTTGAGTTGAGACTGTTGGCAGTTGTGGTGCACCTTGATTGCATCGTGGCGAGGGGTCGGAGAATGTCAAACATTCTCCACCCCGTCTAGTTATCCAGCCACCGCTCGCATCGCACCGGGTGTGGCCTTGGTATCAAACACTTTCCCGGCCTGTTCCAAAATCCAGCCCTCGATTTCCTCGATGTGTACTCGCAGCAGGTCAAGCGGTCGGCGCATGTGGTTTTGCTCTCGCAAGACTGGCCAACTTCACCTAGCATGCGACCAGTGCACCGCCACACGATCACCAGGCCGGCATTTGCCGGTCTCCGAGACCGCGCACGTTGATTCCCCAAAAAAAAGCCCCGCCGGTCGTCGCGCCAGCGGGGCATTTTTTATCAATACTGCTATCGATTAAATAGCTGTAAACTGAATAAATACAAGGGCTAGAGGCCTATTCCTTATGAAAATCAAACCAGCAGCGCATTCACCCGCTTGACATAGGCCGCCGGGTCAGCGGGCATGCCGCCTTCGGCCAGCAATGCTTGGTCGAACAAGATGTGCGCCAAGTCGTTGAAGTGCACTGAGCCATCGAGCTTTTTCACCAGGGGGTGATCAAAGTTGACTTCCAGCACTGGCTTCACGTCGGGCGCGGCCTGACCGGCCTGCTTGAGCATGCGCGCCAGCTGCGTGCTCATGCCGTGATCCTGCACCACCAGACAGGCAGGCGAGTCGACCAGGCGGGTGGTGACGCGCACGTCTTCGGCCTTGTCCTTGAGCGCTTCCTTGAGCTTGGCCAGCAGGGGTTTGAGGGTTTCAGCCGCTTCCTCCGCCGCCTTTTTCTCGGCTTCGTCTTGCAGTTTACCCAAGTCGACCGCGCCTTTGGCAACGCTCTGCAGCGGCGTGCCGTCAAAGTCTTGCAAGTAGTTCAGCGCCCATTCATCGACGCGGTCGGTCATCAAGATGACCTCAATGCCCTTCTTCTTGAACACTTCGAGTTGCGGGCTGTTCTTGGCTGCTAGCGGGGTGTCGGCGGTGATGTAGTAGATGGCTTCCTGGCCTTCTTTCATGCGCGCCTTGTAGTCGGCAAAGCTCACGCTGACCGTGTCGGTGGTGCTGGAGGCAAAGCGCAAGAGCTTGGCCAGACGGTCCTTGTTGCCATAGTCTTCGCCCAGGCCCTCTTTCAGCACGGCGCCAAATTCAGCGTAAAACTTGCCGTACTTGCCGGCGTTGGCCGCCGCTTCGGCCTTGTCTTCTGCGCTCAAGACATCTGTTGCCGCGGAGCCAGCGTCGGCAAGAGCTTCGGCAGCGGGCTCCTCCTCGGGCAGCTTGTCATGCTTGGCGAGGTCTTCGAGCATGCCCAGCACGCGCTTGGTGCAGCCTTCGCGGATGGCTTTGACGTCGCGGCTTTCCTGCAGCAGCTCTCGGGAAACGTTCAAGGGCAGGTCAGCCGAGTCGACCACGCCTTTGACAAAGCGCAGGTAAGTGGGCAGCAGCGCCTCGGCGTCGTCCATGATGAAGACGCGCTTGACGTAGAGCTTGACGCCGGCCGACTTCTCGCGGTTGAACAAGTCCATCGGTGCCTTGCTGGGGATATACAGCAGTTGTGTGTACTCGGTGCTGCCTTCGACCCGGTTGTGGGTGTAGGCCAGCGGCGCCTCGGAATCGTGGCTGATCTGTTTGTAGAACTCGGTGTACTGCTCAGGCGTGATGTCCTTCTTGGCACGCGCCCAAATGGCGTTGCCCTTGTTGACGGCTTCCCACTCCCCGGTCTTGACCATGCCGCCGGGCTGGCGGCCACCCTGTTCGTCACCCGGCTTGATCAGTTCGCCGTCTTTCCACTCTTCTTTTTCCATCAGGATCGGCAGGCTGATGTGATCGGAATACTTGTTGATGATGCTCTTGAGCTTCCAGGCTGAAGCATAGTCCATGGCATCGTCGCGCAGGTGCAGGGTGACGCTCGTTCCTCGTGCCGCGCGCTCGATGGTTTCCACCTCAAAGTCACCGGCGCCGCCGCTGATCCAGCGCACGCCTTCGGTTGTTTTCATGCCGGCGCGGCGCGACTCGACCGTGATCTTGTCGGCCACGATAAAGCCCGAGTAGAAACCGACGCCAAACTGACCGATCAGTTGCGAGTCGGCCTTCTGGTCGCCGCTGAGCTTGGAGACAAAGTCCTTGGTGCCGCTCTTGGCGATCGTGCCGAGGTGGTCGATCGCCTCCTGCGCGCTCATGCCGATGCCGTTGTCGGTGATGGTCAGCGTTTTGGCGTCCTTGTCGAAAGACACCCTAACCTCTAGACCGGGTGCGTCTTCATACAGGCCGCCGTCGTTGATGGCCTCATAGCGCAGCTTGTCGCAGGCGTCTGACGCGTTGGAGATCAGCTCGCGCAGAAATATCTCCTTGTTGGAGTAGAGCGAGTGGGTCACCAGATGCAGCAACTGGGCCACTTCGGCCTGGAAGGAAAGAGTTTGTTTGGTCATGGAATTGGATTTTTCTGAAAAATGGAAAAGCGAGCCCAAACAGATGAGTCGCAACGCTAGAACTCGGTAATTATGGGCGATGGTGCGCAGTTTCAAGGGGTTGCGTCATCTGCCAACGCAGAAGAGGGTCGGTCGGCGCCGCGGGTTGTCGTCCGAGCGAACGCCTTGACCCCCGTCAAAGCGTGTATGCTGCACCGGTTATGCGCATGCCGCTTTGGCGCTCTTTCGGAGACTGCATATGGATTCGCCGCAGGGCCCCAAACAAAATTTTCTTCTGGCTGCTCTGCCCCCGGCTGAGCTAGCCCGCCTACAGCCCCAGTTGGAGTTGGTCCCGATGCTGCTCGGTGACGTGCTTTACGAGGCGGGTGGCCAGTTGCAGTGCGCCTACTTTCCGACCACGGCGATTGTGTCGCTTCAGTACATGACTGAGGATGGCGCTTCGGCCGAGGTCGCCGGTGTCGGTAACGAGGGCGTGCTCGGCGTGTCGCAGTTCCTGGGCGGCAACAGCACGACCAACCGGGCGACGGTGCAGACCGGCGGCAGCGGTTACCGCCTGAACGGACGCGTGCTGGTGGAAGAGTTCAATCGCGCGGGGCCGATGCAGCGTCTGCTGCTGCGCTACACCCAGGCCCTGATGACACAAATGGCGCAAACCGCGGTTTGCAACCGGCATCATTCGGTCGAGCAGCAGTTGTGCCGCTGGCTGTTGGCCACGCTGGACCGTTTGCCCTCGCCGGAGCTGACCATGACGCAAGAACTGATTGCCGGTATGCTCGGCGTGCGCCGCGAGGGCATTACCGCCGCCGCCGGGCACTTGCAGCAGGTGCAGTGCATCCACTACCGCCGCGGCCACATCAAGGTGCTGGATCGCCGGGGCCTGGAGTCGCGCGCGTGCGAATGCTATGCCGTGGTGAAGCATGAATATGACCGCTTGCTCGGCGATGTCCACCAGCGCTAGAACGCTTCAATCGACCCGTTCCATGAAATTGTCGACCTCTATGTGCGCTATCACACGGACCAGCTCAAGCTGGGTCGATATCCTCATTACCCTTGCAACAAGAAATTACTATGTTCAAAACTGACCTTTCCGGCGCCATTCCCACGCCTGTTGCGGGGTCGCCGGAAGGGCTTACCGAGTTCAGGCGACAGGAGTCCTTGCTCAAGACCGGGGCCTTGCAGAACGCCATTCTTAATAGCGCCAATTTTTCCAGCATTGCCACCGACGCGAGCGGTGTGATCCAGATTTTCAATATTGGCGCTGAGCGCATGCTGGGATATCAGGCGATTGACGTCCTGAACAAGATCACACCGGCCGACATTTCCGATCCGCACGAAGTGATCGCCCGTGCCAAGGCATTGAGTGCGGAACTCGGCACCCAGATCAACCCGGGTTTTGAGGCGCTGGTGTTCAAGGCCTCGCGCGGCATTGAAGACATCTATGAGCTGACCTACATCCGCAAGGATGGCAGCCGTTTTGCCGCCATCGTGTCGGTGACAGCGCTGCGCGATGCGCAGGAAGCCATCATTGGCTACCTGTTGATCGGCACCGACAACACCGCGCGCAAGCAGGTGGAGGCTGAGCGTCAGCATTTGATCGAGATTCAGGCCCGAACCAATCAACAATTGCATCAGGCCAACCTGACTCTGCGCGAAAGCGAAGAAAAATTCGCCGTCACACTGCACTCTATCGGCGACGCCGTCATCGCCACTGATGCCGCGGCGCGGGTCACAATTCTCAATCCCCTGGCGGAACGTCTCACCGGCTGGTCGCAGCTGGACGCCGTCGGTCGCCCGGTGGACGAGATTTTCACGATCATCAACAAGGAAACGCGGCAAAGCGCCACGATTCCCGTGGCCGAAACTTTGTTACATGGCACGGTTCAGGGACTGGCCACTCACACCGTCGTGGTTGCGCGCGATGGCAGCGAGTGCGATATTGCCGACAGTTGCGCGCCGATTCGTGACCGCGACGGTGACGTGATCGGTGCAGTGCTGGTGTTTCGTGATGTCACCGAAGAATATGCGGCGCAGCAAGCCCTGCTTGACAGCAACGCCCTGATCCAGACCGTGCTCAACACCGTGGCGGACGGGATTATCACCATCTACGCCCGCGGCGGCATGGTCAAGACCGTGAACCCGGCCGCCGAGCGCATGTTTGGCTACAGCGCAGCCGAACTGATCGGGCAGAACTTCAGTTTGCTCATTCCTGAATTGAACCAAGACCAGCGCAATGGCTCTCTGGAGTACTACAGTGCCAGCGACGAAGCGCGCGCGGTCGGTTTGGGGCGCGAGGTGCTGGGCCTGCGCCAGGATGGCAGTGCCTTTCCGATGGAGATGGCGGTCAGCGAGATGTGGCTGGGAGGCGAACGCTATTTCACCGGTATCTTGCGCGATATCACCAAGCGCAAACAGGCTGAAGAAGAGCTGCTCAAGGCCGGGGCCTTGCAGAGCGCGATTTTCAACAGCGCCAATTTTTCCAGCATCGCCACCGATGCCAAGGGCGTGATTCAGATTTTCAACGTTGGCGCCGAGCGCATGCTGGGTTACACCGCGCTGGAGATGATGAACCAGGTCACCCCGGCCGATATTTCTGATCCGCAGGAAGTGATTGCGCGTGCCAAGGTGCTCAGTCTTGAACTCGGCACCCACATCGAGCCGGGCTTTGAAGCGCTGGTGTTCAAGGCGTCGCGCGGCATTGAAGATATCTATGAGCTGACCTACATCCGCAAGGACGGGAGCCGCTTTGCGGCGGTGGTGTCGGTCACGGCCTTGCGCGACGCGCAGGGCGCCATCATTGGCTACCTGTTGATCGGCACGGACAACACCGCGCGCCAGCGCGTTGAGGCCGAGCGCGCCGTGCTTGATCGGGCACTGCGCGAGAAGAACGTCGAGCTGGAAATCGCCCGGCAAGCCGCCGACAAAGCCAACCTCGCCAAATCAGATTTCCTGTCGAGCATGAGCCATGAACTGCGCTCGCCGCTCAATGCCATTTTGGGCTTTGCGCAGCTGATGGAGTCCGGCACGCCACCGCCTACGGCCATGCAGAAGGCCAGCATCGACCAGATTCTGCATGGTGGCTGGTACCTGCTGGAACTGATTAACGAGATCCTCGATCTGGCCCTGATCGAATCGGGCAAGCTGTCGCTCTCGATTGAGCCGATTGCGCTGCCCGACGTGCTGCTCGATTGCCAGGCCATGATCGAGCCGCAGGCCAAAAAGGGTGTCATCCACATCAGCTTTCCGAAGTTCAGTGGCCCGTGCTTTGTCAATGCCGATCAAACGCGGGTCAAGCAGGTGATCGTCAATCTTCTGTCCAATGCCATCAAGTACAACCGGGTCGGCGGAACTGTGGAGGTGACCTGCAAGGTGGCTGCTGCGCAGCGCCTGCGCATTAGCGTGCGCGATACCGGCGAAGGGCTCTCAGCCGAAAAGCTGGCACAACTGTTTCAGCCCTTCAACCGACTTGGACAAGAAGTCGGGGCCGAGGAGGGCACGGGCATCGGCCTGGTGGTGAGCAAGAGGCTGGTCGAGCTGATGGGGGGCGAAATCGGCGCGCACAGCATTGTCGGGACGGGCAGCGTGTTCTGGTTTGAGTTGAGTCTGGTGGCGGCGCCAGAATTTGTCGCTGACCTTGATGCGCCGGTGGTCTTGTTGCAGGCACCAGTTGCCGCTGGGGCTGCCGTTCGCACGCTGCTCTATGTGGAAGATAACCGCGCCAACATGGAGTTGGTGGCGCAACTCATTGCGCGGCGTTCGGATATGCGCCTCTTGTGTGCCCGGGATGGTCTGCAGGGCGTTACGCTGGCGCGCATTCATGTGCCCAAAGTGATCCTGATGGACATCAATCTCCCGGGTATGAGTGGCCTGCAGGCTCTGAATATCCTGCGCGAAGATCCGGCAACCAGTCACATTCCGGTGCTGGCCATCAGCGCCAACGCGATGCCAAGCGATATTGAGAAGGGCCTGCAAGCGGGATTTCTCCGCTACTTGACCAAGCCGATCAAAGTGAACGAGTTCATGGATGTGCTGGACATGGCGCTGGAGTTCGCGCAAACAAGCGCAGCCGGTGAAGTTCACGTGGCCCCGTCTCTTTAAGCACACAAGTCTCCGCGACAACGAAAGAAAGCGAAAAATTTATGGTCAGCACTGCCGATATTCTGAATGCCAGTATCTTGATCGTGGACGATCAAATAGCCAACGTGCAGTTGCTGGAGCAAATGCTGCAGGGCGCCGGTTACCAGCATGTGACCTCGACGATGGACCCGTTTGCCGTCAGCGCCATGCATCGTGACAATTGCTACGACCTGATCCTGCTCGATTTGCAGATGCCAGGGATGGACGGTTTTCAAGTGATGGACGCCCTCAAGGAGGTCGACCCCGATGGCTACGTTCCGATCCTGGTGGTGACAGCGCAACCAGGTCACAAACTGCGGGCCTTGGCCTGTGGTGCCAAGGATTTTGTTGCCAAACCCTTTGATCTGGTCGAAGTCAAGACGCGCATTCACAATATGGTCGAAGTGCGCTTGCTGTACAAAAAACTGCAAAATTACAACCGGATGCTGGAACAGACCGTACTGGAACGGACCGCCGAATTGAGCGACAGTGAGGCGCGCTTTCGCCGCCTGACGGAACTGGCGTCCGACTGGTACTGGGAGCAGGACGCGCAAGGGCACTTCACCAAAGTGTATGGCCCGGTGCTGGACATGCTGGGTGTTTCGATGGAGAGCCTGCTGGGAGAAATCAAGCAGGAGCAGGCGCTGCGCTGGAATGAGGCAGAGCGCGCCGTTCTCAAGGCGAACGTGGCGGCACGCCGGCCGTTCCTCGATTTTGTCTTCAGCCGCATTGATGATGCTGGCGAGCGCCAGTATTTTCAGGTCAGCGGGGAACCGATGTTCGACGCCTCGGGCCGCTTTAACGGCTACCGGGGCGTCGGCCGCGACGTCAGCGCGATCATGCGCGACGTGGCGCAGCAGCGGGTGGCTTGACCCGCCCTGGCCTCAAACTGAGGTTTGCGCTGGCGTCGGCGTCAGCCAGTGCACTATTTTTCCCGTCACAGCCGGGCTGCTGAGCAGGGCCATGTGACTGGTGCGGTAGGCAATCCACTGCGCCGTTTTGGCAAACACCATCGTTCTTTTGGGGTCATCGTGCTGGCCCAGTGCGCTGTGCAGCGGCACCAAGCCGTCGCCAATCAGGCGATCTGCCAGGGCGCTGCGTTGGCTGGCTGTGGTGGCGGCTAGTGCGTAGCAGGCCACGCGTGCGGGCAAGGCCAGCACCTGCCGGTCGTCGGGTTTGCGCTGAAATCGGTCGTGCCCCTGCCAGTCCGCGTCGAGCACATTGCCCCAACGCAAATCGGTAATGCCGGCGCTGCGCAACTGCCCCAATTTGGCAAATGGCGCGCTGTAACGCGTGCTGCTCAGGATGACGTCGACCCAATTGCCAGCCCGCTCCAGCGGAGCGCCATGGTGTGGCGTGCCCAGAAACACGATGTTTTTCAGACTGGATGGCCAACGCAAACCCTCCTGTCGGGCGTAGTAATACGCGCTGCGGATCAGCAAGCCCCCCATGCTGTGTGCCAGCACGGTGATTTCCTGGATCGGTGTCGGCCAATGCGCCACCAGTTGCTCCAGCAGGGCTGACAGCTCATGCCCGTTCTGCGAGGTGTGCAGCCCGCTGTTGTAGCGCAAATAGACTGGGGTGTAGCCCAGCTTGTCTGCCAAGGCCGCGCCATGGTCCACCACCTGTCCGTCTTGTTGCGAGTGCCACTGGAGATCGTTCATGCAAAGCCCATGGATCAGCAGCAGAACCCTGCCAGTGGCCTGCGGCATGGGGGGCAGAGCCTGCCAGTTCAGCGCCGCGCCCTGGTAGCGCAGGGTCATGGGGGTGGCAAACGGGCTGTGGACCTCCAGCAGGTGATCGCCCATCACGCCATTGAGAGCCGCCAGCACCGCCGCGCGTTGGGGGCTGCCAGCCTGGGCATCTTCTGCCGCGTCCAGCGCGGGCTGCAACCGGGCCAGCAGCGTGTCCACGCTTTTGCCAACCAACCGGGTCACGCCGTGCACACTCTTGTAAACCAGGCCCGTGATGCCACCGGTTTGCCCCGGCGTCTTGCCACCGGGGATGCCCAGGCTGTCAAGCACCGACTGGTGCACCCCTTCGGCGATGCGGGTGACGCCCGCCGTGGCTTGCGTGGCCAGTTGCACAACAGCGCGCAGGTCCGAGCTGCGCAGGTGCCTGAGCGGATTTTTTGGCGGCGGCTTGGTCATGGTGGAACTCCCTACATCCGACGATCAGCTGAGGACAGAGCACGCTCACAACGCGCAAGCTTTGGTCTGTCCCACAATGTGAGCATCCGACATCCCGGTATCAGTTGAGGACAGAGCACGCTCATTGCGTGTAGCTTTGGTCTGTCCCACAATGTGAGCATCCGACATCCCGGTATCAGTTGAGGACAGAGCACGCTCACTGCGTGTAGCTTTGGTCTGTCCCACAATGTCTAGAATTTCTCATGCGGCGCTAGGTAGCGCCACTGGCCCAGCGGCAGGTTGCCCAGCATCACGTTGCCAATGCGCACACGCTTGAGGCCGACCACCTTGAGGCCGACCAGTTCGCACATGCGGCGAATCTGGCGTTTCTTGCCCTCGGTCAAGACAAAGCGCAGTTGCTCGGGGTTTTGCCAATCCACTTTGGCCGCTTGCAGCGCTTGACCGTCCAGGCTCAGGCCGTGGCGTAGGAGCGCGAGCTTGTCGCCCGGGAACACCGACTGCACATCGGTGCTGACCGGGTCGTCATCGTCAATGCGGCTGAGCTGGCCGGTGCTCCCCGGGGCGCCTTGGTCACCTTGGTAAATCACCCGCACCAAGTATTCCTTCTCCATCACGGCGTCTTCGCCAATCAGTTGGCGTGCCACGCGGCCGTCTTGCGTCAGCACCAGCAGACCAGTCGAGTCAATGTCAAGCCGCCCAGCGGGCACCAGGCTCTTGAGCTGGCTCGGGTGGAAGAAGAAACGGGCGTTGTCTTCGCGCCAGCGGTTTTGCGGCTGCACCAGGGTGATGGCGGGCAAATGCCCGTCTTCGGCCTGGCCGCTGACCAATCCGATCGGCTTGTGCACCAGCACCGTCACTTGCTTGGCTTGCTGGCCCTGGGCTTGCTTGTCGATCTCGATGCGCACATCGGGCTGCACCTGCATGCCCATCTCGGCCACCTTGCCATTGACCTTGACCCAGCCCTTGCCAATCCATTCGTCCGCCTCGCGGCGTGAAGCCAGGCCCAACTCGGCCATGCGCTTGTTCAGGCGCAAGGTTCCGTTGGCGCCGATGGCGGCAGTGTTGCTCTGGCCGGCGGGAAGTGGCGCCCGGGGCGTGGGTGGCGCTGCGCGGCGAAAAAGGGGAGGGTCTTTTGAGTCTGTCATTTTGCTATATATATAGTAGCTATAAGTGCTTATTTTACGAGGGCTAGAGGCTGATTTGTTATAAAAATATCTGGGAGCGCAGTGCCGCCAGACTGAGCACGCGCAGACCGCCATATTCGACGCGAATCACGCCTTGCTCGGCCAGCGCGGTCAGGGCTTCATTCACGCGCTGGCGCGACAGACCCACCAGGTAGGCCAGTTCCTGTTGCGTGATGCGCAGAACCTCGCCGACGCCGGGGTACAGCACCGGGTTGAACAGCGCGGCCAGGCTGCGCGCCACCCGGACGTCGGGGTTGCTCATGCGGTCAATCTCGCGCGCGGCAATGAACTGGCCAAGCCGCTCGTTGAGCTGGTTCATCACAAAGCGGTTGAAGCCAATCGAGTTGTCCAGCAACCAGTGGAAGGTGTCGACGTGCAGCCCGGCCACGCGGCTTTTTCGCAGGGCCTGGATGTTGTAGCGATAGCTTTCGCGCTTCAGGGCGGTGCCCTCGCCGAACCAGCCGCCGGGCGGTACGCCGGCAAAGGTCATGGTCTGACCTTCGGCGTTGTCGCTGCTCATTTTGAGCAAGCCGTCCACGACGCCAAACCAGTAGGTGACCGGTCGGCCGGTGCGGCAGACGTAGTCGCCCGCGACGGCGTCGGCAATTTTGAGGTCGTCTACCGCCCGCTCGTACTCATTAGGCGACAACCGATCAAGCCATGGAATCGTGTTGAGTTCGAGAGTGGTCAGCGGTCGGCGACGCTGGTGGAGAGAAATGTCGGAGGTCATCACGCATGTGCTGCCAGTTGTTGAAAAGCGCAGGGAAAACACCTACTGAGAAAAGTCCAAATTGTCGTTCAAATGACAACTTGACGTCAAATGAATGCTTACTATTTGCCCTATTCCAGCAAGCCGATGACCGATGGCCAAGTCGGATTGCCCAGTTGGGGCAGAACTGAAGATCTCTCTCACAAGTTCATTGGATTTAAGACAAGGTATTGGAATGCAGACCACTTTTCCTCGACTTCTGTTGAATCACGCCGCCCAGCGACCGTCGGCGCCCGCCATGCGTGAGAAAGAATACGGTATTTGGCAGGCCCTGTCCTGGGCTGATCTGGCCGTGTTGGTGGAGCGGCTCGCCTGTGGACTGCATCAAGCCGGGCTGCGCCGCGACGAGCACATCATTTTGATTGGCGCCAATCGCCCGCGCTTGTATGCCACCATGCTGGCCGTGCAGTCGATTGGGGCCATCCCCATTCCGCTTTATCAAGATGCCGCCGCGCCCGAGTGCGTGTTCCCCATCAACAATGCCGACGTGCGTTTTGCCTTTGCCGAAGATCAGGAACAGGTCGACAAACTGTTGGAAATCCGCGAGCAGTGCCCGCAGCTCTCCCATATCTACTTTGATGATCCGCGTGGCCTGCGCAGCTACGAGGAGCCGGGCCTGATGGCGCTCGACGACTTGCTGGCCGCAGGCAAAGCCTTTGCCGCCCAGCACCCAGAATTTTTCAACGCCGAAGTGAGCCAGATCAAGCCCGATGATGTGGCGGCCATGTTTTTCACCTCTGGCACCACCGGAAACCCCAAGGGCGTCGTGCATACGCACAACTCGCTATTGAATCGGGCCAAGGCCGGGGCTGACTTTGACAAGCTGACCTCTGCGGAGGAGGTGCTGGCCTATTTGCCGCCGGCCTGGATTGGGCAAAATATCTTCAGCTACGCGCAGTGGCTGGCCTGCGGCTACGTGGTGAATTGTCCGGAGTCGGCGGCCACCGTCACGATTGACCTGAAAGAAGTCGGCCCGACGTATTACTTTGCACCGCCGCGGGTGTTTGAAGGCTTGCTGACCAGCGTGATGATCCGCATGGAAGATGCGGGCACGCTTAAACGCAACATGTTTGAATTCTTCATGGGCGTGGCAAAACGGATTGGCCCTGCCTTGATGGACGGCAAATCGGTGGGGCTGGCGGATCGCGTGCTGTATGCCCTGGGCAACTTCATGGTGTACGGGCCGCTGCGCAACAACCTGGGTATGAGTCGGGTGCGCATCGCCTACACGGCCGGTGAGGCCATCGGCCCGGACCTGTTCAGTTTTTATCGTTCCATTGGCATCAATCTCAAACAGCTCTACGGCTCCACCGAGACGGCCGTGTTTGTTTGTTTGCAGCCCGACAACGAGGCGCGCGCCGACACGGTGGGTGTGCCCTGCGCCGGGGTCGAAATCAAGGTCGCCGACAACGGCGAAATACTGGTCAAGTCGCCGGGTCTGCTCAAGGGCTATTTCAAAAATCCGGAGGCCACCGCCGAAGTGTTGACGCCAGATGGCTGGTACCACACCAGCGACGCCGGTTTTCTGGACGCCCATGGTCACCTCAAGATCATCGACCGCGTGAAGGATGTGGGCCGCATCAAGGGCGGCGCCAATGACGGCGCCATGTTCGCACCCAAGTATGTGGAGAATAAGCTGAAGTTCTTTTCGTACATCAAGGAAGTGGTGGCCTACGGTGATGGCCGCGAAAAGGTCTGCGTCATGATCAATATCGATGTTGACGCGGTGGGTAACTGGGCCGAGCGCCGCAATCTGCCTTATGCCGGTTACACCGATCTCGCGCAAAAGCCAGAGGTTTACCAGCTCATCAAGGAGTGTGTGGAGAAAGTGAATGCCGACCTCAGCGTTGATGCGCTGCTGGCGGGCTCGCAAGTCAGCCGCTTCCTGGTGCTGCACAAGGAGCTCGATGCCGACGACGGCGAATTGACGCGCACGAACAAGGTCCGGCGCGGTTTCATCGCTGAAAAATACGACGTGCTGGTTGATGCCTTGTATGGCGGAAAGACATCACAGTTCATCGAAACCCAAGTCAAGTTTGAAGATGGCCGAACCGGCAGCGTCAGCGCCACGCTCAGAATTGACGACGCAAAAACCTTTGCGCCAGTAAAGGCTGCAGCATGAGTAAGAAGATTGGTGAGGTCATTCTTGATGTCAAAAACATATCGCTCAGTTTCGGCGGCGTCAAGGCGCTGACCGACATCTCATTCAATGTGCGCGAGCACGAGGTGCGCGCCATCATCGGCCCCAACGGCGCGGGCAAGAGCTCCATGCTCAATTGCATCAATGGCGTCTACACGCCGCAGCAGGGTTCCATCACCTTTCGGGGCAAGTCTTTCAGCCACATGGACAGCCATGCGGTGGCGGTGATGGGCATCGGGCGCACTTTTCAGAATCTGGCGCTGTTCAAGGGTATGAGCGTGATTGACAACATCATGACCGGGCGCAACCTGCGCATCAAAAGCAATCTCTTGCTGCAGGCGCTGCGCATCGGGCCAGCCCAGCGCGAAGAAGAGCAACACCGCGAATTTGTTGAGCACATCATTGACTTCCTGGAAATCCAGGCTTATCGCAAGACCCCCGTCGGTCAGTTGCCCTATGGGCTGCAAAAACGTGTTGACCTGGGCCGTGCGCTGGCGATGGAGCCCCAGGTTCTGCTGCTGGACGAACCCATGGCCGGCATGAACGTCGAGGAAAAGCAGGACATGTGCCGTTTTGTTCTGGATGTGAATCAAGAGTTTGGCACCACGGTGGTGCTGATCGAGCACGACATGGGGGTGGTGATGGATATCTCCGACCGCGTGGTGGTGCTCGATTACGGCATGAAAATCGGCGACGGCACGCCCGATGAAGTGCGCCACAACGAAGACGTGATCAGCGCCTACCTGGGCACGGGTCACTGAGAATTTGCAGGACAGACCGCAGTCGCGAAGCGGCAAGCCCTGTCCCCAACTGACTAAGGAAGTGTGATGGGATTTTTCCTCGAAACTATGTTCGGCGGCCTGATGGCCGGCATGCTCTATTCCCTGGTGGCATTGGGCTTTGTGCTCATCTTCAAGGCCTCCGGCGTTTTCAATTTTGCACAGGGAGCCATGGTGCTATTCGCGGCCCTTTCCATGGCGCGTTTCTCGGAATGGATTCCTCACTGGCTGGGCTTCGATAACCTGGTGCTGGCCAATATCCTGGCCTTTGCAGTCTCCGTTGCACTCATGGTCATGGTGGCCTGGCTCATCGAACGGCTGGCGCTGAGCAAGCTGGTGAACCAGGACGGCATCACCCTGCTGATGGCAACGCTGGGCGTCAGTTATTTCATGGACGGCGCGGGCCAACTGCTATTCGGCAGCGCGACCTACAAGATCGACGTGGGCATGCCCAAGGAGCCGATGATCGTGCTGGAAAACCTGTTCGAAGGCGGCTTGCTGCTGAGCAAGGAAGACCTGTACGCCGCCGCAGTGGCCGCCGCGCTGGTCACCCTGCTCTCGCTGTTCTTCCAGAAAACCAAGACCGGCCGTGCGCTGCGGGCAGTGGCAGATGACCACCAGGCGGCGCAGTCCATCGGCATCGCGCTGTCTCGCATCTGGATCATCGTCTGGTCGATGGGCGGTATCGTGGCCCTGGTGGCTGGGATCATCTGGGGTTCCAAGCTGGGTGTGCAATTCTCGATATCGCTGGTGGCGCTCAAGGCGTTCCCGGTAGTGATCCTGGGCGGCCTGACCTCGGTGCCGGGTGCGGTCCTCGGCGGGCTCATCATCGGCGTAGGCGAGAAACTCTCGGAAATCTACATTGGCCCGATGATGGGAGGTGGGATCGAGAACTGGTTCGCCTATGTGCTGGCTCTGGCTTTCCTGCTGGTGCGGCCGCAGGGTCTCTTCGGCGACAAGATCATTGACCGCGTTTGAAATCATAGCCTTCACGAAAGATCATCCATCATGTTCTACCGCGAGAACGGCCAGTTCAAAAGCACCTACCGTGCTGACCTGCAGATATTTCCCATCCTGCAGGACCGCATCGCCATCGCCATGCTGCTGCTGGTGGCCATGGTGGCCGTACCGCTGCTGGCCAGCGACTACATGTTCCGCGCGGTGTTCATTCCCTTCCTCATCCTGTCGCTGGCGGCGATCGGGCTCAACATCCTGGTAGGCTATTGCGGCCAGATATCGCTGGGCACCGGCGCCTTCATGGCAGTGGGTGCCTATGCAGCCTTCAACCTGCATACGCGCTTCGACGGCATGCCGCTCATTGTCTCGCTGGTTGGAGGTGGCCTGTGCGCGACGGTGGCCGGTGTACTCTTTGGCCTTCCCAGTCTGCGCATCCGCGGCCTCTACCTGGCGGTGGCCACACTGGCGGCGCAGTTCTTCATCGACTGGTTCACCAATCGCGTGAGGTGGGTGACCAACGATTCCTCGTCGGGCTCGGTGAGTGTGGGCGATCTGAACTTCTTTGGCCTTGCGCTGGGCACGTCGGTCGAGAAATATCTGCTTTGCCTGGCGATTGTGCTGGTCGTCGGCATTCTCGCCAAGAATCTGGTGCGCGGAGCCATCGGTCGCGAATGGATGGCGATTCGCGACATGGATGTGGCGGCCGCCGTCATCGGCATCCGCCCGGTCTACGCCAAGCTGTCGGCCTTTGCAGTCAGCAGTTTTATCGTCGGCGTGGCCGGTGCATTGTGGGCGTTCGTTCACCTGGGCGCCTGGGAGCCGGCAGCCTTTGGTATCGACAAGTCGTTCCAGTTGCTGTTCATGGTGATCATTGGCGGGCTGGGCTCCATCGTCGGCAGCTTCTTTGGGGCGGCCTTCATTGTGCTGCTGCCGCTTTTTCTGAACCAGGTTCCGCATTGGCTGGGACTGCCGTTATCCACGGCCACCGCATCGCAGCTGGAGCACATGATTTTCGGCGCATTGATTGTGTTTTTTCTGATCGTGGAACCGCATGGCCTGGCTCGGCTGTGGCTCACTGCTCGACAAAAGCTGCGGCTGTGGCCTTTCCCCCATTGAGCCATTGCACGGACCACCTGGATTCGTTTTCTTTCACCCGCACTGCAACGTGCTTTTAAAACAGGAGACAAGTATGAGACTGAAAACCCTGGCCCTTGCGGCCACCATCGTCACTGCCGGCCTTGCAGCGGTGGTCACGACCCCCTCTGCCTACGCCCAGGTGGCCGAGCAGTTCATTCCATTGCTCGTATACCGCACCGGCCAATTCGCGCCACTGGGCATTCCCTGGGCCGACGGCAAGGCCGACTACCTCAAGCTCGTCAACGCGCGTGACGGTGGTGTCAATGGCGTCAAGCTCACGTTCGAAGAATGCGAGACTGCCTATGACGCCGCCAAGGGCGTCGAATGCTACGAGCGTTTAAAGAAAAGCGGTTCGGGCGCTTCGGGCTTCGACCCGCAGTCCACCGGTATCACCTTTGCCCTGACCGACAAGGCCTTCAACGACAAGGTGTCGATCGAAACCATGGGCTATGGCCTGTCGCAGTCGGTCGATGGGACGGTGTTTGAATGGAATTTCCCGTTGCTGGGCACCTATTGGACGGCGACCGACGTGATGATCCAGGATATCCTGAAGAAAGAAAAGGGCAGCCTGAAGGGCAAGAAGATTGCGCTGGTCTACCATGACTCGCCGTATGGCAAGGAACCCATTTTGCTGCTGCAAAAACTCGCCGCCAAGGAAGGCTTTGAGTTGGCACTGTTCCCGGTCACGCCTCCCGGGGTGGAACAAAAATCAACCTGGCTACAGGTCCGCCAGCAAAAGCCCGATTATTTGTTGCTCTGGTCCGCTGGCGTGATGACACCGGCCGCCATTCGCGAGGCTCAGGCCAGCGGCTACCCGCGCGAGAAGATTTATTCCATCTGGTGGGCCGGCTCTGACCATGACGTGAAAGACCTGGGCGATGCTGCCAAGGGCTACAACACACTCTCCATCCATAACAACTCGGTCAAAGACAAGGTGCATGATGACCTGAAAAAATATGTCTATGACAAGGGCCAGGGCACAGCATCGAACGCCAGCGAAGTCGGCGGAATGGCGCACACCCGCGGCATGATGATTTCCATGTTGCAGGTCGAAGCGATCCGCGCTGCCCAGGAAAAATACGGCAAGGGCAAGTCACTCACGTCCGAGCAGGTCCGCTGGGGTTTCGAGAACCTGAACCTGACGACCGAAAAACTCAAAGCGCTGGGCTTCGGCGAAATGATGCGACCGGTGAAGACTTCCTGCAGCAACCACATGGGCACCGACTGGGCGCGCGTCGTTCAGTGGGATGGTGCCAAGTGGCAGATCAAGTCCGACTGGTATCAGGCCGACAAATCCAACATCGATCCGCTGGTCAAGGA
>JBBQQX010000046.1:0-26507 GCA_038215405.1 Burkholderiales bacterium
ACTTATCTGTGCACCATGGCCTGTTTGCCTGAGTTGAAGAAATCAGCCGCTGCTGGGCGCAACCCGCAGGTGCTGACCCTGTCGCCACCCTTGTCGATGCAGACGCAATGGTTTCAGAGCCACACCGCCTACACCATGGCCAAGTACGGCATGAGCATGTGCACGCTGGGCCATGCGGGCGAATTCAAGAAGTACGGCATTGGCGTCAACAGCCTGTGGCCGCGCACCGCCATTGCCACGGCGGCGATGCAGATGATTCCGGGAGTCGATGTGGGTTTGTGCCGCAAGCCGGACATCATGTCCGATGCAGCCTGGCTGATCCTGACCCAAAATAGCGCGAACACCGGCAATTTTTACATCGATGACAGCGTACTCGCAGCGCATGGCATCACCGACCTTGATCACTATGCGGTGACGCCGGGGACGCAGTATTTCATTCCTGACTTGTTTTTGGACTGATGGCCGGGCACGTTGTGCGTGCGGCTGCGAGCCGCCACTGGCATCAGCTGCGCGTGCAGGTGCGATCCAAGTTAGTCCGCGTCATGCTGCGGCCCGGCGTTGAGCTTCGCCAGAAATTCGCGCATGGTGTCGGTAAATGCCTTGGCCTGGACCGATTCAAAGCGCTGCTCGCGCAGTGCCGCAATGTGTTGAAACTGGAACGGATCGCTCTTGATGACACCCATCGAAAACTTCTGAAAAATACGCTCCTGGGTCGGTGAAATGTGGATGATCTGGCAATCGCCATGTCGCCGGTCATCGAAAATCTTCACATATTGCCGCAGCGTGTTGCGTTCAGGTCCTTCCAGAACTTGCATGAACATACCGCCCCCGTGAATCAGAACCCCCGTGATCCCAAGCGATGGGTTATTGCGCCGCGACGACTCCAAAATGTCGCGCACTTGGGGGTCGGTGATGTCCCGGGTGGACTGGCTGAAATAAAGAATTCTGATCATGCGGCAATACCTGGGCCAAGGTTCTTGGCGGAAAAATAGTTGAAATCTAATTCTCGGCCCTGTGTCTTGTCAAAGGCCTGACAGTCCACGGCAGATTCATCAATCGCTGAGCTTCAAATCGCCAGTCTGTGTCGCAACAAAACCATGCGGCGGCGCCGCAGTGCATTCTGAGTTGCTCCGATCAGTATGCAGGCGCGAGCGCGGCAGTTTCCATGCTGGTGATCATACTGGCGCTGTACCGCACTCAAGGCACGGTAAATAGCAGATGTGAGGTGCCGGCCTGCAGATCGATGGACACATCCGTCAGCGTGCCATCTTCAGCAATGCGCGACCGTGCCTGCTGCTTGAAGATCAAATGGGTTTTGGCCAGCGTGTCGTATCGCTCAGTAATCAGGTTGACAATCGCCGTCGAGGTCGATGGGGCGCCGGTCTCGATCAAGTAGCTTAAAAAGTCATAACCTACCACGTTCGTTTTGCTGCTGGCCGTGTAGATGGCCTCGGTTCCAAACAGTGCGCTGTCGCCCACCTTGACCGCGCTTGGCAAGGGATTGGCCGCAGGGGAAAGCACACCGTATTCAACCGGGCTCTTATTTCCGGCAGTGTCCATCGACGCTAAGGTGTGGCCGAGCAGCAGATCGTTCACGTCGTAGTAATTGACATACGCTGATTGCGAGGTGGTGGGTGCGCATTCAGAAAAGATGGTCAAGGTGAACCCCTCGGCCGGTTGTGCCGAAAGATTCGCGTCGAAGGTCTCCAGGGGCTTGGGTGGTTCTTGTTTTTTGGTGGCCCAGCCAAGGCAGTCGCCCGAAATGTTGTAGGTGGTGGCAAACCCCAGGCTGATGCGCTTGTGGTAGCCGGCCTGAAGTGGAAATGAGGTGACGACCTTGTCGCCAGATGGCGCCGGAGCCACTGAGCCGCCGCCGCAGGCCGATAGCAGGGCGATGCTGATGAGGCCCGCCAGTTTGATGAGTGTCGTCATAAAGGTCTTTCTGTGATGGTTCTGCACCGGGTCCAGCGGGGCCCGCCACTGGGCTTGCGCAAGCTGGGGCTACTGGGTGGTCACGCGGTCTCTGACTGCCTCAAGCGTTGCTGGCAGGCTGCGCTTGCCAAGCATGGTGACAACCCAGCCCAAGCCAAAGGGGACTGGTCCCGGATCAGAGTAGACGAAATAGGTCACGAGCGTCTTGCGGCTGTTGGCTGGATCGGGTGTCAATTGCCAATAACCGGTGGTGTCGGCAATGGTCTCGTCAATTTTAAGGTCTTCCCGGGGGATCATTGTCCAAGCCACGTGACACGATTGGACGCTGAGCTGGGACTGCATTTTCAGGCGGTATCGTTTGAACTTCCCCATTGGCAACTTCAAAGTCATATCGATCAACGAAAAATCACTCGCCAGCTGCACGACCTTGGTCGCATCCGTATGGGGCATGAATTGGGGGTACGCTGGGTAGTCTTGGATCAGCGCGCATATTTTTTGCAGCGGAGCATCCATGATGGTCGTGGCCATCAAGCTTTTGCCGGCCCTGCCGGTCTCGCTCAAGTCGGTGACCGTCACCTTGTCTTGGGACCATCCCTTTGAATTCGATTCTGGGTCAGCAGAGGCCGCGGGGCTCGTCAGCGTGCAGACCATGACGGCGATGGCGCCGGTGTTGGTGAGGGTTGACATCGTGTGGTGCTCGGTGGGCTGGCGGCTTCAAATCGGCAAGAACCAGGCAGCGACCGGCAGTGCCACGCAGCTGCCGAGCAAGATGCCGGCAACAATATCACTCAGATAGTGGTGCGCGGCAACGAGGCGGCTCAAGGCCAGGATGCTCAACGCCAGCACGGCGACGGGCCAGTAGCCCGGCTGGCTCAGGAGGATGGGCAGCAGCACCGCAGTCAACGTCATGCAATGACCGCTCGGAAAAGAATTCTGATCCATCACCTTTCCGATTGAGCGCAAATTGGGGTCGGTGTCAAAGGGGCGTGGGCGAACGAGGTAGTGTTTGAGCATGGCATAGAAGCCGTGCGCGATCGCAGTTGTCACCAGCGCACAAGCCGCAATAGCATCTGCATTGGCCGTGTCAGACAGCATGAGGGCCACGGCAATAGGGGCATAGACCCAGCCATTGCCGAGAAAGTTGACGACGATGGCGGCGCTTCGCACCCATCCGAAACGCGTGGTTGCTGCCAGGCGACGCACCAGCGGCAGCTCAAAACCATCGGCGCGAGCCAACGCCAGGGTCCAGCGGTTTTGAGTCGTGGGCCTGGAGCTGATCTGGCGGGCAGCACGGCGACGCTCTGGCATCGGGTTGGCCGGCATCCCGGTTGAGAGTTTGTTGTCAAGGATGCGCATATTGCAATCTTGGCAAACAGGGGGTGTCCAAGCGCGACTGCAGCGTCATGGCGTCACTGCGGCACGCAGGCGCAGTCCGATTCTGGTTTGCAGCTCTTCCATCTTTGGTTTGATCTGGGGCCCTTGATCAGCCGCCATTTTCTGCCCGAGGGCCTTTTGCAGCTCTGGCACCAAAGCTTCAAACTTTGCCTTCACCGGCGACTCCAGCATGCCAATGATCTGGCGCAACTCATCTTCGGTGAATTTGGCCATCAGAACCGGCGTCACGCTGGTGGGGATCAGCTTCCTGGACCGGTCCAGGACACCGGGCGCTGTCTTGTCCATGAACTCCTGGGCGTAAGCCTCAATGTCTTTCATCGCTTCGGCTTGTTTTTCGCTGGAGACGCGGCCCTGCAGCAATGAGCGCGACTGGCGCAGCGACTCCTCAATCGGCACACGCAGCATCGTCAAGCCCACACTCTCCACGTGCCACAATGTCAGCAAGTGCTGCACCAGTTGCTCCTTCGTCTGCGCCGCACCAACCTGGGCCGTGGCCGGTGAGACAGCGCTTTGGGCGCTGGCGGCGCCCAAAGCGGTGAGTGAAAGTGCCAAAGCCAGTGACAATTTAAGATGCATAGTATTCATGAATGGGACTGATGAATTTAATGGGGGAACGCTTTGCTGCTGTCAGAACGGGCGGACGAAATTGGCGCCAAGATAGCGAACGGTGATGTCCCCCGCGACGTCGGTGCCCGCGTAGGGGTTGTAAATAATATTGAAAAAATTGTCGCAGTTGAGATTGCAGTCGGTACGCGCCGGCACACGGTACTTGCCCGTCATGTAGCTGGCAGCGACATTGATTTCACCGCCGCCACCCAACTTGTATTGCAGGCCAACGCTCTTCATCACCGTGTCAGGCAGGGGGGCCAGCAGCGACAATTGGTTGCCAGGTATCGAGCTTTTTCGCGGTTCATAGCCCAGTCGCAAGGCGATCTTGTCGCTCACCTGCACCTGCATGCCAAGACCATAATTGACCACGTTTTTCATGCCCATCGGCATCACCAACTGGCGTGAATTGGCAATGCCAAACAAGCGAGCCATCTCCAGCAAGGCAATGCTTTGGTCAAACTTGAAGGTCAACGCATCCCACTTGGCCCAATTGGCGTAACTCACGTCCATATTGAGCTGCAGACGATTCGTTGGCTTGAGCTTGATGCCAAATTGCCAGCGTTCCGGGTAGGGGATGGTGGCGACCATGTTGCCGCTCTGCACCTCGGGTATTTCCTGCGGCATACCCGTCACAGCGCCTACGATCGGGCCCAGCAGACTGGAGTTGAGTCCCTGTACAAACCGGCGCAGCATCGGGTCGGTGGTGAACTGGTAAGTGCCGTGGTACACGGTATTGGAGCCGCCCTGGTAGGTGGCGCCCAGCGCCAGCCAGTTTTTGGGCTCCCACAGCACGCCGATATTGATCGTGGGATCAAAGGGTGCGGTGATATCCATGTTCAGGTTGGCGGCTTTTTTGAACGGGTCAAGCATGCCCTCCGGGCCACCGCCGCACAGACCCAGGGTCAGGGTGTCAAGAGCGTTCGGCTTGCCGCCCGGGCACAGGCCTTTTTGCATGGAGCCAATCGTGCCGAGCAGCTTGTTGGGCATGCGCATGTCGGTGTCGAAGACCATGGCTTCATGCGCGATCGGCACCGAGACGCCGACGCGCAGCGTGTCTGACACCTTGTAGCCCACGGCAGGCGACAGATACACCAGGCGCTGGATATCCACGATCCGGCCGTCAAAGCGTGAGGGGTCATCGGGGTCCTTTGTGCGGTCGATGGTCATCGCCATTGGCAGGTAGGTCGCGGTACCGAAGGTAAAGGGCGAGCCCTCCTTGTTATAGGCAAAGCCCAGACCGGGCGCGACCACCACCGGCAGATGCCAGGGCGCCAGACCGACGCCGGGTATATAGATGCGGTGACTCACTGGCCCCGAACTCTTGCCGTTTATGAATTCATCGTTGGTGAAGCCGCCCAGATTGAGGTCTGGTGCCGAACTGAATGACTCATGGGTCCGGATGGACGCAAAGAAAATGCTGTCGGTTTTGACTTTGCCGGTGATGCGCGCCAGGCCGGCCGGATTAAAGTGAATCGAGTCCGTGCCGGGCGGGTCTGCCGTGACAGCGTTGCCCAGGGCCATGGCAGTGGGGCTGATCGTCAGGTTGTCGGTCAGCTCGGCGTGCGCAACTGAGACCGCGCACATGCATGCGGCCAGGCGCCCAAGCTGCTGGCACCAAAACCTTATCGATTGACGGGTAAGCATGACAGCGGCTCCGCTCAAAGCGACAGCGGCAGCGACACGTCAATCGTCAGGTTGGGCGAATTGGCGGTCAAACCGATGCCCAAGGTAGTGTTGACAGTGGTCTTGGGTGACACGCGATAGCCCATGCCCAGGTTGAACATGCCCGACGTCTGGGTTTTGGTCTTGGCCTGGGTGCCATCCTGGAAAGTCAACGTGGAGCCCGCCGCAATCGACTCCTGAAAGGAGAATGAGGTGGTGATGGCATATGACAAGGCGTAAGCGAAGCCCACGCCTATACCCAGACTCGGACCCGGCTTGACCTGTGTCAGGACGCTGGCATTGAGCACCTGGCTCAGGTTCTTGGCCGGCAAGCTGTAGGTCAGGCTGAGCGAGCCAAAGAGCGCCACCGGATCGACGATCTTGCTCACATTCACGCCCCCCGTCAGAGCCGCTGTGCCGGAGCCGGTGGCCAGGCCGCTGCCGGCGACAACTTTGAACGGGCTGGTGCCAGTGGGCAGGCGTAAATTGCCAGAGAGCGTCAATGAGGGCTTGTCACGTTGCGCCTCGATGGGCTGAAAACGCGCGCCCATGGTTATGTCGCCAATCGAATTGGAGACGCCGTCCAGCGTGGCAGTTTGCGCGTACTTGCTCACCAGGGGCAGCGTCACGCTAGCGGTCAGGTTGTCACGCAGGCCATAGTCAAAGGTGAGCGTGTTGGTGACCGTATGGGAATTGTCATTTTCGATGCTGAACAAGGTCGCATTGCCTGATGACAGATCGGTGTTGATCTTGTCTTGCCCGATGTAGGCGTAGTTCAAGTTGTAGGTCAGTTGCCGGCTGCCGCGCTTGAGCAAGGAGTATTGTTTGTCCACTGCGGTCAAGGTCGTCTTCAACAGATCGGCCTGGCTCACGTCGCTCTCCTTCTTGGCCAGGGCTTCACGCGCCGCGGCGGCATCTGGTGTGGCAACGCTTGAGCTTGCTTCTTGTGCCTGGACCGAAGCGGCTAGAACGGTGACGATGAAGCTGAGGGGCAGCATAAATTTCATAAAAGATCCTGTTGATTAAATAGTTGATAAATGAGGTGGTCGCCGAGTCAGCGGTGCAGAATCGAGAGTCCGCCATAGCCGTTGATCAGTCGCTCCATTTGCAGCGAGTTACCCCTGGGCTCGAGCATGGCCCGGCTTTTGCCCAGGTCCATGTCGATGACGCCCAACTCCCGGTCCGACAAGGCAAGTTCGTGCGGCACCAGGGCGTCCTTGGGTGGGTAGACCACGAATAGCGTGTTGTTGTCCCATAGCGCTGCAAACTCTCGCTGCGAGAACACCAGTTTGCCCGCCGACGGATCTGCGATGTACACCAAGCCGTCGCGCACGCCGCGCAGCACCACAAAGTGCTTTGCACCGGCATAGTCAATCGGCACAATGGCTGGTCCCACCAGCGTCTGCAAGTCGCTCATTTCGCCCCGGAACCCGGCGCTTTGAACGCCAAATGACGCCGCATATCGCTTCATGTCGAGCAGAGAGAAGCCCCGTCGCTCAATTATTTTTTCTTTTTCACCGTACGCCAGCATGCCTTCCATGGCCTGCTGCTCCGTGACGCTCATGCCCAGGTCATGATTGAGAAGCGTCACCAGCGCGGCCGAGCCACAGCTGTAGTCATAGGCCTGGCGCACGATGTGGTGAAACTTGATTTCGGACTGCGGCTCGATGCGCAATGACTGCGAGAGCGGCTGCCCCGCAGTGCTCGGCAGACGCAAGTCAAACTGGTCTTTCGGGCGATCCAGCGGTTCGTGCAAAGACCACATCGCCGAGCTTGAGATCGAGCCCGCCAGCAAGAGGCTGAACAATAGCGCGATCATCGCGTCTGACCCTGGGAGTTAATTCGATTCATTGGCTGACTTCTAATTGGAGGTGCATCTGCGGCCCGACTCACGCGGCAAGGCTGGACAGGCAGCACTCAAGACTTGAATTTGATATTGAGGTACTGGATCTGCATCGAACCGATGCTGCTGCTGCCCAGGTCGACGGGGCCGGTGGGCGTGGTGAGCGTCAGGTTGTCTATCTTCAGAGTGCCCAAGGGGGCCTCGGCTGCCACACTCGGCCAGCCAATGCCCCACTCGATGTGGGCCCCGCCACTGCCATCGGCCACGACATGGAATGCCCCTGGCTGCGCCGCCACGTCGGCCAGCACCCATGGCTGGCCGGCAACTGCGCCGCCCAATTTGACGCCACTCAATGCCATTTGACCGTCGCTGCTGCTGCGCCCGTTGGGCTGCAGCAGCAGCTGGTCGATCGAGGTGTTGATCGCCATGCCAAAGGCAACGCCGCCAGTGGCCGCGGTGGTCCACTGCATGCTGCTGCCGGCAAGCACGATATTCTGGAAGGTGATACTGGTACCAAAAGTGCTGCCGTTGGCCGATACCGCCAGGTCATAGGCGACTTGCAGCGGCTTCGTCGTCGCGATGTCTGGGAACGACCAGTCAATCAAGTCAGGCGATCCTGGCGTGCCACGCAGGACTTGAAGTGAGGCCAAAAGAGTGCCGGTGGCCGAGAAATTGTTGCGCGCGAGACTGGCTGCATTGCCTGCCGTATCGTAAGTGCCCACCACAACGGAGCCGATGTGCGTATTCAAATCAACGGCGAAATTAACGCCGTCGCGACCGCCCACCTCCGACAGCGCGGCATCGCCTAGGGGCTGAAGTGGTTGCGCGAGCCCTAACGTGCAAGCACTGCACAAGCCCAGCAGCGCCAGTGCGGGCGCGAGAATGCATTTTTTAGGCATCATGACATGCTCCGTCCTTAATGACCAAGGGCCAGATTGGGTGGCGCTGTGCCCGTGATGTTTGTTGCCACCAGACGGTCCCGCCAATTGAGCCAATAGCCCGCTTGCGCCATGGCCGGATCGGGCAGACCGGAGCCGGCCGGAGCCTGGAACTGCACCGGCTGCCGCAATATGGACAGCCAGAAGTCACGGCTCGGACCGCTGCTGTTGCCTGCGCTCACGCCGCCGATCTGAGTCAGGCTCAAACAGGGCGCCGCGCAGCCGCTGTTGTCCCAGCGTTTGCCGGTGGCGTCCAGCACACCGGCGGCGCCGCCGTCGACCAGCAGGGAGCCGCTGATGGAATTGGCTTGCAGTCCCAGTTCGCCGGAAATAGCATCAAAACCCAGGCGCATGCCAACGACCTGGTTATGGCCGACGGCCGTGTTGTCATAGACAAACTGCAAATAGGGGTTGCTGATCTGCACCAGGCGCTGCGCTGGCGTGCCATCGCTGCGGCCAAACTGCAACGAGCCGATACTGATGTCGGCGCCGACACCGTTCGGTGCTGCGCTGTAACGGCCGAGTTCAATCGCCTTGAAGTTGGCATTCAGCGTGACGTCGGCATTCAAAGCGATGGTGGAAAAATCCAGGCCGTTGTGGCTGCTGTTGTTCAATGTGACGAAGCCCTGGCCACTGACCTCAGCGAGTTCCTGCTCGGACATTGGAGCTGTCGCCGCCCAGGCAGGCGCCAAGGCGCACAGCGCGACTCCCACCAGTTGCAGACAAATCAAAGAAATGCGGGTCGCACACAAGCTGTTCATGGTTGAACGCCTTTCCACAGGGAGAGCGCCAGCGATAAGCTGCGCTCAATTTTTTTTATATGCTTGTTTGCGGCCAGAATGCCGCCGATAAAAACGGCCCGAAACCTGAGTTGCGGGCCGTAGGTCTCATGACTTAAACGCCGGCCTCAAAGAGGCCAGGTCTTAGTGAGCCCAGATGTAGGCCGTAGTGCCTTGCAGTTTGATGTCGTTCATCGCGAACGAACCATAAGACGCGGCGGAGTTGCCCATCTTGATGCTGGCCACCGACATGTTCAACAGCTTGGTGCTGCTGATTTCTGGCAGTGCGATCTTCACGACATCGCCAGTAGGCATGAATGCCGCCAAGCCAGTACCACCGGTTACGCCCAAAACGCTGGCGGGGCCGGAAGCGGCACTGGCTTCTGCCTGGAAAGTTGCGTTGTTGATGATGTCAATCGTCGCAGCAATAGCGCCCGTGATCGAGATGTTGTTGAAACTGACCGAACCGCCTGTCGCGTCGGTGTCAGTGTAGACGAAAGAGCCGATGTTAACGTTCAAGTTGGCAGCGATAGACACGCCGTCCTGGCCACTGACCTGGCTCATGTCGCTATCTTGCATAGCAGTCATGGCAGAAGCGCCCAGAGCGAAAGTGGAGATTGCGGCAACGAGTGCCAGTTTGTTGAAAAATTTCATTTTTTGACTTCTTAAAATAGGTGAACAAGGATGGATGAACTTTTTTGACGGATTGGCATAGTTACTTGCTCGGCTCCTTTTGGAGAACGCTGAGCGGTGTCCGGTGGCAGACGCGTCATTACCACCGGACGAAGTTTATTGATGCGTTCTGGTATTAATCCCTTGCTGCATCAAAGTACTACGAGGCAAATAGTACGAGCGTTCTATTTCTCCAAACATAGGACAAACCCTAGAATTTCGCCTTTTTTGGTTGATGAATCTCAACAAATTCTTTGCAGCGGCTGGCTGAAGCATGGCATGCCAGATTGACCGTTACCCGGTCCTTGCCAACGGGCGTGGCAAGCTCTTTTTGATCTGAAAGAAGCAAGAATCTAGGGTTTACACTAACATCAAGGCAAGTGCCTGCATATGATCCCAGGCTTGTGCGAGCGAGAGTTTCTCGCGTTCGCGCCAGCCTGAGGTTCTTGCGAGTTGACAAGTTGAATCTGAAGCCCAAAAGGCCAGGAAGATCGGCGCCATTGCACCACCGCACCGAGTGGACAGGGCCGGCTCCAGGAACAGTTGAATGAACGAATTGAATAAAGCATACCCGTCAGATGAACAAGCGCAGCAGTCTTTGCCTTCGGGCGGTGGGTTGCTGACGGAGCTCTCCAGGAAGGGCTACAACTACCTTAAAGAGGGGGTTTTGGCCGAGGCGCAAAGCGCCTTCCAGGAGCTCATTGAAATCGATCCAGGCAACAGCTATGGGCTCGCTGGCCTGGGCGATGTCGCCAGAAGGCAGGGCAAGCACCGGGTGGCCATTGAGTTCTACCAGAAATGTCTGGCGCTGTTTCCCGACAACAACGCCGCGCTACTGGGTCTGGCCGACTGCTACAAGGCCACCAACCAATTGGCCAAGGCCCTGCTGATCTGGGAAGATCACCTCCGGCTGCATGATAAAAACATCGCTGTGTTGAGCCGAATGGCCGATGTCTACCGCAAGATGCGCAACTTCGAAAAGTCAAAGCAAGCCTACCTGAGGGTATTGGCCGTGGAGGGGGACAACGCCTACGCGCTCACCGGGCTGGGCTATCTGCATTACGACTTCAAGGACTTCCGGGAAGGTCTTGCCTATTGGGAAAAGGCCTATGGCGTCCATAGCGGAGACGCCGATGTGCGCATCCTGACCAACCTGGGAAACTGCCACCGCAAGCTCAAGACCTACGCCTTGGGCCTGCCCTATTTCCATCAGGCACTGGCGTTGGACAAGGGTAATTTCTATGCTCTTTTTGGCGCGGCCGACTGTTATCGGGGCATGAACCAGATGGAGCAATCGCTGCAGTGCTGGAACTGCATCCTAGAGCAGGACCCGGTCAACAAAGTCATACTGACACGCGCCGGCGACGCTCTGAGGCAACTGGGCCGCCTCGACGACGCAGAAGAAAAGTACGAGGCCGCGCTCAAGGTCGGGCTTGATGTTTATGCCATGTTGGGCCTGGCCATTGTCCACAAGGAACAGGGCCGTTTCCAGGAGGCCATCGACAGTTTGTCTGGCATCTTGGCGGACGACCCTAACAACCCGCGCATTTATATTGAAGTTGCCGACTGCCAGCAGCAAAGTGGCCAGCGCGATGAAGCCAGGGCGACATTGGAGCTGTTCTACCGTCGGGGCCTGAAAAACCAGCAAGTGAGTGTCATGCTGAACCAGCTGGGTGATGACTGACTCACTGGGCGCAATTTCGGTTGCGGGTCAAATGAGTTGCAGCTGGTGGTGAAGCCCGCTAGGATCGCCTCCTTCAAGCAGGTTTCATTCATTCGAACTACAAGGCGGACATCATGGGTTGGATTGCACAAAGTCATCGGAAATCACTGTTTGGTCAGTTGTTGATTGACAAGAAGTTGGTTTCCGAGGCGCAACTGGCTCAGGCCATTGAGCACCAGCATCGAACCGGACAACGCTTGGGTGACGTGTTCGCCGAGTGGAACCTCATTTCGCAGAAGCAGATTGACAACTTGCTGCGCAAGCAGCGCAGTCTGCGTCTTGCCGCTACCATTGCGACGGCCCTGTTAGCGCCTCTGCAATCTTATGCGTCGGTGGCCACTGCACCGATGGCGCCCGTCAATTCTCAGAGTTCATCAAATTCAGATAAGCACGGCGGCATGCGGATGCTGACCGAAAAGGAACTCTCGGAAACCGCTGGGCAGGGTCTTCTGGATGAGGCCTTGGGCGATTGGCTTAAGCTCAATCAGCAGTTCAGCTACAACCTGGTGACGCAAAATGCGATGGGCCATCAACTTGATCTGCTGCAGAAACCAAATTCGGGGCTGAAGGTGTTGGGCGACCTGGGCAAACTGATGAATCCGGTGCTGATGATGCTCGATTCAAAAATTGCCATCAGGGACGTGGTTTACGATGCCGATTCGGCAGCCACGGTCGTCAATGAAGATGGCTCCATTACCCTGAGTCTGCCCAGTTCGATCGGTGAAATCAGTTTCGAAAATATCCGTGTTCGCGGCAGTTCGGGCCCGAGTTTTGGCAGCATCGCCATCAAAGGCATTGACCTTCGCGGGACTGTGGTGACGGTGAAGGCGCATTAGGCGTCCACGTTGGGGTCGAGCACGCGTGAAATCTGCATCACGCCAGGCCCGTTGCGGCGCCGAGCCCACAGCTACTGCGTCTGTTTCGGTGAAATTGAATTCTTATTTTCACAAAGCAAGCGCTTGCTATAAATAGAAAATTTCGCTATGCTGCGCGGCAATGACTGCACCTGCCGCTCACCTCCATCCTGTTCTTGAGCCTTTGAGCGACTTGGCGCCCAAGCGCGGCCGGGGGCGCCCGCGCAAGACCGAGGACGAGCGTGACGACGGCAACCGGCGTCAGCAGCTGCTCACCGCTGCGGCCCGGTTGTTTCGCGACAAAGGTTTTGACGCTACCAGTACCCGCGACATCGCCGCCGCCGTCGGCATGCACAGCGGCTCACCCTTCTATCACTTCAAGAGCAAGGACGCGTTGCTGCTGGCGGTGATGGAGGAGGGTATGCGCTCGGCCCTTGCGCGTCAGGCCGAGGCACTGCAGGGCGTGCAGGCAGAGCGGGCAGTGACTGGGGCTGCAAAGCCAGCAGCCAGCCAATCGGCGCTGCAACTGCGGCGTCTGATTCGCGCCCACTTTGACACGCTGCTGGGACCGGGCAATGATTTTGTGCCGGTGATGCTGTACGAACACCGCTCCTTGAACGCGCGCCAGCGCGCGGCGCTGGCCCAACTGCAAGTGGCCTATGAAGCCGCGTGGACGCCGGTACTCGAAGCGCTGCACGCCAGCGGCCATTTGCGCGCTCCGGTCAAGCTCGCCAGGCTGCTGATGCTGGGTGCCCTGAACTGGTCGGTGCAATGGTTTGATGAAAAAAAAGGCGCGTCGCTGGATGAATTGAGCGACGCCGCCATGGCCTTATTTTTGAAGGAAAGCTGATGAACTATCAATCTGTTTATGCCCCTGGCCTGTTTGCGGGCCAGGTGATTCTGGTCACGGGCGGTGGCTCCGGTATTGGCCGCTGCGTGGCGCACGAGGTAGCGGCGCTGGGCGCGCATGCGGTGCTGATCGGGCGCAAGGCCGACAAGCTGCAAAGCGTGGTCGATGAGATCTATCAGGATGGTGGCGTTGCGAGTTTTCATGTCTGCGACATCCGCCAGGAAGTCGCCGTCAAGCAGACGGTCGCAGCCGTGGTGGCCGCGCACGGACGCATCGATGCCCTGGTGAACAATGCCGGCGGCCAGTACATGATGCCGTTAGAAGCCATCAGCGCCAAGGGTTGGGAGGCGGTGCTCAGCACCAACCTGACCGGTGGCTTCCTGATGGCGCGCGAGTGCTACGTGCAGTCCATGAGCAAACACGGAGGCAGTGTTGTCAATATCGTCGCTGACATGTGGGGCTCCATGCCCGGCATGGGCCACAGCGGCGCGGCCCGCGCGGGCATGGTCAGTTTCACCGAGACCGCGGCTTTGGAGTGGGCTGGGCGCGGGGTGCGGGTCAACGCGGTGGCGCCCGGTTACATCGCATCGAGCGGCATGGACCATTACCCGCCCGAGATGGGGCCGATGCTGCGCGAGATGACGCAGACTATTCCGCTGGGGCGCTTTGGCACCGAAGCCGAAGCGTCTGCGGGCATTGTGTTTTTGCTCAGCCCGGGGGCCGCTTTTATCAGCGGCAGCACGCTGCGCATCGACGGCGCCCGCCCGCAGGTGCGCATGGGCTGGCCGATGCGGGTGGCGGCCAAAGAGGCGTTGCAGCGCGACGCCATCAAGCCGTTCAACGGTTTCCATCGTGCCCAGATGCCCAAAGTGCTGTCGACCTGAATTGCGCTGTTGTCCCGTGCCCTCAATCCCTAAACCTCGCTCCAAGGAACGCCATGTCGATGCCCGAAATTCTGGATGAAGATGTCCGACTGCTGGAAAGCGCCGCGCGTCGTTTTGCTTTGAGTGAGATCGCCCCGCATATCAACGATTGGGAAGAAGCCGGTGAATTCCCGCGCCGCTTGTACCTTCAGGCCGCTGAACTGGGATGGCTGGCGCTGGGCTACCCCGAGGCTTTGGGCGGCGCGCCCAGCCCGTGGCATTTGCGCAATGCGATGACGGTCGCGTTGGCGCGCTTTGGCGGCAGCGGCGGGCTGATGGCCGGCCTGTTCAGTCACAACATCGGCCTGCCACCGCTGATCCGCCACGGCAGTGCCGCCTTGCAGCAGCAGGTGGTGCCGGCGGTGTTGCGCGGCGAGAAGATTGCCGCGCTGGCCATCACCGAGCCCGGTGGCGGCACCGACGTGTCCTCGCTGCGCACCACGGCGCGGCTGGACGGCGGCGAGTATGTGGTGGACGGGGACAAGACCTTCATCACTTCCGGTATGCGCGCCGACTGGCTCACTGTGGCGGTTCGCACCGACTTGAAAATCAAGGGCCCGGGTGGCATCTCGATGCTGATGGTGCCGGGCGATGCGCCGGGCTTGACGCGCAGCCCCTTGAAGAAGATGGGCTGGCTCTGCTCCGACACGGCGCAGCTGCACTTCGAGGGCGTGCGCGTGCCGGCACGCTATCTGGTCGGTGACGAAGGCACGGGCTTCAAGATGATTCTGACCAACTTCAACGGCGAACGCTTGTCGATGGCGGCGATGGCGCTGGGTTTTTCGGAATGCTGTTTTGATGAGGCGCTGGCCTGGGCGCGCCAGCGCAAGACCTTTGGCACCGCGCTGGTGGACCACCAGGTGATTCGTCACAAGCTGATGGACATGAGGATGCGCATCGAGTCCACCCGCGCCTGGCTCGACGCGGTCTCAAGTCGCGCTGACAGCGGGAACAAGGCGGCCAAGGGCGCCGAGTGGGTGGCTCAGGTCTGCCTGCTGAAGAACCACGCGGCGCAGACCATGCAGTTCTGCGCCGACCAGGGCGTGCAGATTCTGGGCGGCATGGGCTTCATGCGCGGCACCGCCTGCGAGCGCATCTACCGCGAAGTCAAGGTCATGATGATTGGTGGAGGCACCGAGGAAATCATGAAGGAGTTGGCGTCGCGTCAGCTTGGCCTGTGAGAATCACCCGATGATCCAACGTATTGCCGCTGAAAAAGAAGTCGAGTTCGAAGAAGAATTTATCACCGGACTGAAAAAAGTCTTTGAAGAGATGATTGTGTTCAACCAAGTACTGGGCCTGAAGATCACCTCCCTCAAGTCAAACCAAGTGCGGGCGCGCATCGACATGAAGCGCGAGCTGATTGGGCACTTCAGCTTCAATCGGATCCATGGCGGTGTCATCAGCGCCGGGCTCGACGCCATGGGCGGCCTGGCCGTGATGGCCGCCATTGGCGCACGCCACATGGACGAGACGCCGATGCAGCGCTTGCACCGTTTTGGCAAGCTCGGCACCATCGACTTGCGCATCGACTATCTGCGCCCGGGCATTGGCGAGCACTTCGAGTTGCGCGCCGAGGTGATGCGGCTGGGCTCGCGCGTGGCCTCGACCCGCATGGAGTTCCTGGGCGCTGACGGCAAATTGCTCTCAACCGGCGCCGGGGCCTACATCGTGTCGTAGGGATCTGCAGGCCCCATGAAAAAGGCCACCCGAGAATGGCTTTTTCCAGTTGGGTGTCGAACTTACTTCTTGGCCGGCGCTGCATCCCCAATGTAGGGGCCCACAACCTTCCACTTGCCGTCCTGAATCTGCGACAGGCGCGACGCGTCACTGCCCAGGCGCTTGGTGGGCGAGAAAGTGACGGTGGTGCTGCCAAAGATGTCCGGTGCAATAGTCAAGGTGTCCATCACTTTGATGAAACTGTCGGTCGTGAGGTTCTTGCCCGCTTTGTTGGCCACATTGGCAAAGGTGTTGATGATGGTGTAGCCGTAGACCGAGAACACGCTGGGATCTTCGTTGAACTTGGTCTTGTACTTATTGGCCCAGAACCGAATTTGTGGCGACTGCTCGTCGGTGTAAGGGTTTTGCACCGTCATGGTGGCGTACAAGCCATCCATGGCCTTACCGCCAAGTTTGTGGATCAGGTCGGTGTAGGCTGCACTGCTGCCAAGAAAGGTCGGGTTGAAGCCGGTCTTGCGCGACTCGCCGATGGTGCCGATGGTTTCACGAATGATGGTGCCCAACACCACCATGTCGCAGCCGGCGGCTTTCATCTTCGCCACCTGGGACGAAAAATCGGTCGCGCCGCGCTTGAAAGATGTCTTTTCGGCGTAGTCCATGTTCAGGGTCTTGAGGCCGGCTTCGCCGCCGCGCATGACTTCCAAGCCAAAGTCATCGTCCTGGTAAATGGTGCAGATTTTCTTGGCGCCCTTGTCTTTCACCATTTGGGGCACGGCGCGACGCATCTGGTCATAGTAAGTGGCGGCAAATGAGTACTTGAGCTTGTGGAAAGGCTCGTACATTTCGCGTGCGGCAGTGATCGGGAAGAAGTTGATGACGTTCTTCTCGAACTGGACCGGCATGGCAGCCATGTTCTGCGCCGTGCCGATGTGGCCGACCATCATGAAAATCTTGTTCTGGTTCACCAGCTTTTGCGCTGCCAGAACGGCCTTCTTGGGGTCATAGCCTGAGTCTTCCACCAGCAGGTTGAGCTTGCGACCATTGATGCCGCCTTGCTCGTTGATCTCGTCGACGGCCAGCAGCATGCCCAGGCGCGCCTGCTTGCCAAAGCCGGCCAGCGGGCCGGACAGATCCTGGATTGAGCCGAGCGTGATTTCGGTCGGGCTGACGCCCTGCTGGGCTGTGGCAAACGTGCTTGCCAGGGTCAGTGCCGCCAAGGCCACTGTCGCTTTGAATTTCATGCGCTGTCTCCGTTTAGTTAATGAAAAAAGGTCAAGAAAGCCAATCGGACCTGCTGCATTCTTGACGCCACCCGATAAATGTCAAGTTGTCGTAAACCCGCAATGGGCCTGTTGGCGTTTACCGGTACATGGCCTCAATCTGGACCGTGTATTTCTGCTCCACCAGCTTGCGCTTGAGCTTCATGGTGGGGGTCAGCTCTTCGTCTTCTGCGGTCAACTGGTTTTCCAACAAGAAAAATTTCTTGATCTGTTCAACCCGGGCGAACTTCAGGTTGACGCGGTCGATGTCCGCCTGAATCAGCGCCTGTACTTCGGGTGAGCGGGTCAGCGACGCGTAGTTGCTGAACGGTACATCCTGGTCCTGGGCAAATTTCTCCACGTTTTCCTGGTCGATCATGATGATCGCGGTGAGGTACGGCCGTTTGTCGCCAATCACCACCGCATCAGTGATGAAGGGCGAGAATTTCAGGTCATTTTCCAGTTCGCTCGGCGTCACGTTCTTGCCGCCGGCCGTGATGATGATGTCCTTCATGCGGTCGGTGATGCGAAAGTAGCCGTCGGCGTCCATTACGCCAACATCGCCGGTGTGCAGCCAGCCGTCTTTATCAATGGCCTCAAAGGTCTTTTCGGGCAGGTTCAGGTAGCCGGCGAACACGTTCTTGCCGCGCACCAGGATTTCACCGGTGGCTGGGTCGAGTCGGACCTCATTGAAGGCGGCGGCCGGCCCGATTGATCCGGGACGCATGCGCTCCGCCGGCACGCCGGTGGATGCGCCGCAGGTCTCCGTCATGCCCCAGACCTCGAGCATGGGCACGCCCAAGGCGAGGTACCAGCGCACCAGGTCCGGTGAGATCGGCGCAGCCCCAGTGACCAGAAAGCGGGCACGGTGAATGCCGATGAGCTTGCGTACGTTGTTCAGGGCCAGCCACTGGGCCATCTGGAATTTGAACTTGAGCCAACTGCTCACGGCTTGGCCCGCCAGAACCCGATTGGCAATTTCGGTGCCGACACCGATGCCCCAGGCGTAGGCGGCCTGCTGCACCTTACCTGCCTCTTTGAGGGAAATCATCACGCCCGAATAGAACTTCTCCCACACGCGTGGCACGCCAGTGAACACCGTGGGCGCGATCTCGCGCACGTTTTCGGGGATAGTTTCCGGGTTTTCGACAAAGTTGAGTTTGGTGCCGGTGTACAAAGCAAAGTACTCGCCGCCCATGCGCTCGGCGATGTGACACAGCGGCAAAAAGCACATGCGCTCGTCCTGTTCGTTCTGCGCCACCAGCGTGTTGTAGCCGCGCACGGTGTAAACCAGCCCGGCGTGCAGGTGCATGGCCCCTTTGGGTTTGCCGGTGGTGCCAGAGGTGTAGACCAGAATCGCCAGATCTTCGGGGCGGGTGGCGTCAACGCGCTGCTGCAACTGGTTCGGGTGTTGCGTCAGATAAGTGCGTCCCAGCGCGCGCAGCGAATCCAGACTGAGAATGTTGTCGTCTTGCAGGCCGTGCAACCCCTCCATGTCAAACACCACAATTTTGCGCAGACCGGGCAGCTGGTCGCGCACCTCTAGTGCCTTGTCCAGTTGCTGATCGTCTTCCACAAACAGGAACGTGGTGCGCGAGTCCTCGCACAGGTACTGCACTTGCGAGCTTGCATCGGTCGGGTAGATGCCGTTGGAGACGCCGCCGCAGGACAGCACCGCCAGGTCGGCCCAGACCCACTCGACCACGGTGTTGGACAGGATCGAGGCGCACTCACCCTTGGCAAACCCCAGGCTCATCAGGCCCCCTGCAATCTCGCTTACGGCCGTCGCCGTCTGGTTCCAGGTCTGTGCGCGCCACAGCCCCAGGTGCTTCTGGCGCAGCCAGACATTCGGGCCGCGCTGCTTCACCGCGTTCCAGAACATCGCCGCAATGGTCTCGCCCGGCATCACGATCTCGCGGTTGGGCTGTATGCCGTTTAAATCCCAGAGTTGAGTCATCTGTTCTTACCTCCAGGTTTTTTTCTTCTTCCAGCGCCGCTCGCCGCGCACGCCGTCTTCCTTGAGCCCGAGGTAGAACTCCTTGATGTCGTCCTTCTCGCGCAGGCGGGCGCAGGTGTCTTCCATCACGATGCGGCCGTTTTCCAGCACATAGCCGTAGTCGGACGCGTTAAGCGCCATGTTGGCGTTCTGCTCCACCAGCAAAATGGTGGTGCCGCGTTCGCGGTTGATGCGCACCACGATCTCGAAAATTTCTTTGGTCAGCTTGGGTGAGAGACCCAGGCTGGGCTCGTCCAGCAAGATCAGGTCAGGGCTGGCCATCAGGGCGCGCGAGATCGACAGCATCTGCTGCTGCCCGCCCGAGAGCAGGCCGGCATTCTGATTGGCACGCTCACGCAAAATCGGAAAGTAGCTGTAAACGCCCTCCATGTCTTTGGCCACGTCGTCGCTGTCTTGGCGGGTGTAGGCGCCCATGAGCAGGTTGTCGTGCACGCTCAGCAGCGGGAACACCTCGCGCCCCTCGGGCACATGGCTCAGGCCTTGCTGCACGATGTAGGCCGGGTCTTGCGCCGTGATGTTCCTGCCCTTGAATTCGATCGAGCCCTTGCGGGGGTCGATGATGCCGGAGATGGTCTTCAATATGGTGGTTTTGCCGGCCCCATTGGAGCCGAGCACGGTCGCAATTTCACCGCGCCGCACCTGCAGGCTGACGCCGCGAATCGCCTTGATCGGGCCGTACGCGCTCTCGACGTTGAGCAACTTGAGAACGGGTTGATCGCCAATGGGCACTGGACTGTGGCTCATGCGGTTGGCCTTCTGAGCGAAGACACGTCATCAATCGAACCCAGGTAGGCTTCGATCACGCCGGGGTCGCTTTGCACTTCACGTGGCGTGCCCAGGGCTAGCACCTCGCCCTGGTTCATGGCGAGCACGCGGTCTGAAACCTTGGAGACCAGTGTCATGTCGTGTTCCACCATCAGCACCGTGATGCCGAGTTCGTTTTTGATGTCGGCAATCCAGAACGCCATGTCCTCGGTCTCCTCCACATTCAGGCCGCTTGAGGGTTCATCGAGCAGCAGCAGCCTGGGCTCGGTGCACAAGGCACGGGCCATCTCCACCACCTTGCGCACGCCGTAGGGCAGACCGGCCACCATGGCGTCGCGGTGATGCTGGAGGTCGAGGAACTCGATTATTTCTTCCGCCTTCTGGCGCGTCTTCAGCTCGGCGTCGCGCGCCGCCTGGGTGAAAAAGAGGTCTTGCCACAGCCGGGTCTTGCGGTGCGTGTGGCGCCCGATCAGCAGGTTGTGCAGCACGGTGGCGTGCTCGAACAACTCGATGTTCTGAAAGGTGCGCGCAATCCCTAAGCCCGCCACATCCTGAGGTGCCTGGTGGGTCAGTTTGATCAGACCCTGCGGCCCCAGGTAGTCGATCTCGCCGGTGGTCGGGGTGTAGATGCGGCTGATCAAATTGAAAACGGTGGTCTTGCCGGCGCCGTTGGGGCCAATCAGGGTGAAGACTTCACCCTGATTGACATCAAAACTGACGTTATTGACCGCCAGCACACCGCCGAAGCGCACGCTCAGCTGTCTGGCGGACAGCAGAGCCTCAGGCACAGACTGGATCTGGGATGGGCTCATGGCAGCACTCATTTCAGCCGATCCGATTTCTGGAAGGATTTTTGCCGCTTGAACATGCCTTTACGGTAAAAAGGGAACATCTGCAAATAGGTGCGAATCTTGAGCCACCGCCCATACAGGCCCATCGGCTCGAACAGCACAAAGGCCACCAGCACCACGCCATAGACCAGGCCCTGCAAGCCGGGCGCCTGGCCGATGGTGGGCGGCAAATAGTCCTTCACCATGGCAATCGCCTGCGGCATGGTGATCAGGAAGATCGCACCCAGGAACGCGCCATGCACCGAGCCGACGCCACCAACCACAATCATCAATAACAGGTCGATCGACTGCAGGATGTTGAACTGGTCGGGGGAAATGAACTGAAGCTGGTGCGCATACAGGGCGCCGGCAATACCGGCCAGCGCGGCCGACAGAGAAAACGACAGCGTCTTGTAATAGGCCAGGTGAATACCCATGCTTTGGGCTGAAATCTCGGAGTCGCGGATGGCGACAAAGGCGCGCCCGGTGGGTGAACGCAGCAGGTTCAAGATGCCCAGCGTGGCCAGCACCGCGACACCCAAGCACAGAAAATAAAACTCCTCGCCAGTGCTTATGGTCCAGCCAAACATGTCCGGTTTCTTGATGTGGATGCCCGCGTTGCCACCGGTGACAGACTCCCAGCGCGCCAGCACTTCTTCCACGATGAAACCGAAGGACAGCGTGGCGATGCCCAGGTAGATGCCCTTGACCCGAAGCGCTGGCAAGCCGACCACCAGGCCCACGGCCGCCGACAGTGCGGCCGCGCATGCCAGCGCCAATGGAAACGGCAGGCTCATGTTGGTCAGCACCGCCTGGGTGTAGGCGCCCACGCCCAGAAAGGCGGCGTGACCGAGCGAGAACAGGCCGGTAAAGCCCGCCAGCAGCATCAGACCCAGGCCCGCAATCGAATAAATCAGCACAAAAGTCAGTTGCGCCAACCAGTACTCCTGCACCATCCAGGGCGCCAGCAGCAGCGCCAGCAGTAGCGCACCGTACCAAAAGAGGTGGCCGCCGTGCTTGGCCAGGTTGACGTCCTGGCCGTAATCGGTCTTGAAGATGAATCTCATACTTTCTTGCTCAATTTCTCGCCGAACAAGCCGTTGGGTTTGACCACCAGCATGATGAGCACCACGATGTAGGCGGCCGTATCCTTGAAACCGTCGGGGAGGTAGAAGCCCGAGAGCGACTCCACAATGCCAATGATCAACCCACCCACAATGGCGCCCGGCAGACTGCCGAAGCCGCCCACGACTGCGGCCGGAAAGGCCTTCAGGCCAATGAAGCCCATGTTGGCGTGCACAAAAGTAATGGGGGCCAGCAGCAGGCCGGCAATGGCGGCCACTGCTGCGGCCAGGCCCCAGGCAATGCCGTTGAGGCGCTTCACCGGGATACCCATGTAATAGGCCGCGAGCTGGTTTTGCGAAGCGGCCTGCATCGCGATGCCAAGCTTGCTGTAGCGAAACAGGGCGTAGAGCAGTGCGCACAGCAGGCCGGTGGCGCCAATCACCACCATCTGTTCAACGTTGAGCACCAGACCGGCAACGTTCCATATCTCGTCCTTGTACGGCACCGGCAACATGTGCGTTTCGGTCCCGATATTGGGAATCATGGTGATCAGGCCGCGCGCCACATAGCCAATGCCGATGGTCAGCATGACGATGGAAAACGCGGGTTGCCCCAGGATCGGCCGGATCACCACGCGCTCCAGCAACACGCCGAACAGCGCCATGCCCGCAACGGCGCACAGCACCGAGAGCCAGTACGGAAAGCCGAGCAGCGTCATGCCCGCCAGACCGCCGAACGCGCCCAACATCATGAGCTCGCCCTGGGCGAAGCTCACGGTCTCGGTGGCTTTGTAGATGAGCACGAAGCCCAATGCGATCAGTGCGTAGATGCACCCTTGTGCGATGCCGCTGATCACCAGTTGTAGAAGCTGCACTTGGTCTCCTGTTGCGTAGCCTTGCGTTTATAGCGGCTCTGCGCCGCAAGACCGACAGGGTTTTTACCGACACACTGTCGGGCGGGCGACAGAACGGGCCCATTCAATCGGATTCGCGTCCTACCGGCGACATGCAGTGGCCATTGCAACTGAGTCGCCCGCTGGCTCTGCGGAGCGCGGGGTTGTGATTAGCCTTTGTCAGCGGCGATGACGCCGGAGTGGGGCCACCCCATAGAATGAACCACACTTATCAGGAATTCAGGAATGAAGCAGTTCAAAATCGTCTGTGCCGCCCTTGTGGTTTTTATGCTGGTTGCCTGTGGCGGCGGTGGCACACCGCAAGCGGATCCGCGCGTGCCGGTACCGAACGAGTCGACCCTGGTTTTGTCCATCGTAGATGCAACCGGTGCCGCTATCCCGACCAATGCGATAGGGAGCGGGACACTTTTCTATGTCGAGGCGAAGTTGGAAACGCAAACCGGAGCACCTGTTTCGAACAGTTTGGTGAGCTTTACGACCGATTCGACGATTGCCGTGGTGGCGCAGTCGGCGGTACTGACGAATGCCAGTGGCGTGGCCAAAGTGCAAATCAGCCCTGTGAGCTTGGTCGATGTGATGGCCACCAGCCTGATAGCGACTGCGATTGTGAATGGCGCTTCAGTCTCTGCTTCACTCAACTATCAGACTTCGGTGGCTGATGTTTCGTTGACCAATATGCAAGCGGCGCCGAGCACGATCAGCGCGTTGCAGTCAACCACGGTGACGGTGCAAGGGCGCGTTAACGGGGTGCTGGTCGGTAGTTCGGTGCTCATGGTCAATTTTTCTGCCAATTGCGGCTCGTTCAGTCCTGCCAGTGCCCCCTCCAGCAGTGCTGGCCTGGTGAGCACAAGCTACCAGTCGGCGGCCAGTTGCTCGGGGCCCGTAACCCTGACGGCGCAAGCGGCGGGTGCACCTGCCGCGACGACGGTGGTTAACGTGACCGCAGCCCAGGTCGCCAATGTGGTTTTCGGTTCGGCGAGCGTGCCGCTCATGGTGTCATCTGCCGCCAGCGGTGGCCTGAAGCAGTCGACGCTCAAGTTTCAGGTTCTGGACAGTCTGGGCGGCGCGATGTCAGGGCAAATACTAAACTTTGCGCTCGATCCGTCGACCATCAGCGCTGGCGTGACATTTACCCTGGCAGGCAGCGCGACACCTCAGACTGTGGCGACGGATGGCAAGGGCGAGGCCAGCATCACCGTGTCGTCGGGCGGCCTACCGACGCCGGTCATTGTGACGGCTGCTTTGGTGGGCAATGCCTTGGTCAAAGCATCCTCCGCTGGCGTTGCTGTGACATCGGGCCGGGCGACCCAGAATGCAGCATCGTTGAGCGCCACCAAGCTGAGCATTGAGGGGCTGGAATACGACAACGTTCAAACCGAGCTGACGATGCGGGTGGCAGATCGACAAGGTAATCCGGTGCCAGCGGGTGCGGTGGTGAACTTTGTGGCGGGATATGGTTTGGTGCAAGGTAGCTGCATCTTGGATATTGCGTCGCAGTGCGGCGTGACCTACTCAAGCCAGGGACTTCGCCCCCTCAATGGCCGGGTAGCCATTCTGGCCTACCTGGATGGCGAGGAGAGCTTCGTTGATCGCAATGGCGACAACATCTGGCAATCAGGGGAGACGTTTTACGATGTCGGCTTGCTTTATCGCGATGACAACGAGAATGACCTCTACGATGCCGCGGCGGAGCAAGCCTACGCTGGGGGCGCAACCGGAACGTTTAATTGTGAGGGCGCAGGTGCCGCCGGTAACGCGGGCTCCGGCACCGGTGCGGCGTATAGCCATCCAGCGGTGGCTGGCACCTGCGATGGCACCTGGAGCTCCAACATCCGGGTTCGCCGCCAAATCATCATCACGCTGGCGACCAGCGCAGCCCGGGTGGATTTGGTGTCAGCTCGATCCAGTCAGGGCTTTAGGGTGAGCGTGCGGGATTCAAACGACCGTCTGAATGACAACCTGATTGGCAATAACAACGCGATGCCTACGGGCACCACCGTCGCCGCCGCAGTAGTGGGTTTTGGGGCGACCTGCACGGTTGTTTCAGTTGACCCGCCTGTGGTGCGCAACTCGACATTTGGAGGCGATCATGTTGTTAGCCTGGATGGCGCGGCAGATTGCGATTCCGTCAGAATCAATGTGACGGTGACCCCACCAAGTGGGCGGGCAACGACGTTTTATTTTTGAAAATCCGCCAAGTCGCACCCAGTTGGGCTTGTCTTGACCGACCTGCGCAACGGTACGGCCTTGTGTCAGACTTCGGAGATAAAAAGATCCACTAGCCCTCGTCAAATAAGCACAAGTAGCTATTAAAAATGTAGCGTATCAAATCAGCTTGTGCAGCACTTCACGCGGCAGGCCCGCTTCGTCAATGGCCACATAGGTGAGGGACGCCTCGGTCACCTTGGTGTATTCGCCTTGTGAACCATAACGTTCGGCAAAGACCTCCACCTTCACCGTGATCGAGGTCCGGCCGATGCGAGTCAGCTTGGCGAAGAACGACAAGATATCGCCCACCCGCACCGGGTGCTTGAACACAAACTCATTGACCGCCACCGTCGCCATGCGACCTCCGGCGTAGCGCGCCGGCACCACCGATCCGGCCAGGTCGACGTGGGCCATGACCCAGCCGCCAAAAATGTCGCCATTGGCATTGCAGTCACCGGGCATGGGGATGACCTTGAGCACCAGTTCCTGGTCGGTGGGCAACTGCACGCTGGGCGCGCGGCTCTTGGGGGTGTTTGGGCTTGGGGCGGTGGACATGGGCACAATCGAGGGTTACAAAGTGTTGGCGACAGAGCTGGCGCACTGCGTGTAGCTGCGGACTGTCCCGCAATGATATTTAGTGAGATTGTCCCCTATGAGCCGCCATTCATCTGCCCGCCACGGCGCCCCTTCAACATCCACCCCGGGCGCCCCCCGCTCTGACTGGGCCACGCTCAAACGCCTGTTCCCTTATTTGTGGGAGTACAAATGGCGCGTGATGGCGGCGCTGGCGTTCATGGTGGGTGCCAAGACCGCCAACGTCGGCGTGCCCCTGCTGCTTAAGCAGCTGATCGACACCATGAACCCCAAGGGCGGCATCGACGCCACCGCCTTGCTGGTGGTGCCGGCGGCCTTGCTGCTGGCCTACGGTTTGCTGCGCCTGTCCACCACCTTGTTTGCCGAACTGCGCGAGCTGGTGTTTGCCAAAGCCACTGAGGGCGCGTCACGCACGATCTCGCTGCAGGTGTTTCGGCATCTGCATGCCCTGAGCCTGCGCTTTCATCTGGAGCGACAGACTGGGGGCCTCACGCGCGACATCGAGCGCGGCACACGCGCGGTCAACTCGCTGATTTCGTATTCGCTCTACAGCATCATCCCCACACTCATCGAAGTGACCATGGTGCTGACCTACCTTGCGGTCAAGTTTGACATCTGGTTTGCCCTGATCACCATCATTGCGCTGGTGTTCTACATCAGCTTTACCGTGACCGTGACCGAGTGGCGCACCCAGTTTCGCAAGGTCATGAACGATCTGGACTCCAAGGCCCACAGCCGCGCAATCGACTCGCTGCTGAACTTCGAGACCGTCAAGTACTTCAACAACGAAGAGTTCGAGGCGACACGTTACGACGAGAACCTGAAGAACTACCGCCTTGCTGCGCTCAAGAGCCAGCGCACATTGAGTCTGCTCAACACCGGTCAGCAACTGATCATCGCCACCGGGCTGGTTGCCATGCTGTGGCGCGCAACGCAAGGCGTGGTGGCGGGTCACATGACGCTGGGTGACCTGGTGATGGTCAACGCCTTCATGAT